>CBFGZZ010000109.1:0-24250 GCA_965653385.1 uncultured Streptomyces sp. | reverse complement strand
TGATGGTGTCCTCGTCGTGCTCGACGACGATGAGCGTGTTGCCCATGTCGCGCAGGCGGACGAGGGTCTCGATGAGCCGGTGGTTGTCACGCTGGTGCAGACCGATGGAGGGCTCGTCCAGGACGTACAGCACGCCCACGAGTCCGGAGCCGATCTGCGTGGCCAGGCGGATGCGCTGGGCCTCGCCGCCGGAGAGGGTGCCGGCCGCGCGGTTCAGTGAGAGGTAGTCGAGGCCTACGTCGACCAGGAACCGCAGCCGCTCGTTGACCTCCTTCAGCACGCGCTCGGCGATCTTCTTGTCGCGGGCGTTGAGCTTCAGCTTGCCCAGGAAGTCCGCGCAGTCGCTGATGGACATCGCCGAGACCTCGGCGATCGACTTCTCCATGATCGTCACCGCGAGGACGATCGGCTTCAGGCGGGTGCCCTCACAGGTGGGGCAGGGCACCTCGCGCATATAGCCCTCGAAGCGCTCGCGGCTGGCGTCGCTCTCGGCCTCGCTGTGCCGGCGCTTGACGAAGGGGACGGCCCCTTCGAACGGCGTCGTGTAGACACGCTCGCGGCCGTACCGGTTGCGGTAGCGGACCTCGATCTGCGTCTTGTGGCCGTGGAGCAGGGCCTTCTTGGCGCGCTGCGGCAGACCGGCGAAGGGGATGTCCGTCCGGAATCCCAACGCGTCCGCGAGGGCGCCGATCAGGCGCCCGAAGTAGTCCTTGGTGTGGCCGTGCGACCAGGGGTGGATGGCGCCCTCGTCGAGGGACTTGTCCTCGTCCGGGACGATCAGCTCGGGGTCGACTTCCATGCGCGTGCCGATACCGGTGCACTCGGGGCAGGCGCCGAAGGGCGAGTTGAAGGAGAAGGAGCGCGGCTCCAGCTCCTCGAAGGAGAGGTCGTCGTACGGGCAGTACAGGTGCTCCGAGTACATGCGCTCGCGCTCGGGGTCGTCCTCGGAGAGGTCTACGAAATCGAGCACGACCATGCCGCCGGACAGGCCGAGGGCGGTCTCCACGGAGTCGGTGAGCCGGCGCTTGGCGGAGTCCTTCACCGTGAGACGGTCGACGACCACCTCAATGGTGTGCTTCTCCTGCTTCTTCAGTGTGGGCGGGTTGGACAGCTGGATCGTCTCGCCGTCCACGCGCGCGCGGGAGTAGCCCTTGGTCTGGAGGTCGGCGAAGAGGTCGACGAACTCGCCCTTGCGCTCTCGTACCAGCGGTGACAGCACCTGGAAGCGGCTCCCCTCCGGCAGCTCCAGGACCCTGTCGACGATGGCCTGCGGCGACTGGCGCGAGATCGGGCGGCCGCACTGGGGGCAGTGGGGCTTGCCGATGCGTGCGAAGAGCAGACGCAGATAGTCGTAGACCTCGGTGATCGTGCCGACCGTCGAGCGCGGGTTGCGCGAGGTCGACTTCTGGTCGATGGAGACCGCCGGGGACAGTCCCTCGATGAAGTCGACGTCCGGCTTGTCCATCTGACCGAGGAACTGCCGGGCGTACGAGGACAGTGACTCCACGTAACGTCGCTGGCCCTCGGCGAAGATGGTGTCGAAGGCCAGCGAGGACTTGCCCGACCCCGACAGGCCCGTGAAGACGATGAGCGAGTCGCGCGGCAGGTCGAGCGAGACATTCTTGAGGTTGTGCTCGCGCGCGCCACGGACGATGAGACGGTCGGCCACGCCGGTCCGCACCTTTCTTGAGAGAAGTGACAGGGGGGCGAGGCCCCCGTGTGTTCTCGGCTTCGAGGCCCCCGTGTTTTTCAGACTAGGGGGAGCCACTGACAACGCCGGTCGGATTCCGGGATGCATAACAATCCGCGGGCATCCAGCATGCCCGACGCCACGACCGACCCTATAGCACGCGCATTCGATTTACGGCACCCGTTCACCACCTTCACCCAAAGGTGTGGCGGGGCTAATGTCAGCACCATGATTGATCACGCTCGTGACCTGGTGTCTGTACGTGAAGCGACGGAACGGCTGCTCACCGCAGCGGCCAAGATGGACAACGCGTCGGTGGCCGAGCCGTCACGGCTTCCCGGCTGGAGCCGTGGCCATGTCCTCGCCCATCTCGCCCGTAACGCCGACGCCCTCGTGAACGTCCTCGACGGGCGGCCCATGTACGTCTCGGCCACGGCGAGGGACGCCGACATCGAACGGGACGCCCCGCGCCCTCTCGACGTCCAGCTCACCGACGTACGCGAGAGCGCGGCCCGTTTCCAGGAGACAGGAGCAACGCCCGCGGACTGGTCGCGCACCGTGGAGCTGCGCAACGGGGTCACCGACGCCGCGGCCCGGGTGCCGTTCCGGCGGTGGGTCGAAGTGGAGCTGCACCATGTGGATCTCGGGATCGGGTACGAGCTGGAGGATCTGCCGGCCGAGTTCGTGGAGCGGGAGATCGACTTCCTCGCCGAGCGGTTCTCCGGGCACCCCGATGTCCCGCCGACCCGTCTGACGTACGGCACGCACGCGTGGAGCACGGGCCGGGAGGCGGGCGATTCCGAGGTCACCGTCCGTGGCTCCGGACCCGACCTGCTCGGCTGGCTCGCCGGGCGCCGTGACGGGGCGGGGCTGACCGTGGAGGGCGGCGCCCTGCCGACGCTGCCCCCGCTGTAGGCGCCCGGCGGTCCCCCGGGGGCGTCCTGCCGTTGCGGCGGCTGGACAGCCCCTGGGCGCTCTGCCGCTATAGGCTGCGGACATGACGTACAGCGGACAGGTGACGGTCGGTGGCCCCGCCGACGTGCACGAGCTCAAGGACCTGATGATCACCAAGATCGCGGTCGGCCCGATGAACAACAACGCCTATCTGCTGCGCTGCCGGGCCACGGACGAGCAACTGCTGATCGACGCCGCCAACGACGCGGACACGCTGATCGGCATGATCGGTGACGACGGCATCGCGTCCGTCGTGACCACACACCAGCACGGCGACCACTGGCAGGCGCTCGCCGCCGTCGTCGAGGCCACCGGCGCGCGCACGTACGCCGGTCGGGACGACGCCGACGGCATCCCGGTGCCGACCGACGTCCTGGTCGACGACGGCGACACCATCCGGGTGGGGCACGTGGAGCTCACCGCGCGCCACCTGGTCGGGCACACCCCCGGCTCCATCGCGCTCGTCTACGACGACCCGCACGGCCATCCCCATGTGTTCACCGGGGACTGCCTGTTCCCGGGTGGTCCTGGAAGGACAACAAATCGGGTGGACTTCACGAGTCTGATGGACGGCCTCGAAGAGAAGATCTTCGACGCGCTCCCGGACGAGACCTGGGTTTACCCGGGCCACGGCAACGACACGACCCTGGGCGCCGAGCGTCCGCATGTGCCGGAGTGGCACGCGCGCGGGTGGTAAAAAAACCTGCTGATCTGAGCGGGGCCACCCATAGAAATGGGGGCCCGCTTTGGCGTTCGCGCCGTCTCCGCAGGGCCTGAGCGAAGTCCTTGAACAGAAGGAGCTTCGGCTGATGCAGCGAAGTCTGCCATCCATCGCGAGCGTCGCTCTGGACCACGACGACACTGCGAGAGCTCTTCGTCACGAAGTCGGCGACCGATTCGTTCGCTATCGTCCGGCCCTTGCCGATCACCACCAGGTGGTCGGCCATCAGGGCCATCTCGGCGAGCAGATGGCTGCTGACGAAAACGGACCGCCCGGACGCGGCGAAGTCCTTGAGGAAGCCGCGTAGCCAGTTGATGCCCTGCGGGTCGAGTCCGTTGGCCGGCTCGTCGAGGATCAGCGTGTGCGGGTCGCCGAGCAACGCGGACGCCAGCCCCAGCCGTTGGCCCATACCGAGGGAGAAACCCTTCGGCTGCTTTTTCGCCACCGACTCCAGCCCGACCATGTGGAGCACCTCGTCGACCCGCGCGTCCGGCACGCCCGTGGCCGCGGCGAGCATCCGGAGGTGGCTGCGTGCCTTGCGGGTCGGGTGGAAGGCCTTCGCGTCCAGCAGGGTGCCCACCTCGCGCATCGGGTGGCGAAGGTCCCGGTACGGCTTGCCGCTGAACAGCGTCCGTCCGCCCCCGGCGTCCAGGCCGAGCATGAGCCGGATGGTCGTCGACTTGCCGGCCCCGTTCGGGCCGAGGACCCCGTCACCCGGCCCGGGCGGACCTCGAAGGAGAGGTCGTCAACGGCGACCGTGGCGCCGTAGCGCTTGTACAGGCCCGTTGCTTCGATCATGCCCGCTCTCCCGCGGTCGTGCAGTCGTCGGTTCGGGCCGTGCCGGGCCCGGTCAGAAGCGCGCCCATGTCAGCGCCCGAACTTCCAGGTGACGCGCGGAGCCGTACCTCCGGCGACCTCGACCACGCTCACCGGCACAGTGACCCGAGTGCTGCCGGACTTCGCCGTGCAGGTGATCTTCGTGTTCTTCACCGCCGCGAGGTCCGGGCACGACACGCCGTCGACCTCCTTTCCGATCCACGGCAGCGGGTGGTACCAGGTCTCGATGTGCGTGGCCACGAGATCGCCACTGAGGCCCGGGTGATCCTGCACCTTCGCGTACGCGCCGCTGGCGGGATCGGCGGTGTTCTTCTGCACATTCATGCCCGCGAGGGCGGACGTGCCCGCCGCGACAGCGCCGACGAGGACGGCTGGTACCGCGACGGCGATGATTGTTCTGGCTCTCATACTGACCTGCAGGCCGGGATGTGGACGGACACAACCCTCGCCGCCCGCACCCCCCAACCGCCTCGGCCAAAGGGCCACGGTCCCCGTAGGCCGCGACGTCCGGGTCGGTCTTTCGGCCGATCCGGCCGGGCTCCACCCACAAGATCGCGGACAGCCCGTTTTTCTCGTCGGCTCGTAGCCGCGAGAGTCCCGGCTTCTCCGGTGACCCGTACGACGGTGCCGGGCGTGGCTGACGCGTCGGCACACGGTCTTCGACATCGAAGTCGCTGTCCCCCGCGCCGCCGGCCTGTCCGGCGGTGACACGGCTGTCGGCTGCGAGGTGGATCTTGGCGGTCAGCCCGCCGCTGGACCGGCTGATGGTGGTCTGCCGGTTCGCCCGCCGGGGCTCGTGCTGGACGATCATGGAGTCCACCCGACATGGCCCGGTGCAGGTCCTCGTCGGCATCCGCCTGGGCCACCAGTGCGGTGAACACCCGCTCCCAGGTTCCGTCGACGGCCCACATCCGCAGCCGGTTGTAGACACCCCGTCAGATCACCTCACGGTGATCTCGGCAGCGGCCACTCGACCCCGGCCGGCCACGTTGACTCCCCACGAAGCACGAGGTGATGAGCTTGGTGGTCACTGACTGTCCATCGACGAGATCGCCGAGCGCCTCTTCGTCGCCCCGGCCACGGGCCCGGCCGCCGCCCCGGTGTGGATCCGTGCTCAGTGCGCGCACTGCTGGCCGACCACCGGGCGAAGATCGCTCCAGTTCCGGGGGGGCTCGGCTTGAAAGGCAGGCAGTGCCTGGGTGTGCGGGGTGCGACCAGGTCTGTCTGCGGGTACTCGCGGCTGGCAGTCAAAGGTCCCCTGCGCCGGCAGCGCGCCGCAACGACAACGCCCTACGACAGCATCGCGTTCAACTGAGTAGTCCAGACCTAGGGCTACTTCATTCCCGTGGTGGCGATTCCCTTGACGAGGTAGCGCTGGCCGACGAGGAAGACGATGAAGACCGGGATCAGTGTGACGACGGACATCGCGAACAGGGATCCCCATGAGGCTCCGCTGGTGGCGTCGACGTAGTTGCGCAGAGCCACGGGAGCCGTCTGCAGTTCGGGTTTGGTCAGGTAGATCAACTGGCTCAGGAAGTCGTTCCACGTCCAGATGAAGGTGAAGATGGCGGTGGTGGCCAGAGCCGGCACGGAGATCGGCAGCAGGATGCGGAAGTAGATGCGCCAGTACCCGGCTCCGTCGATCTTGGCCGCCTCGTCCAGCTCGGTGGGAAGACCCCGGAAGAACTGGACCATCAGGAAGATGAAGAAGGCGTCCGTGGCCAGGAACTTGGGAACGATCAGCGGGAGGAACGTGTTGACCCATTCGATCTTCGAGAACATGACGTACTGCGGGATGATGAGCACGTAGATCGGCACCATGAGGGTCAGCATCATCATGCCGAAGAAGAACGCCCGCCCGCGGAACTTGAGCCGTGCGAAGGCGTAGGCCGCCATGGAGCAGCTGAGCAGGTTGCCGAGCAGTGCCCCCAGGACGACGATCGCCGAGTTCATCAGATAGACACCGAACGGGTGCGACAGGGCGTTCCAGCCGTCGGCGTAGTGACTGAAGTCGGTCTCCGTGGGCAGCAGTGAGGGATCACGGAAGATCAGGGCGTCGGGTTTGATCGAGCTGGCGATCATCCACAGCAGTGGGTAGACCATCACGAGCCCGAAGGCGATCAGCACGATGTGCTTGAGCGTGGCGCGGACACAGGCCGCCCGCCTGTATCGGTGCGCGGCAGGCGTGGGAGCGGGCGAAGAGGCGGCTTCGGCCTTCAGAGGTGTCATCTCACTTACCGTCACCGTAGAACACCCATCTCTTGCTGAAGTAGAAGTTGATTGCGGTCAGGACGCCGACGATCACCACGAGCAGCCATGCCATGGCCGAGGCGTAGCCCATGTGGAGCCGGCCGAAGCCCTCGTCGTACAGGTACAGCGAGTAGAAGAGGGTCGAGTCCGAGGGGCCTCCCGTCCCGCCGCTGACGACGAACGCCTGGGTGAAGGACTGGAAGGAGCTGATGACCTGCAGAACGAGGTTGAAGAAGATGATCGGGGTGAGCAGCGGCAGGGTGACGTGCCGGAACTGGTGCAGGCGGCCGGCGCCGTCGAGGGCGGCTGCTTCGTAGTACTGCTCGGGGATCTGCCGCAGGCCGGCCAGGAAGATCACCATGGAGGAGCCGAAGGTCCACACGTGCAGGACGACGAGGCTGTACAGCGCGGTGTCCGGGTTGGAGATCCAGCCGGGCCCTTGGACGCCGAACAGTCCGAGGAACTTGTTCACCAGGCCGTCGGTGCCGAAGACCTGTCGCCACAGGATGCCCACCGCCACCGAGGCTCCCAGGAGCGAGGGCAGATAGTAGACGGACCGGTAGAACGCCAGCCCCTTGATGCCCCGGTTGAGGACCATCGCCAGGGCGAGGGCGACCGCGAGCAGCAGCGGCACGCTGAGGGCGACGTAGATGAAGGTCACGCTGAGGGACTGACGCAGTCGGGGGTCGTCGAGCATCTTGCTGTAGTTCTCGAAGCCCACCCACTTCGGAGAGCTCAGCAGGTTGTAGTCCGTCATCGAGAAGTACAGCGAGGCGATCATCGGACCGAGCGTGACGCCGGCCATGCCGACGAACCACGGCAGAAGGAACACCCATGCGGTCCGTTCTTCTTTTCTGGCCGCCCGGCTCAGGGGTCTGCGAAGCACAGTCATCGTCCTCGGGTTCTTGGAACGGGTGCGGGATTCAGGAGTCGCCCGACGGCGGCTCGGTGGGGGGCGACGAGGCCGCTGGGCTGCGCACGACGGCGACGTCCGTCGCGTCGAGGACGAGCGTTTCCCCCGCCTCGACGCGGCGCCCGGTGATCAGGTCGGTGCCGGAGCGGTCGAGCGTGACGGTCGCCTTGTCCTGTCGGTGGTTCAGCAGGAACAGGTAGACGCTCGTCTCAGTCCGTCGCTCGGTGACCTCGACGCCCCGCGGTGCGGCGTGCACCGGTCCCACCCCGGCCAGGTCCAGGACGTGCCGCACCAGCGCCTCGAGGGCGTCGTCGTCCAGACGGGTGCCGATGTACACGGCCCGGCCCCGGCCGAGTTCGTGCTCGGTCACCGCCGCCTTGCCGGCGAGATGACCCTTGCGGTAGACGGCGAGCGGCCGGGCGGTTTCCGGCTCGAGGTCGTCCTGCCACGAGGAGGCGGTCGCCAGGAGTCCGTCGAGCGCCGCCTTCCCGGCCGCCGCCTGGACCGGCACCGCCGCCTCCGCGGGCAGCGGGGAGAACTCCTGAACCTGTGCTCCGATGATCTCGCGCAGGGCGCCCGGGTAGCCGCCTTCGACGATCCGGTCGTCCTCGTCGACGATCCCGGAGAAGTACGAGACGACGAGATGACCGCCGTCCTCCACGAACTTCCGTACTGCCGCGCTCTGCTGACGTGTCATCAGGTACTGGTTGGGGACGACCAGGACGAGGTAGGGCGACAGGTCGTCGTCGAGCGTGACGACGTCGACCGCGACCTGGCTGTTCCACAGGGCGCGGTGGTGCCGGGCCACCGTGTCGCGGTAGTCGAAGGTGTTGTCGGGGTGGGCGCAGCCCTCCACGGCCCACCAGTTCTGCCAGTCCCACACGATCGCCACCCGGGCGCTGGTACGCGCCGTGGCGACCTCGTCCAGGGCACGCAGCTCGTTGCCGAGTGCCTTGACCTCCTGCCAGGTCCGGGTCTTCTCACCTCCGTGCGGGAGCATCGCGGAGTGGAACTTCTCCTGGCCCTGAGGTGAGGCCCGCCACTGGAAGAACATCACCGCGTCGGAGCCGTGCGCGACGGCCTGGTAGGAGCCCAGGCGCATCCGGCCGGGCTGCTTGACCTGGTTGATCTTCCACTGGCTCACCGCGCCGGCGGCCTGTTCCATCAGCATCCAGGGCCGGCCGTCGCCCAGTGAGCGCATCAGGTCGTACTGGAAGGCGGCGACGGCCATCGAGTGGGGCTTGCCGGGATCGGGGTAGCAGTCGAAGGCGACGACGTCGAGTTCCTTCGCCCACCGGTGGCTGTCGGTCAGCCGGCAGCCGAAGAAGTTGGTGGTCGCCGGCACATCGGGGGTGATCCCGTGCAGCAGGTCGCGTTCCTGTGTGACGAGTTCCAGCAGGTTGTCGGAGGTGAAGCGGGAGAAGTCCAGCTCACGGGAGGGGTTGCTCCAGCCGCGCACGGGCTGCGGCAGATGCACCTGGGACCAGTCGCTGTAGCGCTGGCTCCAGAACGCCGTGCCCCACCGGCGGTTGAGCTCGTCCAGCGTGCCGTACCGCTGTCGCAGCCAGGCGCGGAAGCGGTCGTCGCACCGGTCGCAGAAGCAGTCCGAGTGGTACTCGTTGCCGATGTGCCACATGGCCAGAGCGGGATGCTTCCCGTACCGCTCGGCCAGCTTGGTGGCGATGCGCCGGCTGCGGTCCCGGTAGACCGGGGACGACGGGCAGAAGTGCCCCCGGCTCCCGATGCCGTGCCGCACCCCCTGCCGGTCGACCGACAGGATCTCGGGGAAGTCCGTGGCGAGCCACGGCGGCGGCGCGGCGTTCGGGGTCGCGAGGTTGACATGGATGCCGTTCGCCCACAGCAGGTCCATGATCTCGTCGAGCCAGGAGAAGTCGAACCGGCCGTCGGCCGGCTCCATCATGGCCCAGGAGAAGATGCCCAGGCTCACGAGCCGCACGCCTGCGGCTCGCATGAGCCGGACGTCCTCCTGCCACACCTCCTTCGGCCATTGCTCTGGGTTGTAGTCCCCGCCGTAGACGACTCCCGGCAGTCGACGGCGATAGGTGGTCATGCGCGGATCGTTCATGCGCGGATCGGGCACAGCGGGGATTCCTTCCGGACGTGCTGCTTACAAGTGGGGGATCACATCTGGGACTTGATCTCGGAGATGAACTTCTCGGCCGCCTCCTTCGGCGACACACGGTTGAACAGCACGTCCTCGTTGAGGCGCTGGAAGATGTCGGGGACAGCGGGACCGGCCTTGGCGTTGGGGATGTGGACCGCAGTCGGCTTCAGGGCGTTGACGCGCTTGAGGTAGTCGGCGATCCGCTTCTCCACCGGGGACAGCTCGGGTGTGATCGCCTTGAGCACGTCGGGGTTGACGGGAACGCCGCGGTCGAACTTCTGGATCTTGCCCGCCTCGGGGGAGTTGACCAGGAAGTCGAGCAGCTGCGCGGCCTCCTTGGCGTGCTCGGTCCGCGCGGAGGCACCGTAGAAGATGCCGGGCTTGGTGTAGGCGCCGACCTGGGTGGCTCCGTCCTCGCCGGGGAAGAGGAGCAGCTTGGCCTCGCGTCCGCTGGCGCCCTCGATCGCACCGAGCTGGGTGACGGACAGGTCGCTCATGGCAGCCTTGTGCTGGGCGACCAGGCCCTGCTCGACACCGGCTCCCGACGACAACTGCTCGATCGCGGCCTCCGGGCTGGTCGTGCCACCGCTGTCACGCAGCTTGACGACCCATTCCCAGTAGGCCGCGACAGTCTCCTCGGAGAAACCGATCTTGCTGCCGTCCTTGGTCCAGTAGTCCTCGCCGTGCTGCCGCAGCCAGGTGCCCAGGTCGTTGGTGTAGAGCGGCATCGCAGTGCCGACCAGGCCCTTCTTCCCCTTGGAGATGGCCGCGGAGGTCTTCACATAGTCGTCCCACGACCACTTGGTGTCGTCCGGGAGAGGCACGCCGGCCTGCTTGAACGCCACCGGATCCGCGACGATGCCGAAGCCGCTGTCGCCGGCCGGAACGCCGTAGAGGCCGCCCTTCACGGTCGTCATCGCCATCGAGTTCGCGGGCAGCTTGTCCGTGCGCAGCACGTCCTTGACCTTCTTCAGGTCCATCAGCTGCCCGTTGTCGATGTAGGAGTACATGTACGGGTCGGTGATCTGCAGGACGTCGGGCATGTCACCGGCTGCGGCACCGGTCGACAGCTTCTTCCAGTAGTCGTCCCAGTTGGAGTACTCGGGCTGGACGTCGATGTCCGGGTGCTCCTTCTCGAACACCGCGATCATCTGCTTGGTCATCTCGTGCCGGGAGTCCGATCCCCACCAGTTGAACCGGATGACGGTCTTGCCACCGTTGCTCCCGGAGGAGTCTCCGGCGCAGCCCGCGGTCAGGACGAGGGCGAAGACCGAACAGGTCAGCCCGACCGCCCGGAGTCGGAGGCGTCTGCTCGAACGGGACGTGTGGTTCATGTTGGTGCTCCTCTGCTGCCATCACTGGGCGATGCGCCCAGACGTCGGGAACGTCGTCTCAAGAAGCCGGCGCAGGACGCCGACCGGCTCGCCGCGTGGCGGCGGACTGCACAACTCGTCTGCTTTGCGGGCCACGAAAGTTACATGCGATCCGAGTGCCGGCAGTCGGCCGGCTCTTCGGGATCCCAGGTGGGCTGCAGCGGCTCTGACAGGGGTTGTTGTGAACGTATGCTGGACCTTTGAGTCGGCGATCCGAGCTGATCCGCGGGTGTGACCGCGAGCATCGCACCGAGTTGAGGGCTGTGTGCGTCAGCAATAGTGAACGTTCACGCGGCGAGCGTAGTAATCGACCACATCTCGGTCAAGGGTTCTGCAGGTAACACTTGAGTACTTGGTAGGACTTCGCCGGTTCCGGGCCGGTACGGAAGCGGCACGGACCGCGCGGGAAGACGCCGGGTCAGCGCTTTCCGCCCGGTGCTGACGGGGCGTCGGGCGCTCCCGTCCGTCCGGATGCCCGGTGCACGACTGCCGGGTTGGCCGGGCCGACGGGCTAGAAGGTGTGGTCCGTCCTCGCCGGGCCGGATGACTCGCGCAGCACGAGGCGGCAGTCGAGGTCCAGTTGCAGTTCCGGCTCGGTCTCCTCGCGGATGCGGGCGAGCAGTGCCTGCATGGCCCGCCGGCCCATGGCCTCGCGATCGAGGTCCACGGTGGAGATGGAAGGGTTGAAGTACGCGGTGAACTCCTGGTTGTCCCAGCCGAAGACGCTCACGTCCTGCGGGACCCGCCATCCGCGGTCCTGGAAGCCACGGATGACGCCCATGGCGACGTCGTCGTTGGCGGCGAGAACCGCGGTGACACCGGAGTCCGCGGACAGGCTCTGGGCAGCGTCGTAACCGGACCGCACGGACCAGTCACCGTCGATGACGGCGTAGTTCTCCAGACCCCGCTCGGCGACCGTCCGCAGATAGACCTCGCGTCGCTTGCGTGCCGACATCCAGTCCGTGCTGCCGGCGACGTGGACGAAACGCCGATGCCCCAGGGAGACGAGGTGATCGATGATCATGGCGGCCGGCTCGCCGTCAGCTGTGATCCCGTGGGACCGCATCTGGTCGTCGTACTCACCTATGACGACGGTCGGAGTATGGTCCAGCCCCAGCTTCTCGAGGTCACCGATGGGGGTGAAGGACAGCACTCCGTCTGCCTGACCGGAGTCGAGCAGGGCGCGGACGCGGTCGCCCCTGACCCGTTCGTCGCCTTCCAGGCCGACGATGTCCAGCAGGTAGCCGGCCGCCTGTGCCTCGGCGGAAGCTCCCCGCAGGATCTGTGAGGGCACGAAGGTCGTCATGGCCGGCAGAACCACGGTGACACGGTTCGACTTGCGCGTGCGCATCGACCGCGCCACCAGGTTGGGCCGGTAGTCCAGGTCGGCCACGGCCTGCTCGATGCGGGCCACCGTCTGGGGCTTCAGGCCACCGTTGCCCCGCAGAAAGCGCGAGACGGTCTGATGCGACACTCCCGCGCGCGCTGCGACGTCGAGAATGGTGGGACGTTTCCTGGACTGCGGCTTCGGCCGTTTCACGTCCCGCTCCGATTTCTCCGGTCCCGTGTCCGCGTCCACCATGCTGCCCCCCGCCGCATCTCCACGCCCCGCACGCCCATCGGTACTCTACTGCCGGGTGTGCCAGGGCCGTCCGGGCCCTTGACTCTCCCTGTCTCGCCGGAGCCGACCACATCGGCCGGTCGAGCCCGGCTGTCCTGCGGATCGTCCGGCCCGGCCTGCCGCACGGTCCCTGTCCGGGCCGTGCGGCAGGCCGCCGAGTCCGCCGTCACCGGGCGGCACGCGTTCGTCATGTCAGACCCGCACAGTCCAGTGCTGGTTCGTGTGCGACTCGTCGTTCCAGCAGGTGTACTGCAGCAGCCGGGCCCCGTCCGTCGTGAAGGCCGAGTCCACGTCGAGGCACTTCCCGGAGTGACGGGCGACGATCTCGAAGTAGCCGGTGCCTGTGGCGCGCAGCTGCCACTGCTGGCTGGTGCGGCCGTCACAGGTCTGTTGGACGATCGGTGCCTTGTCCGCCGTGGAGGAGCCGGACACGTCCAGGCACAGGCCGGAGTGACCGTTGAGGATCTGGTAGTAGCCGCCACCGACGGTGTGCAGCTGCCACTGCTGGTCGTCGCCGCCCGAGCAGCTCCACTGCTGGACCTCGGCCCCGGCGGTGGTGGAAGAGCCGACCACGTCGGCGCACTTGCCCGAGTGCCGCGCTTTGAGCGTTGTCGAGTCGGCGAGTTGGGACAGTGTCGACGTGAGGACCGGCACGTAGAAGTCGGTGATGCCGGCGATGTTCGGGTGCGTACCGGTGCCGCCGCTTCCCGGGAAGGTGTTGACGAGGTCGTCGAAGGTGTACGCCACCCGCTGCGCGTCGACGCGTGTGTCGAGGGTCGTGTCCGCGAAGACGTCGGCCACCGTGACGCCCCACTTCTGGGCGGCTTGCAGGTACACCTGGCGCAGGGCGAGCTGGGTGTCCCAGTCCCGCGAGCCCATCTTGTGCGCGGCCACGTACACGAGCTGGGCGGTCGGCCACTTCTGCCGCATGGTGCGGATGGTGGTCTCGAGCGCTCCGGCGTACGTGCCGGTGTCGAACGTGGCGGGGTCCTGGGAGGCGCTGACGGTGCCGACCGTGTAGGTGTGGAGGTCGGAGATCTGGGCGGCGTCGTTCGTACCGCCGTCGAAGACGACGAAGTCGGGCGCCTGTGCGCCGGCGTTCTTCACCTGGGTGAGGATCTGGTTGCTGGTCGGACCCACGGTCGCACCGTTCACCGCGGACTTCGTCAGCGTCATGCCCTCACGTTCGGCGAGGAAGTTCATGAAGCTGCGGGAGTACTTGTGGCCCCAGACGATGCTGTCGCCGAAGGCGTAGACGGACGAGCCGGAGAGGTTTCCGTAGGCGGCGTTCGCGGGGCGGGTCAGCCGGAAGTTGTCGATCGACTGCACGCCGGTTCCGTAGTAGTTGCAGGCCACGAACTTCGCCAGGTTCGTCCCCGTGATGCTCCCCGTGGCGGAAGCCAGCACGATCGGCGCGGCCTCCTTGCTGGTGATCGTGTACTGCACCTTGCGGAGGGTGAAGTCCATGTGCAGATCGACCGTGTACCACTTGGCCCGGTCGAAGCTGATCTTGGTCCAGCTGGGATTGAGCGTGTCCGGGGCGGAGGTGGAGTCGGAGTCGGGTCCGGTCACGGCGTAGCGGAGCTCCGCCGAGGTCGCGGCCAGCCCGAAGACGAGGTGTCCGGTGTTGTCGCGCAGTTCCAGACCGGTCTTCATCGCCGTGCTGGAGATGCCCGTCTTCCAGTCGAAGCGCAGATCGAGCGTCTTCTCCTGCGTGACGGACGACGCGAACGGCCGCACGGATGTCGTGTAGTTCGCCATGCCTGTCGTGATGTTCAGTACGCCGTTGCTGATGGCGGCACCGGTCGGAAACCCGAAGTTCGCGGGGGTCGTCTGAGCGTCGAACGTCTCGTTGGTCAACGTCGCGCCCGGGGTTTCGGCGGCGGAGGCGGGCGGAGCTGTGAGGAAGGCCGAGAGGAGCAGGATGCCGGCGGCCAGGGAGCCGGCCCATCTTCGGGGCCGACGGCCCGATCTGCGCATGACCGTATACACGTGATCTCCCTTGATCTTTGGTGATACCGACCGGTGCCCGGCGGGGAGGAAGGGGCCCGGCCGTGGCTCGGCCCGAGGACCGCAGAGAAAAGCCACGAAGTACCGGGAAGGATGAGGTGTCCGACACCTGCAGGGGCAACTTAGTGATCGTTCACCTGAGCGGTCAAGAGGACTGCAGGTGATCGTTCACTACGCGAGGACGCCCACGGCATACCTGAGCTGACCCCGCTCCGGACCGCGGCCGAACTCTTCCCGTCCACACCATTGACACGCAAGCGTTACAGCCAGTCTTATGTGCGCCATCGTTGGTTTCAGTCAAACCTCTGATCGTCAGGGCCCCGCCATCGCCTGTCGGCTCGATCGCGCTGCGCCCGACGCCCCAGCCTCGAAGGTTCGTGACGGATGCCATCGACCCTCAATCGTGATCGTTCACTATCCGGCAAGTCCGCCTGACACGGAGGTAGTGCAATGAAGTCGAACACCGGCCCTTGGTCGCGCCGCAGATTCCTCACCACGAGCGGGGCGGCAGCCCTCGGGGGCATGGCGCTGAACCTCGTCGGCGGCCTCCCGCGGGCCGCCGCGGCCGGCGGCGTGGTGTCCTACGTCGACACGTCGAGGTCCACGTACGACAAGATCGCCCTGATGGTCGACGGGAAGCCCTTCTACCACAGTGGCGTCCAGTTCCGGTACGAGAAGCACAAGTACACGTTCGGCTGGACGGACGCCCAGTTGAAGCCGGTGCTCGGGATGATCCGCGACGACGGGTTCACCGTGGTGAACATCCCGATCTGGTGGTCGCAGATCGAGCCCTCGAAGGACACCTTCGACTGGACCGACATCGACAAGTACCTGGCCTGGTGCGAGGAGTACGGCCTGAAGCTGGAACTGCTGTGGTTCAGCCATGAATCCACCGGTTCGTCCATCGCGGCCCGGGTGCCGGCCTACGTGATGAACGACTACCAGTTCGTGGTGAGGTCCGACGGCACCAGACTGACCCTGAACGGCAACCCCCTCCTGGACAAGACCGATCCGAACCTGCTCGCCAGGGAGAAGTTCGTACTCGGCCGACTCATGAACCACCTCGCGTCCGCCGACACCGCGCACACCGTCGTCGGCATCCAGGTACTGAACGAACCGAACGTGTCGAAGCAGCAGGGCGGCCAGGCCATCGACCGGAGCTACAGCACGTACAGCACCGACCTGTGGAACAGCGGCGGGTACTCCGACGCGACGAAGTTCCGCAAGGACGTGCTGCTCAACTACCTGACCCAGCTGGGACAGGTGATCAAGCAGTCAGACCACTCGGTGTACACCCGGACCAATATCGCCGGCAGCGGGGACACGGTGCCGGTCGCCGAGAACGAGCTCCTCAGGAGCCAGGGAACGGCGACCATCGACTTCTTCGGAAAGGACCCGTACACCAAGGGCCTCGACACGCTCTACAACTACGGGAGGGACGGCGTCTGGGCCCAGGGGAAGAACTTCCCCATGATCATGGAGAACTTCGGAGGATCCTCGGCGGCGGACGTCGAGAAGTTCAACGCCATCGCCGGCAACACCGCCCACAATCTGTACGCCGCCCTGGACCCGGACTCCAGCACGGGTAGCAGCGACCATGGTCTGTACAACTTCAACCCCACCACCAAGGTCGTCACCCGCAAGGCCGTCTCGGACAAGGTCGCCCGGCTCAACCGCGCGCTGAACAAGATCCACCGGGACCTCGCCAGCAAGACTCCGGTGGAACGCGGCGGAACCAACCTGCAGACGTTCAACCGGGGCGCGACCGCAAGCACCACGACCACCAAGCCCGTGGGCGGCGTCAACATCACATTTACGACATCCAGCGGTGCGCAGGCATTCGGCGTCAGGCGCGGTGCGGCCGAGTTCGCTTTCACCACCACGACCCAGGCCACGTTCACCCTCCCGGGAACCATCGGTGTCGTACGGTCCGTCGAGGTCGGCCGGTACGACACGAACGACAACTGGGTGAAGTCCGGCATGAAGGCGTACAGCACCGTGTCCGGGAACACCGAAATCACCCTGGCGGCAGAGGAATGCGTGCGGGTCGCCTACCTCGTCAGCGGCGCGCGGTACAAGCTCAGGAACACGTCCTCGGGCAAGTACCTCGACACCGATGCGGAGGGTGCGGTCATCCTCGCGTCCGCGACCACCTACGACGACCAGGACTGGATCGTCGCCAGGGATTCCTCCGGATCCTGGACGATCAAGAACGTGCGGACGGGGCGCTTCTATCTGGAAACCGCCTCCACCGACAACAGCGTCGTCTGGAATTCCGGCACCGTCTCGAACACCTCGCTCTGGGACCTGGAAGGAGTCCCGGCAGGCGGGCTCCGTGTCAAGAACGCCTCCGCGGGAAGGGGCTACCTGTACCGGAACTCCGCGGATGAGGCGAAGTGGAACACGGGAACGCAGGACGCGAACACAGTCTGGGAATTCCAGCCCAGGTAGCCGCCGTCCCGCCGCCCCTTACCCGCGCGGCCGGAAAGCGGTATACGCGGGTGAGGACGGCGCGGGGTGCCTGTGTAATGATTGCTGAATGAGTCAGGCCGACGTGTTGCGGGCTCTGGACGCCAGGGCCGCCGGCCAGTGGGGGCTGGTGACCACCGCCCAGGCGAAGCTCGACGGCGTGCAGGGGGTCCAGCTCCTGCGGCTGGAGCGGTCCGGGGCGCTGGAGAGCGTCGGCCATGGGGTGTACCGCCTGGCCGCCTTCCCCCCGCCGGACCACCTCAGGATCAAGGTCGCGTGGCTGCGGCTGGATCCTGGGACCCCGGCGCGGGACCGCTGTACCGGCGGCCCCGTGTCGGGCGTGGTCTCCCACACCTCCGCGTGTGCGGTGCACGGCCTGGGCGGCCGGCCCGCCGACCCTGTGGAGCTGACGGTCTCGTCACGGCGTACCACTCGTGACGAGGCCGTCGTGCTGCACCGCGCGGCCCTGGACGCCCAGGACATCACCGTCGTCGACGGGCTGCCCGTCACCACCGTGCCGCGTACCATCGTCGACCTGCTCGAAGACCGAGCCGACGCGGCCCGTACGGGCACTTTCGTCGCCGAGGCCACCGGCCGTGGCCTGGTGCGCGTCGACGACCTCGCGCCGCGGGTCGCGGTCTTCGCCGGTGCCTACGGGCTGCCCGCGGAGGCATCCGGCGCGGAGCTGCTGGAGTTTCTGTGCGAGCAGGCGGGGCGCTCCCTGCCGGCAAGGAAGGGGCGGCCCGCCGCAAAGGCCTCCGGTCCGGGGGCAGCCTCCACCCCGGAGAGGAAGCGGCCGACCATCTGGGAGGTCGCCGAGCGGGCGGGCGTGTCGCACCAGACCGTGTCCCGGTTCCTGAAGAACGACAGCGGCATGAAGCCGGCGACGCGGGCGAGGATCGAGCGGGCCGTCGCCGAGCTGGACTACCGGCCCAACCTCATGGCGCGGTCGATGCGCACGCAGCGGTCCCACCGGATCACCATCGTGCTGCCCGAGTTGAGCGGCTTCGTTCCGATTCCCCTGTTGAGGGGCGCCTCGGCCGCGGCCCACGAGGCCGGGTACATGACCGACGTCGTCGGGCTGGGGGGCGGCGAGTCGCGGCGCGCCCGCAGCGTGCTGTCCCTGCTGGAGGCCCGGCAGGCGGACGGGGTGCTGTCGCTCGTGCCGCTGGGGGGTCTCGCCGACCGTCAAGGCGCCGGGCAGTGGCCCGTGGTGGTACTGGGCGAGTACGACGACAACCTCCAGTCCCGGGGACGGCTGGCCGACGGACGGCCCGCCGAGGAGATTCTGCGTCACCTCGCGGACCAGGGGCACCGCCGGTTCCTCCACGTCGCCGGCTCGCAGGACTGGGCCTCGGCACGCAACCGACGGGCGGTCTACGTGGAGGCGGTCGAGCGACTGGGCCTTGAGTCCTACGGCGTCGTCGACGGGGACTGGTCCGTGCGCTCCGGCTACGAGGCCGCGCGGGACCTGCCCGCCGACTCCGGCGTGACGGCCGTGCTGGCCGCCAACGACTACGTCGCCCTGGGGGTGCTCCGCGGCTTCCAGGACCGCGGTGTGCGGGTGCCCGAGGAGATGAGCATCTTCGGCTGGGACGACGAGGAGTTCACCCGGTACTTCTCGCCGAGCATCTCGACGGTGCACATCGACAAGGAACAGGTCGGTCGCCGGTCGATGCTGTCACTGCTCGCTCTTCTGCGCGGCGAGAGCGAGCCGGAAGCCGAGGTGACGGATCTGTTCCACCTGGTGCCGCGGGGGTCGAGCGGCCCGGTCCACCGCTGAATCCGGCCGGCGTCCCGGGGAGGGCGTCGAGCAAAATGTGAACGATCACTACGCAACTCTTGACCCAGAAGGTGACCGTTCACTACGTTCGGCTTGCCGCCCTGCCCGGATCGGCGAGAACCGAGTCCGTCCGGCAGAGCCGTTCCCCTCGACCACAAGGTCACGCGTGCACGCCTTTGGGCTGAGCAGGTCGAACCGACCTTCCTCGTCAGCGGTTGACGAACCCCCGGTGCTGCGCCAGGCACCGCCCGAGCTTCCACGAAAGAGCCACATGACTGAGTACAGCCAGCCCGCGCGGGTGGCGATCGTCGGTGCCGGAAACATCGCCGACGGTTGCCACATGCCGGCCGTCCAGGCCCAGAACGGCGAGGCCACCGTCATCGCCGTGGTCGACGTCGACCCGCGGCGTGCCGAGGCCTTCGCCGCCCGCTGGGGCGTTCCCGCCGCCTACGACAGCCTCGACCGGATGCTCCAGGAGCAGCACCCGGACCTGGTCATCGTCTGCACGCCCCCCATCGCCCACGGCGAGGCCATCACCGCCTGCCTGGACGCCGGCTCGTCGGTGTGGTGCGAGAAACCGCCCACCCTCTCGGTGGCCGAATACGACGCCGTCGCCGCGCACGAGCGCGAGGGCGGCCCGTACGTCTCCTATGTCTTCCAGCACCGGTTCGGGTCCGCCGCCCGGGCCCTGCGGGAGCACATCCGCACCGGCCGCCTCGGCGCTCCCCTGGTCGGCGTCTGCCACACCCTGTGGTACCGGGACGACGCCTACTTCGAGGTCCCCTGGCGCGGCAAGTGGGAGACCGAGGGCGGCGGCCCCACCATGGGCCACGGCATCCACCAGATGGACCTCATGCTGTCCCTGATGGGCGACTGGACCGAAGTCCGCGCCGCCATGGGCACGCTGGCCCGCGACGTGGAGACCGAGGACGTCTCCATGGCGATGGTCCGCTTCGCCAATGGCGCCATGGTGTCCATGGTCAACAGCCTCCTCTCCCCCCGCGAGACCAGCTACCTGCGCTTCGACTTTCCCGAAGCCACCGTCGAGCTGTCCCACCTCTACGGCTACGACAACTCCCACTGGACGTGGACCCCCGCACCTCACCGGGCCGGCGCGACCGCCGCCGACCTCGGAGCGCCGCTCGACGACGAAGCCAGTTCCCACGCCGCGCAGTTGCGCGCACTGCTGAAGTCCCTGCGCGCCGGACAACGGCCCGAGGCCAGCGGCGACGATGGCCGCCGCGCCCTGGCCTTCATCACCGCCCTGTACGAGTCGGCACGGACCGGACGCCCCGTCACCCCGGACATGGTCAACCCGGCCAGCCCCTACTACCACTCCATGAGCGGTCGCCCCCGCGCCGCCCAGGACAACGCCGCCAAGGAGACGACCGGTGTCTGACACCCATTTCCGCATCGACCACGACGCCGCCGGGACCCGGTTCGCGGTCTCGGCCGCGGGCACGGAACTCGCCACGTACGTCTACCGGCCGGACACCCCGATCGAAGAGTCCCCCAAGCCCTACCTCTATCCACTGAACACCCTCTCCGGCGCGCCCGTGGGCGTCTACCGGCCCTGGGACCACCGCTGGCACAAGGGCCTGCAGATGACCTGGTCACACCTGTCCGGGGACAACTTCTGGGGCGGGCCCACCTTCGAACAGGGAGCGCCCGGCCACGGCTACGTCTGGCGGGAGAACCACGGCCAGCAGGTGCATCGCGCCTTCGACCGACAGGACGCCGACGGCAGCGATGTGTCGGTCGTCCAGGTCCTGGATTGGTTCGCCTCCAACGACGAGGTGTGGATCGACGAGACCCGCACCCTGCGCTTCCACAGCGCCGACACCGACGAGGGTGTCTGGGCGCTGGACTTCACCACCGCCCTGACCAACATGCACCGCGAACCGCTGGAGATGGGCAGCCCCACCACACACGGCCGCCCCAACGCCGGCTACACGGGACTGTTCTGGCGCGGGCCCCGGGCCTGGACCGGCGCGGACGTCATCGCCGACGGGGGCCACGAAGGCGACGCCGTCATGGGCACCCGTGGTGCCTGGGCGGCCATCACCGGCGAGCACGACGAGATCGACGGCGGCGCCACCGTACTCGCCTACGCCGGCACCACCAGCGCCGCCACCCCGCTGACGTGGTTCGCCCGCAGCAGCGCCTTCGCCTGCCTCAACCCGTCGCCCGCCTTCGACACGGAGATCAAGCTGGAACCCGGTGAGACCCTGTCCCTGAGCCACCGCTTCGTGTTCCTCGACCGCATGGTGACTCGCCGCGAACTCCAGCCCATCGCACGGGAGTTCGCGCTGTGACCTCCGTCCCCGACTTCCCCGGAGCAGTGGGACTCAGCCAGCTCCAGGTGTATCCCTGGCCCGCGGCGGACGACGAACACGGCGGCTCGCCCCACATGCACCTCACCTGCGCGGAGTGCTACGTCGTCGTCAGTGGCCGCGGCCGACTGGAAACCCTCAACCACCAAGGGCACACTACGACCGAGCTGCACCCCGGAGACACGGTCTGGTTCACCCCGGGCACGATCCACCGCGCCGTCAACGACGAGGACCTGCGCGTGATCGTCGTCATGCAGAACAGCGGCCTCCCCGAGGCAGGCGACGCGGTCATGACGTTCCCGCCCGAGTACCTCTCCCCCGACACCTACCCGGACGCGGCCTCGCTCCTCGACGCCGACGGCAACCCCAGCCCCGAGCGCGCGCGGGCTCGCAGGGATCTGGCCGTCGAGGGATTCACCGAGCTGAAGCGGCAGTGGCGGCGAGGAAACCGCTCGGCGTACCAGGACTTCTGCGCGGCAGCGGTACGACTCGTCCACCCGCGCCTGGACACCTGGGAGAAGACGGTCAACGACGGTGCGCTGGCCGCCGCGCACACGGCACTACGGCAGATCAACGCGCTGCGACGCGACGACTTCGACTACCTGCTCGACGCAGAGGTCTCGCGTATCGCCCAACCACCCCAGCAGACGCTGGGTATGTGCGGTTTCCTGCGCGCCTACCATCCCACCCACCGAGAATGGTCTGAGCGATGACACCGAACAAGCCCGGGCTCCCCCGGCGGGCTCCCTCACCGCCCCAACCGCTGTCGACCTCGGAGCCGCCACTCTCACCGGCCTGGGGGCACCCCTAACCCGAGCGACCGCGTCCGCGGAAACCGGCGCCCTGACCACGACGCCTGTCTCCTACTTCGACACCTCGCTGTCGAGATACGACTGTGAGGATGCTGGGATGCCTTGTCATTGGCCAGAAGTTCACCCCCGGTGGCGGACAGCAGGACCCATGCGCTGGCGGACACGAGACCCGGACCGCCCCGTCGGTACCAGGACACCGCCCGTGGTTCCGGCTGCAAGGGGCGGCCCGCACGATCGGGCGGGCCGCCCGTTCCGAGGGGGTCAGTGTGCCGAGATGAACTCGTGCACGACGCGGTTGAACTCCTCGGGGTGTTCCATCTGGGCCCAGTGGCCGCAGTTGTTGATGAGGTACAGCCGGGAGGACGGAATCATCGCCATCAACCGCAGCGCGTTCTCGAAGTGGACGGCGCGGTCGTTCCGCCCCTGCACGATCAGCGTGGGCACGGTGAGCTCGGCCAGCAGCGGCGGCAGGGCCTGGAACAGCTGCGGCGGGCCATTGAGATCCCCGCTGGGCAGCGAGAGCCTCATGTTCTCCAGGTGGTCGGGGCGGGCGAGCGCGGCCTCCGACCGCCGACGGGCGAGGTCGGCGTCCTCGGCGAGCGCCGGGTCGTACGCGAACGCCCTGACCATCGCCTGGAAGTTCTCCGGTGATGGGTCGAAATAGGCGCGCACCAAGGGGAGGATTCCCTCCGTCTTGTCGTTGGGCGGGCCGAGCACGTTGCCCCCCGGGGCGGGGGCGCCCATCGGGATCAGGTGGCTGACGCGCTCGGGATGGTGCGCCGTGAACCGGAGCGCCGTCCTTCCGCCCAGCGAGTTGCCGACGATGGCGACCTGGTCCAGTTCGAGCGCGTCCAGCGCCAGTTCCAGCGCCTCCACGTGGTCGCGGTCGCCCGGCACGGCGGTGTCGCTCTTGCCCCAGCCGGGCATGTCGATGGTGATCACACGGTAGTGGCGTGCCAAGGAGGGGATGTTGCGGGCGTAGTTGCTCCAGCCGCTGGCGCCGGCTCCCCCGCCGTGCAGCAGGATCAGTGGGTGACCGTCACCGGCCTCGTTGTAGTGCAGCTTCCACTTGGCCGTCTGCACGTACTTGCTGGTCGCCGATTCGGTCAGGGCCTCGGTTGTGGGCATGGCTTTCCTTTCGCCTCGGGCGGCGGTTCAGGCGCCGGCCGGGATGTACTTGTGGCCCCAGGTGCTGATCTCGTCGTAGTGGGCGACCTGCCACGTGTCGTCGTCGACCACCAGGCCGTTGCAGCCGTACTCGATCTGGAAACCCGACGGCGTGGTCACGTAGAACGAGGTCATGTGGTCGTTCGTGTGCTCGCCCAGTGTGACGATGATGTGGTCGGGATCGTCGTTGATCAGGCTCATGATGCGGCCGACGGTGGTGAGGTCGGGGACTTCGAGCATGAGGTGATCGATGCCCGGGATGGGGCCGATGCCGCGGCCGAAGCCGATGGAGTGATGCCGGGGGTTGCAGTGCAGGAAGTAGCCGTCCCCGTCCACTCCGAGCTCAGCCATCGAAATCGTGTCGCTCAGCTTGAATCCCAGCTCACGCTGGTAGAACTCGGCCGCCTCGCGCGCGTCACCCGAACTGTTCATGAAGGCGTGCCCGACCCCCAGATCACCGGTGACGAAACGGGCGCCCAGCGGGGATGTGAACGGGGTGTCGGCGAGCGGCAGGCCGTGGACGGCCTCGATCGTATTGCCTTCGGGGTCGGAGAAGACCCGCAGTCCCTCGACGCCCCGGCGGGCTCGCAGTTCCTCGTCCTCGCGGACCGTGATGCCACGGGATGCGAGGCGGGTTTCCAGTGCGGCGAGCGCGGCCGCGTCCGGGACGGTGAAGCCCAGTGCCACCAGGGACCGGGGGCCCTCGGGCTCGCCGTCCTCGATGAGGATGCGGTAGGCGTGCTCGTCGAGTCGCAGGCGCAGTTCGCCCGCGGCGGACGGCGCGGGTTGTGCGCCGATGGTCTTGGTGGCGAAGCGGGTCCACTCGTCGAGTGAGCCGCGGACCACGACATAGCCCAGCGATGTGAAGACGCTCATGTGGTTTTCTCCTCAGGGTGTCGGGGATGGTCAGTGAGCTGTGGTGGCGAAGGTCTTTCCGGCGGCCCGGCCGTCTTGGGGGGCGGGAATCCCGAGCGTGCGGGCGACGGCGTCGAGAAGGGCGTCCGGATCGGGGCCGGAGCGGGCGCGCCACGCGATGTGTCCGTCGGGGCGGACGAGCAGGCAGCCGTCGTCCTCGATGCCGCGCACGCTCGCCCATTCACCGAGCGGATCCCGGTAGGCGCGGTCCGACCCGATCACACGGACGACGATGGGCAGGCCGTACAGCGCCGACGCGCGGTCCACGGCCTCCGCC
>CBFGZZ010000108.1:0-24538 GCA_965653385.1 uncultured Streptomyces sp. | reverse complement strand
GCAGCGCCAGGGCCGTCTCGGCGATCGCCTCGGGAGCCGGTCCCACGTCGAGCACCGCGCCCCGTTCGTCCGGTTGCAGCGGTTCGAGCGCGGCGAGCTGCGAGTCGAGCAGCGTCTTCGGCATGAAGTGGCCCGTACGGTCGCCGATCCGCTGTTCGAGCACCTTCCGCTCGGCGGTCAGCTGCAGGAAGAAGGCGCCCGGACAGGCCGCGCGCAGGGTGTCCCGGTAGCGTCGCTTCAGCGCCGAGCAGGCGACCACGCAGCCGGTGCCGCCCGCTTCGCCCTCCCGCAGTCTGCGTCCGATGGACTCCAGCCAGGGGCGCCGGTCCGCGTCGTCGAGCGGGATGCCCGCCGACATCTTGGCGATGTTGGCCGGCGGATGCAGGTCGTCGGCCTCCGCGAAGGGAAGGTCCAGCCTCTCCGCGAGAAGGCGCGCCATGGTCGTCTTGCCCGTCCCGGAGACTCCTATGACCACGAGACACAAGGGGCGACGGCCGGAACCGGGGGGCACCCCGGCGTGTTCGCGCATCGACGGAGCCCTCAGACCTCGTCCGGCGGGGCCGCCGGCTCGTGCAGCAGGTCCTCCCGCCGCTGGAGGCCGTCCTCGTACGGCGAGGGTGGCGGTGGCCCGTCCGAGCCTGCCGGGTACTCCTCCAGCGGGACGAGGTCCTTCTCCCAGGCGTCCAGTACGGGTTCGAGGACCCGCCACGCCTCCTCGGCCTCGTCGCCGCGGATGGACAGCGCGGGGTCTCCCCGGAGGACGTCGAGCAGGAGCCGGCCGTAGGCGGGCAGGTCCGGGGGTTCCATGCCCGCGGTCAGCGAGAGCGGGGTGAGCTCGTGCGCCTGGGAGCCGATGCCGGTCAGGTCGAGGGTCAGGCCCTCCGGTTCGAGCTGGAAGCGCAGCACATTGGGCAGGGCCTCGCCGCCGTGGCCGAACGGCAGATGGGGCACGGCGCGGAAGCGCACCGCCACCTCCTTGCGGTCCTCCTTGAGGGCCTTGCCGCTGCGGAGCCGGAAGGTGGTGCCGGCCCAGCGCCAGCTGTCCAGTTCCAGCTCCACCTCGGCGAAGGTCTCGGTACGGCGCTCGCTGCTGACGCCCTCCTCGTCGACGTAGGCCGGAATGTCGTGGTCGCCGATCCTGCCGGCCAGATAGCGGGCGCGGCGGGTGCGGTGCACGACGTCGTACTCGGTGAGCAGCCGCACCGACCGCAGTACGTCGACCTTCCGGTCGCGCAGGTCGCGTTCGCCGAGGGTGATCGGCGGTTCCATGGCCACCAGGCAGAGCAGTTGGAGGAGGTGGTTCTGGATCATGTCCTTGAGCGCGCCTACGTGGTCGTAGTAGCCGGCCCTGCCCTCCAGGGCGAGCGTCTCGTCCCAGGTGATCTCCACCTCGGCGATATGGGTGCTGTTCCAGATGGGCTCCAGTACCCGGTTGGCCAGGCGGCTGCCGAGCACGTTCTGGACGGTCGTCATGGCCAGGAAGTGGTCGACGCGGAACACCGCCTGCTCCGGCACCAGGTCGGCGAGCAGCCCGTTCAACTCCCGCGCGCTCGCCAGGTCTTCGCCGAACGGCTTCTCCAGCACGATCCGGCTGCCCTTCGGCAGGCCCACCTCGTGCAGTGCGGTGACCACACGGGGGAAGAGGGCCGGCGGCAGAGCGAGATAGACGGCGACCGGGCCGCTTCCGGCGACCGCCGCGGCGATGTCGGCGGAGCTGGTGACGTCGGCCCGCACATAACGGGCCCCGTCCACGATCGCCTCCCTCGCCCCGGCCGGATACGTTCCGCCGTGCCGGTCCAGCTGGGCGGCCATCCACTCCCGGAACCGGGCGCTGCTCCAGTCCTCCCTGCTCGCGCCGGTCAGCTGGAGCCGCTCGCCCAGATGTCCCGCCTCCTGGAGGGCGGCCAGCGCCGGCAGCAGGTAGCGGGCCGTGAGGTCCCCTGTCGCGCCGAGGACGGCGAGTCGGTCGATCATGCCGGTGCCCCCGCCCTCGCCCGGGCGAGGTTCACGCCGCCGGCGATGATCCCGATGTGGCTGAACGCCTGGGGGAAGTTGCCCATGAACTCTCCTGTGGACGGGTTGATCTGCTCCGACAGCAGTCCCAGCGGGCTCGCCCGGGCGCGTCCGCGCACCGCCACGGGGCTCCAGGTCCGCTCGCAGCCGACGTGCCCGTCCAGGCCGACCAGCGCGGCGGTCGTGCCGTCCCCGACGAGGCCGATGTCCGCCAGCGGCAGGTAGCCATCCCGCCGGCGGATCGGCCGGAACGGTGGATCGGGATCGTGCATGCCGCCTCGTTTCAGCTGTCGCGGGAGGTCGGTGTCCTGGAGGCGATGGTGAAGGTGCTCTTGGGGGTCACCGCTGCCCCACCACGGTCCCGGGGATCGCGGGGGATCGCGATCCGGGAGCCGGGTCGGTAGTGCGTTCCGGTGACATCGGGGACCCGCTCACCGCGGGGAGAGCGGCACAGCGGGACCACCGCCCCGAACTCACCGTCCACCGCCACCTCCGCCGCCGTCGTCCCCCTCCCCACCGCCGCCGGCCCCCTCCCGGAACACGACGACCGGACAGGCCGCATGCTGCGCACAGTGCTGGGCGACGGACCCCAACAGCAGCCCCGTGAACCCGCCGAGCCCCCGGCTCCCGACCACCAGCAGGGACGCGTCCCGGGCCATACGCAGGAGCACGCTGGCAGGCGTGCCGTAGTGCACCTCGGTACGCACCTCCACCCCTGGCCGTGCCCCCACGGTCTCCTCGACAGCCCGCTCGAGGTCGTCACGTGCCCGGCCTTCCAGCGCCCCCTCGTCACTGCTCGACGGCGGCAGCCAGCCGAGCGCGCCATGAAACTGCGGCATGTCCCAGGCGGTCACCGCCAGCACCTCACCCCGAGTGAACCCCGCCTGCCGCACCGCCCACCGAAGGGCCTGCTTCGACGAGTCCGAACCGTCCACCCCGACCACGATGCGGTCCGCCCCGTCGCGCCGGTCAGCCATGGTTTCTCCTCGACAGATCCGAAGGGGCCGGGCCTTGTCCCATCGTCGGGTCCGGATACGCCGCTCGCGACCGGGAACTGCCGCACAGGCGACGAACGGCGGTTCGGGCATCGTCGAGACCACGCGCATCAGCGCCTTCGGCCCCAAGCCGAACTACGCGCAGATCTGGTACGACGACGGCTCCTGACCAGGAATCCGGTCAGGAGCCGTCGTACGTGTGCGGCACGTCGGTGAACCTCCGTCGGTGCGAGGCAGGCCCAAGAGGCGGCGCGTGGCGGCCGGACACGGATACCGTGGAGGCCGAGCCGCTGTGACGATGGTTTGGCCGGTGGTGCGAACGGCCCGAAGGGGGACTGTCGGATGGTCGAACTGTCGCCGGACGACAGGTCGGCGCTCATCGCCGTACTCAAGGAACTACCGGAATTCGCCCGCGAGGTCGATCGGGGCGAGTTCGTGCGGAACGCAGGGCTGGCGCGGTTGGCCCCCCACCTCGACCTGAGCGGATCGCCGTACGTGGCGGCGAGCAGACTGGTGACCCACGCCCTCGCGTACGGGCGGGTCTCCCCGGAACACGAAGCCCTTGGGCGGCTCGTCAACGAGATGACGCTGCTCGTGGGAGTCGAGCAGCGCGCGCTCCTCACCGGGCTCCTCGATCGCTACGGCCTCATGGTTCCGGTGGCGGCCCAACCCGAGCCGAGCGGGGCTCTGAGCGACCGGGACGTCGCCCAGTTCCAGGAGAAGATCATCGGCGAGAACACGCTGCGGCCCATCTCCTTCCTGGCCGAAGGACTGCGCGCGGCGGCTGCCGTCGCCTACGTCGAGACGACGACAGGGCGCCGCAGGTGGTCGGGCACGGGATTCCTCATCGCCCCCGGAATGTTCCTGACGAACCATCACGTCATCGGCGACGAGGAGCAGTTACGCGGATCGGTCTTCCGTTTCGGCTTTGAGGACGACGCCGGAGGCCGCGCCCGACCGGTCAGCGAGTACCGAGCGGCCGACGCCGGACTCCTGCACACGAGCCCGGCCGACGAACTGGACTACTCGCTCATCGCGATCGACGGGGAACCCGGGCGGCAGTGGGGATGGCTGAGCCCTTCGAAGACGCCCCCGCGGACCGGGGACCGAGTCAACATCGTGCAGCATCCGGCCGGCCAGCCCAAGCAGGTCGCCCTGCAACACAACCGGATCGCTTATCAAGGAGGGGACGTCATCCAGTATCTGACGTCCACGCTCCCCGGCTCCTCGGGCTCCCCGGTTCTGAACGACGATTGGCAGGTGGTGGCGATCCACCACAGCGGGGGCAGGATCCCCGAGCCGACAACCGGCCGGCTCTTCTACCGCAACGAGGGCATTCTGCTCTCCAGCGTGCTCGCCCACCTTCCCGACGGACTGCGTGAACAGACCAGCGTTCCGATCTGCATCTCAGGGGGATCCGATGACAACCATCTTCCCGCGTGACTTCGATTGCCCCAACTGCCGTACGACCTTCCAGTCCTACGTCACCGGCAGCACCAACAATCTGGGCGGCGTCACCACCGACTTCCGCGAAATCGCGAGCGGATCCCAGCCGGACGGGGGATTCATCCACACCTGCGACAACTGCGGTTTCACCGGCAGCACTGACGCCTTCGAGGGCCTCGTGGACGAGAAGGTGTCCCGGCTGATCGCCGAGCGCATCACACCCTTGGTGCGCGACGAACGTTCCTCGACCTCACGCCGGTTCGAATACGCCGCGTGGATCGCCAAGTGGAGAGGCCATGACGCCGAGAAGATCGGAAGCCTCTACCTACGGGCGGCTTGGGCCTGGGGTGACGAACCAGAGGTGGAGAGCACCGAAGGCCAGGAATACCTGCGTCGGCAAGCGATCGAGCACTTCGAGAGGGCAGTCGAGGACAACTGCGTCACCGGCGAACATGCCCAGACCATCAAGTATTTGATCGGCGAGCAGTACCACAGAGTCGGTGAGTCCGAGGCGGCCGCACGCTGGTACGACCGCGTTGTCGAGGAAGCCGGGAACGACCCGGAGCAGCGCCCGCTCGCCGACCTCGCCCGGCAGCAGAAGTCCGACCCTCAGGAATTCCTGCGCTGAGATGACCGACCCGCACCACCGAGCCTTACCGGGCCGAATACGCCGACAGGCACAGCGTCTGCTGCGCCGCGTCCCGGGAATCGACAGATCCGGTCTGCGCCAGGCGCTGCTCCAGGAAGCCGCGTTCGACGCAGACCTTCTGGACAGCATCCCCGTGGACGGCTCGACGATCGAGTTCTGTGCTGTGGTCGTGGACCGTTGCGCCCGCCACCACCAGGCAACCGGCACGGAACCCCCACTGGTATCGCTCCTGCGCGCCGCAGTAGAACTCGTCGGCTCCCCTCTCGACGCCGAACTACTCGCGCTGGCACAGGAGATCACAGCCATCGCCGCAGCCGACGTGCCCGAGAGCAGGACGCTGGACGACTTCCTCGACGAACTCGGCCTGGACCGCCATGCCGAGGCCAGCCCGTACACACAGCTCACCTCGGTGTTCGTGCCTCCCCAGCGGTACGACGACATGGTCGCCACCCTGGACCGGCATCACGTCGTGTTCATCGTCGGCGATCCCCACGTCGGAAAGACGTTCACCGCCGTCGAACTGCTGTGGAAGCTCTACTCGCGGTCCGGATTCTCTCCCAGCTGGGTGAACTCCCAGCAACTCAGTCTGACGCTCAGCACATCGCAGGGCAGGTTCGAGGACCGGATCGCGAAGCTCTTCCCGAACGACCAGGCCATCTATCTGGAGGATCCTTTCGGGGCGACGGTGCCTGTGGACATGCCCGAGTTCGTCACGAACCTACGGCGGTTCCTGGACCTGGTGGCCGCCAGGAGATGCCGGGTCGTCGTCACATCACGCTCCGCTGTCTTCGACAAAGTGATCATCGACTCGTTCGCCGAGTACACGATCACGCTGAGCCAGCGGCTGACCGTGGAGACCGCCTACACCAGCGCTCAGCTGAACGAGATCGCGGAGCGGTATGTCGCCTGCTACCGCCCGAGATGGGCTCCCGTGCCGTCGTACGTCATCACACGCATCACCGACGCCCTGCCCGTACCGCACAACGTCGAACTGTTCATCCGCAACACCAGGGACGTACCCGACGCCGAAGAGGCACTGACCCGACTGCCCGGATACCGGGACGTCTCCTCGGAGTTCGGCCGCCAGGTCCGGCTACTGCCGCTCGTGGAACAGGCGTTCCTGTATCTCGTCGCGACACTGTCTTCGGAGCACGTCGATCGGGACACGGTCCGTCGGCTCTTCGAGAGCGCGGCCCGGGACGGTGACTTCGGACATGTGGGAATCACGTCCTTCCACATGGCCCTGGACTCGTTGCGCGACTACGTCCTGTGGCACGGCACCCTCACCGGCGGCTACCACGCACTGCGACATCCGAGTATTGAGGAGGGGCTGGACCGCTGTGTCCGCGCCGATGCGCAGCTCACCGAGGTGGTACGCCGACTGGCGCGGCGGATGGCGGACAGCAGCGTGGTCGGGGTACGCAGTGCCGCCCTCCAGGGTTTCCTCCGGCACGCCGACATCATGTGGACCGCTCCCTGGGGCCAGCGCGTCTTCCGTGAATTCCTGGACGCCCCCGACGTGGCGATCCGCCAGGCCGCACGCAACCGACTGATCTCCGGCTTCGGCAAGGTGCCCACATCGGCGCAAGTCCCCCTGCTCGACTACGTCGAGGAAACCTGGAACGAACGCTATCTGCTGCGGCTGATACTGATCGCCCCCGTGCCCGCACCATGGCGGGGACGCATTCTCGACCGCCTGCTGGACACCTGGGACGACTGGGTCCGATTCCGGGTCGCCCGCAACCTGGCCCACCTCTTCAAGGACCCGGCGAGCGACCCGGCGGTTCACCGGCTTCTGGCCGACCCGACGCGGCAGATCGCCAGGGCCGCGGCACTGGGACTCCTGGACGAACTAGCCCGGAACTCCGACACCCCGAACTGGCAGGCGATCAGACTGCTGCACGACACCGGCCTGGCCGCAACCTTCCCCGAGATCGCCGACCAACTCGGCACGCTGCTCACCGCCGCCCGCAGCACCTGCTCCGAGATACCCGAGGACCTCCCCTCCACCACGGCCCGCCCTCCGGACCCCGACCGATCCACCTCAGAGGCCCCCTAGGCGCGTGCTCACCAGCGTCCACCATGTGGGGGCCGGTGCGGCTCAGCAGCGCTACTCCACTTCGATTCCGTATCCCCAGACGATTTGTTCAAGGCCGAACCGCATAACGCTGGGCATCACGACGCCTAGGACAGCTTTGAGCCCCCTCCCGATCGAGAGGGGGCAGGCTCAGCCTCGCCCACCTCAGTGCGAGTGACCGCCAGGCGCCGGCGCCGCGTTCTTGACCGTCAGCGGCAGCAGCTTCTTGCCGGTCGGGCCGATCTGGATGTGGGTGTCCATCTGCGGACACACCCCGCAGTCAAAGCACGGCGTCCACCGGCAGTCCTCGACCTCGGTCTCGTCGAGGGCGTCCTGCCAGTCCTCCCAGAGCCAGTCCTTGTCGAGGCCGGAGTCCAGGTGGTCCCAGGGGAGGACTTCCTCGTAGGTCCGCTCGCGGGTGGTGTACCAGTCGACGTCGACGCCGAAGGGGGCCAGCGCCTTGTCGGCGCAGCTCATCCAGCGGTCGTAGGAGAAGTGCTCGCGCCAGCCGTCGAAGCGGCCGCCGTCCTCGTAGACCGCGCGGATGACGGCGCCGATGCGGCGGTCGCCGCGGGAGAGGAGGCCCTCGACGATGCCGGGCTTGCCGTCGTGGTAGCGGAAGCCGATCGAGCGGCCGTACTTCTTGTCGCCGCGGATCTTGTCGCGGAGCTTCTCCAGGCGGGCGTCCGTCTCCTCGGCGGAGAGCTGCGGGGCCCACTGGAAGGGGGTGTGGGGCTTGGGGACGAAGCCGCCGATCGAGACCGTGCAGCGGATGTCGTTGGAGCGCGAGACCTCGCGGCCCTTGGCGATCACGTTCATCGCCATGTCGGCGATCTGCAGGACGTCGTCGTCGGTCTCGGTCGGCAGGCCGCACATGAAGTACAGCTTCACCTGCCGCCAGCCGTTGCCGTAGGCGGTGGCGACGGTCCTGATCAGGTCCTCTTCGCTGACCATCTTGTTGATGACCTTGCGCATGCGCTCGCTGCCGCCCTCGGGGGCGAAGGTCAGACCGGAGCGGCGGCCGTTGCGGGTCAGCTCGTTCGCCAGGTCGACGTTGAAGGCGTCCACGCGGGTCGACGGGAGGGACAGACCGATCTTGTCCTCCTCGTAGCGGTCCGCGAGGCCCTTGGCGATGTCGCCGATCTCGCTGTGGTCGGCCGAGGAGAGGGACAGGAGGCCGACTTCCTCGAAGCCCGTCGCCTTCAGGCCCTTCTCGACCATCTCGCCGATGCCGGTGATCGAGCGCTCGCGCACCGGGCGGGTGATCATGCCGGCCTGGCAGAAGCGGCAGCCGCGGGTGCAGCCGCGGAAGATCTCGACCGACATCCGCTCGTGGACCGTCTCGGCGAGCGGGACCAGGGGCTGCTTGGGGTACGGCCACTCGTCCAGGTCCATGACGGTGTGCTTGGACACGCGCCACGGGACACCGCTCTTGTTCGGTACGACCCGGGCGATACGGCCGTCCGCGAGGTACTCGACGTCGTAGAACGCGGGGATGTACACCGAGCCCGTCTTCGCGAGGCGGAAGAGGACCTCCTCGCGGCCGCCCGGCCGGCCCTCCGCCTTCCAGTCGCGGATGATCTTCGTCATGTCCAGCACGGCCTGCTCGCCGTCGCCGATGATCGCCGCGTCGATGAAGTCGGCGATCGGCTCGGGGTTGAAGGCCGCGTGGCCGCCGGCCAGGACGATCGGGTCGTCGACGGTGCGGTCCTTGGACTCCAGCGGGATCCCGGCCAGGTCCAGGGCCGTGAGCATGTTGGTGTAGCCGAGCTCGGTGGAGAAGGACAGGCCGAACACGTCGAACGCCTTCACCGGCCGGTGGCTGTCCACCGTGAACTGCGGGACGCGGTGCTCCCGCATCAGGGCCTCCAGGTCCGGCCACACGCTGTACGTGCGCTCGGCGAGGACGCCCTCCTGCTCGTTCAGGACCTCGTAGAGGATCATGACGCCCTGGTTGGGCAGCCCGACCTCGTACGCGTCGGGGTACATGAGCGCCCAGCGGACGTCACAGGACTCCCACGGCTTGACCGTGGAGTTGAGCTCTCCGCCGACGTACTGGATCGGCTTCTGCACATGCGGGAGCAGAGCTTCGAGCTGCGGGAACACAGACTCGGCGGCCGCAGCGACTTCGGCAGACATCTCGCGAACCTTCGTGAGCTGGACTGAACTGACAGGGGTGACCATCTAGCCTAACGCGACCGCGACGGCCCGCCGCACGCTCAGATGCTCGTCCCGCCCTTGATCTCCTTCCACAGCCCGGGCAGGCCGGCCTCGTCCTCGGCCGCCCGGCGCTCCTCACGCCCGTACAGCAGCCCGTACGTGAACGACGGCTCCCCCGCGCCGTGCGCCTGCCGGGCCAGCTCCCGCAGCGCCTCCCGGGTCATCACGCTGTCCTGGTGGTCGCCGAGCAGGTTCTGCAGGCTCTTCATCGACTTCACCAGGGCGGTGGCCGGGTCACCCAGCGCCGGAACCGCCGACTCCGCCGAGTACCGCGTCCGCTTGGCCTTCTTCCGCGCCTCGTGCAGCGCGAGATCCCGCTCCTGCCCGGGCTCCAGCTCGAACGCCCGCTCGACCAGCCGGGACACCTTCGCCAGATCCTTCCGTACGGCCTTCCCGATCACCTTCTCCGGCTTCTTGCCGGCCGCCTTCAGCAGCGGCGGATCGGCCACCAGGGCGTCGAGGGACTCCAGCAGCCGCAGATACCGTGTGCCGTCGAGCACAGTGGTCAGACGCCGCCGCGTTCCCCCGCTGCGGGCTCGCGCCCAGGTACGCAGCCGGGTACGGACGGGCCCGACCATCAGCGCGCGCGGCAGCTCGTCGACGGCCGCCGTCAGCCGCTCGGTCAGCACCTCCTGGTCCCGGTCGACGCCCAGCTCCCCGGCCAGCCACTTCAGCTCCTCGCCGATCTGGTCGGTCACCTCGCGGTCGAGGACCTTGCCGTACGACTTCAGGGCGCTGCGCATTCGCCGGGTGGCGACCCGCATCTTGTGCACGGAGTCGTACACGTCCCGCCGCACGGCCGGATCGAGCTCGACGATCGCGTTCAGCTGTGCGCGGAGGTAGGCGAGGGCATGATCCCCGGCGGTGACCAGCTCCGCCTGGGTCTTGCCTGCCTTCTTGCCCGGCTTCTTCTTCGGCGCCGTCTCCGCCAGGGCCCGCTTCAGCTTCGAGGTCGAGGCGGAGGGCCGTACGCCCGCCTTCCTCAGCTTCTTCTCGACCTTGTCGAGGAACGCCGGGTCGGTGCCGTCGGCCAGTTCCACCTCGATCTCGGTCCACTGAGCGGTACCGCCGCCTCCGGTGAGGCGCTCCGCCTGTACGGCGTCCACGCCGACCTCGGCGAGCAGCCGCCCCTCGGCGTCCACGAGGTCGCGCACATCACGGTCGGAGCGCAGCCGGACCACGGGCACCAGCTCGGCGTCCCGGACCCGGGAGCGGACGAGTCCGGCGAGGGTGCGGGGCAGTATGTCGGACAACGGGGCCTGAATCTCGTCCCGTACGCCCGGCGCCACGGGGAACTTCAGATGCCAGCCGGCGTCCGAGCCGCCCGTTCTGCGGCGCAGCGTGATCGACGAGGCGTCGAGGCGTTGGTCCTCGGTGTCGTAGTAGGTGGCGTCCAGATGCGCGACACCCTTGTCGATGACGGCCGCGACCCCTGCGACGCCGGTCAGGTCGGGCAAGCCACTGTCGTCGGATTCAAACTTCCGCTCGATTTCGCGCTTCGTGTCCGCCATGACCTGAATCTAGTGGCAGTCCCGACCGGAAGACAGGGCTTACCAGCCATGGACCGCAGGCGAACAGGCGGATACCGGGGCGAAAACCGACCGACGCGGCCGGGCCCCGCCGAGGCATCGGCACCGGTGGGTGAAGCGCACGGGAGACGGCTCCGCTGGGCGGCGCAGACCGATCGCCCGCGCCCCCCTCCACCGGGTCCTCTGCGCACCGAAGCCCGGCCGGAACGCCACGTCCCGGCAGACGCCCAGCCCTCGCGGCGCCGCGGCCCCCATCCGGTACGGACACCGACACCGGCGCATCAGCCCGGCACTCCAAGCAGCCCTGACCGGCACCCGGCCCTCGGCCAGCCCCTTCCCAGCCCGGGCCGGTGCCCACCCCAGGCCGACACCGCAACCCCGGCCAGTGGCCCAGCCCCGGCCAGCGCCCCCTGCTCAAGCCCAGCGCAGCGGCTACGCCGACATGGGCCGCTGCACCCGAATCGACTGCAGCAACCCCACCGCCACCCACACCGCGAACATCGACGAGCCTCCGTACGACACGAACGGCAGCGGCAGGCCGGTCACCGGCATGATGCCCAGGGTCATCCCGATGTTCTCGAAGGACTGGAAGGCGAACCACGCCACGATGCCCGCGGCGACGATCGTCCCGTACAGCTCGGTCGTCTCGCGGGCGATGCGGCAGGCACGCCAGAGGATCACGCCGAGGAGCAGGATGATCAGCCCGCCGCCGACGAAGCCCAGTTCCTCCCCCGCCACGGTGAAGACGAAGTCGGTCTGCTGTTCCGGCACGAACTGGCCGGTGGTCTGCGAGCCGTGGAACAGCCCCGAGCCGGTGAGACCGCCCGAGCCGATCGCGATACGCGCCTGGTTGGTGTTGTAGCCGACGCCCGCCGGGTCGAGTCCGGGGTTGGCGAAGGCCGCGAAACGGGCGATCTGATAGTCGTCCAGGACGCCCAGTTGCCAGACCGTGACCGCCCCCATGGTGCCCGCGCCGATCAGCCCGAAGACCCAGCGGTTGGAGGAGCCGGACGCGAGCAGCACGCCCAGCACGATCACCACCATCACCATGACCGAGCCGAGGTCGGGCATGAGCAGCACGATCAGCATCGGAACGGCGGCCAGGCCCAGCGCCTGCACCACCGTGCGGTGGTCCGGGTACTGCTTGTCTCCCGCGTCCACTCTCGTCGCCAACAGCATCGCCATGCCCAGGATGATCGTGACCTTCACGAACTCCGAGGGCTGAAGCGAGAAGCCGCCGGGCAGCTTGATCCAGGAGTGGGCGCCGTTGATGGTGGAACCGAGCGGGGTGAGCACCAGCAGGATCAGGAAGACCGAGACGCCGTACAGGATCGGCACGGCGGTGCGCAGGGTGCGGTGGCCCAGCCAGACGGTGCCGATCATCAGCGCGAACCCGATACCGGTGTTGAGGATGTGCCGGATCAGGAAGTAGTACTGGTCGCCCTGGTTGAGCTCGGTGCGGTTGCGGGTCGCCGAGAAGACGAGGATCGAGCCGATCAGGGACAGCGCGATGGCCGACAGCAGTATCGGCCAGTCCAGCCGACGGGCGAGCGAGTCACGGGCGAACAGGCGGGTCCAGCCCGCTCGTTCCGGCCCGTACCCGGAGACCTGGAAACTGTTGGCGCCGGTCATGTGAGCATCCTCCGGCTTCCCCGCCGGCGGCTCCCGCGCCGCCTGCGCCGGGTGTCCCGGTTCTCGTTCGTCGGCGGCGCCACCGTCCCGGCGGGCTGCTGCTCGTCCGGCCCGGCCTCGCCCTCCTGGCTGACCCGCTGATCCTTCGCCGGGTCCTTGGAGATCTTGGGCGAGGTGAGGGTGCCGTCCGTGCGGACCTTCGGCAGGCTCTTCGTGGGCGTGGGCAGCAGCGCGTTCTTCTTGTTGATCGTGCCGTCGTCGGAGACGCCGTACAGCGCGTCGTAGATGTTGCGCACGGCCGGACCCGAGGCGCCGGAACCCGTACCACCCTGGGAGATCGTCATGACGATCGAGTAGTCCTTGGTGTAGGTCGCGAACCACGAGGTCGTCTGCTTGCCGTAGACCTCGGCGGTACCGGTCTTGGCGTGCATCGGGATCTTGTCCTGCGGCCAGCCGACCTGCGCGAATCGCCAGGCGGCGGTACCGCGGGTGGCGACGCCGGCGAGGGCGTCGTCCATCGCGGCCAGCGTCTGCCTGCTTATCGGCAGCTTGCCGTGCGACTTGGGCTTGATCTCCTCGACGGTCTTGCCGTCGGCGCTGACGACGGCCTTGCCGACCGTGGGGTCGTAGAGGGTGCCGCCGTTGGAGATGGCCGCGTAGATGGTGGCCATCTGGATGGGGGTGACGAGGGTGTCGCCCTGTCCGATGGAGTAGTTGACGGAGTCACCCGCGCGCAGCCGGTTGCCTTCGAGGCAGTTCTCGTAGGCGATCTTCTCGGCGTAGCTGCCGTCCTTGTCGCCGTACTTGCACCAGGCGTCCTTGTTGGCCTTCCAGTAGTCCTGCTTCCACTGGCGGTCCGGGACACGGCCGGTGACCTCGTTGGGCAGGTCGATGCCGGTCTCCGCGCCGAGGCCGAACTGGTGGGCCGTCTTGTAGAACCAGTCGCCCGCGTTCTTCTTCGGCTTGGTGCCGCCGTCCCGCTTCCACTCCTCGTGGCTGAGCCGGTAGAAGACGGTGTCGCAGGACACCTCCAGGGCGCGGCCGAGGCTGATCGGGCCGTACCCCTTGGACTCGAAGTTCTTGAAGACCTGGCCGCCGATGGAGTACGAGCTGGAGCACTGGTAGGGGCCGTCGAAGGAGTATCCCGCGTTCACCGCGGCGGCCGTGGGGATGACCTTGAAGATGGAGCCCGGGGCCGACTGGCCCTGGATCGCCCGGTTGAGCAGCGGGTAGTTGGAGGACTTGCCGGTCAGCGTCTTGTAGTCCTTGGCGGAGATACCGCCGACCCATGCGTTCGGGTCGTACGTCGGGTTGGACGCCATGGCGACGATGCGGCCGGTCTTGGCCTCCATCACGACGACCGCGCCCGAGTCGGCCTTGTACGGCTCGTTGGTGTTGCGGTCCCACTCCTTGCGGGCCTGCTTCATGGCGTCGTTCAGCTCGTACTCGGCGACCCGCTGTACTCGGGCGTCGATGCTGGTGACGAGGTTGGAGCCGGGCTGGGCGGCGTCCGCCTTGGCCTGGCCGATGACCCGGCCGAGGTTGTCGACCTCGTAGCGGGTGACGCCGGCCTTGCCGCGCAGTTCCTTGTCGTACTGCCGCTCCAGGCCGGAGCGGCCGACCTGGTCGGAGCGCAGGTACGGCGAGTCGGTGTCCTGGGCCTGCTGGAGTTCCTGGTCGGTGACCGGGGAGAGGTAGCCGAGGACCTGGGCGGTGTTGGACTTGCCGGGGCTCGGGTAGCGGCGCAGGGCCTGCGGTTCGGCGGTGATGCCGGGGAAGTCCTCGGCGCGCTCCCGGATCTGGAGGGCCTGCTTGGGGGTGGCCTCGTCGGTGATGGGGATCGGCTGGTACGGCGAGCCGTTCCAGCAGGGCTGCGGGGTCTTGGCGTCACACAGCCGGACCTTCTCCCTGACCTCCTTGGGCGTCATGCCCAGCACGCCGGCCAGCTTGGTCAGGACGGCCTCTCCGTCGTCCTTCATCTTCAGCAGGTCGGTGCGGGACGCGGAGACCACCAGCCGTGTCTCGTTGTCGGCGAGCGGCACACCGCGCGCGTCCAGGATCGAGCCGCGCACGGCGGGCTGCACGACCTGCTGGACGTGGTTGCCGGACGCCTCCTTGGCGTAGGCGTCGCCCTCACGGATCTGGAGGTACCACAGGCGCCCGCCGAGGGTGCCGAGGAGGGAGAGGACGAGGACTTGGATGACGATGAGCCGGATCTGGACGCGTGGCGTCCGGCCGGTCTCGGGGATGTTGGTCACTGTGGCTGCCTCCCCCTCTCAGTGCGAGTGCTGGTCCGTGCACTGGTGCGAGTACCAGTACGGACACGACTGTGTGTGTACGAGTGATGAACGGCCGGCCCGTGCGGTCCGGTTCCTCCTGGACTCACCCTCCCGGGTGAACTCCGCTGCCCTCACAGCCGCTTGACCCCCTTGATGCGCCCGGCCCGGGCCGTTCGCACCCGTGCCGCCTTCACCTTCAGACCGCTCTTGAGCCCCCCGCGCTGGCCGCCGATACGCAGCCCGGTCCCGCCGGAGAGCCAGCCGGTGGAGATGTCGGCCTTCTTCGTCTGGGAGTTGCTGTCGGCGAGCGGGTCGTTCTCCGCGCGCCGGGCCAGCGCCATGATCCCTGGGACCACGAACGGGGCGAGCAGCAGGTCGTACAGCGCGGCGGTGAACAGCAGGCTGCCGAGGCCGACATGGCGGGCGGCGGTGTCCCCGACGAGGGCGCCGACCCCGGCGTACAGCAGGGTCGTGCCGATCGCGGCGACGACCACGACCACCATCGGCCCGGTGGCCGACTTGAGCCGGCCGTTGTCGGGCTTGATGAGCCCGGCGAGATAGCCGATCACGCACAGCACCAGCGCGTAGCGGCCGGCGGCGTGGTCGGCCGGCGGGGCGAGGTCGGCGAGCAGACCGGCGCCGAAGCCGACCAGGGCGCCGCCGACATGGCCGTAGACCATGGCGAGGCCCAGGACGGTGAGGAGCAGCAGGTCGGGGACGGCGCCCGGGAGGTGGAGCCGGGCCAGGACGCTCACCTGGATCACCAGGGCGACGACGATCAGTGCGGAGGAGAGCAGGATTCGGTTGACGCGCATGGGGCTTCAGCTCCTACTGCTCTTGCTCGTACTGGTTCTGACCGTCGCCCGGAGGCTGATACTGCCCATCGGCCCGCGGCTCGTACTGACCGTCCGCCTGGGGCTGGTTCTGGCCGTCCCCCTGGGGCTGGTCCTGGCCGTCGACCGTGCCGTCGGCGCCCGGCGTGACGGTGACCGTGACGGTGGGCGTGGGAGTCGGCTTCGGCTTGTCGGGGAGGACCGTGTCACGCGGGTCCTTGGTGGGGGCCTGGACGACGACGCCGACGATGTCGAGCTTGGAGAACGCGGCGTACGGCGTGACGTAGAGCGTGCGGGTCAGGCCGCCGCCGGACGGGTCGACGCGGGAGACGACGCCGACGGGGACGCCGGGCACGAAGGGCTTGTCGGCCTGGGAGCCGAAGGTGACGAGCCGGTCCCCCTTCTTCACCTCGGCCTTGCCGTTGAGGAGTTCGACGCGCAGCGGGCGGTCGCCCTGCCCGGAGGCGAAGCCGAGCTCGTCGCTGGCCTCCATACGGGTGCCGACGGTGAAGTCGGGGTCGTTGGCGAGGAGCACGGTCGCGGTGTTCGGGCCGACGGTGGTGACCCGCCCGACCAGCCCGTCCCCGTTCAGTACGGTCATGTCGCGCCGGATGCCGTCGTTCTCGCCGACGTCGATGGTGATCGTCCAGGAGAAGCCCTGGGCCGCTCCTATGGCGATGACCTCGGCGCCCTTGATGCCGTACTGGCCCGCGCCCGCGATCTTCACCAGCTTGTCCAGCTGCTTCAGCCGGCTGCGGTTGCGGTCGTCGCTGCCGAGCTTGGCCTTGAGGGCCGCGTTCTCCTGCTCCAGCGCGGCGAGCCGGTCGTGGCGCTCTCCGGAGTCACGGATCGCGGCGACCGCGTTGCCGACCGGGTCGACCGCCGCCGACACGCCGTTCTCGATCGGGCCGAAGACCGTGGCCGCGGCGGACCGGGCGCCGTCGACCGGGGAGTCCTCACCGCCGCGGATGTCCACAGTGATCAGCGCGAACGCGATCGCGATCAGCAGCACCAGGAGCAGCCGGCTCTCTCGTGTGTCCCTCACGTGCGGCGGCCGTGCCCTTCCTCATAGGAGTTCGGGAAACCCCTGGGAAACCCGAGGGGTTCATATACGGAATTTGTGCGGAGCTTGTATACGAGCTTGAATCACGCGCTTGGCGGCTCTTGGGAAGCTTATGCCTCTATATCAACGATCCGCCGTACGAGAGGAGATCATCCCGTACGGCGGAATCGAAGAGTTACGTCATCTGCGCGGCTGGGCGTCCAGCACCTGCTGCAACGCCTCGAACTCCTCGACGCACTTGCCGGAGCCGAGCGCCACGCTGTCCAGCGGGTCCTCGGCGATGTGGATCGGCATGCCGGTCTCGCGACGCAGCCGCTCGTCGAGGCCGCGCAGCAGGGCGCCGCCGCCGGTCAGAACGATTCCTCGGTCCATGATGTCGCCGGACAGCTCCGGCGGGCACTTGTCGAGGGTCGTCTTCACCGCGTCCACGATCGCGTTGACCGGTTCCTCGATGGCCTTGCGTACTTCGGCCGCGGAGATGACGACGGTCTTCGGCAGCCCGGAGACGAGGTCCCGGCCGCGGATTTCGGTGTGTTCGTCAGCGTCGAGGTCGTACGCGGAACCGATCGTGATCTTGATCTGCTCGGCCGTCCGCTCACCCAGCAGAAGGGAGTACTCCTTCTTGATGTGCTGGATGATCGCGTTGTCCAGTTCGTCGCCCGCGACGCGGATGGACTGGGCGGTGACGATGCCGCCGAGGGAGATGACCGCGACCTCCGTGGTGCCGCCGCCGATGTCGACCACCATGTTGCCCGTGGCCTCGTGGACCGGCAGGCCGGAGCCGATGGCCGCGGCCATGGGCTCCTCGATGATGTGCACCTGGCGGGCGCCGGCCTGGGACGACGCCTCGATGACGGCGCGGCGCTCGACGCCGGTGATGCCCGAGGGCACACAGACGACGACCCGCGGACGAGCCAGATACCGCCGCTTGTGGATCTTCAGGATGAAGTAGCGGAGCATCCGCTCGGTGATCTCGAAGTCGGCGATGACGCCGTCCTTCAGCGGACGTACGGCAACGATGTTGCCGGGCGTGCGCCCGATCATCTTCTTCGCTTCGGCGCCGACCGCGAGGATGCCACCGGTGTTGGTGTTGATCGCGACGACGGACGGCTCATTGAGTACGATCCCGCGACCCCTGACGTACACCAGCGTGTTGGCGGTCCCGAGGTCGACAGCCATGTCACGGCCGATGAACGACATTGAGTTCCCCATCAGGATTCGTCTGGCCTTCCCTGGGAGCTTTTGATGGCTTTTCAGGTCGGCGAAGTGGGTGCTGTGACGTGAAGGCTTCTATCGTAGACGCGCTTTCGCGAACACTGCGGGAGGGTCTTCGCCATTGTCAGCAGATGGCGAGTCGCCCCGCTTGTGGAGACGGGCCATCGGGGGCACTCGTTCCCTCGATCGCCGCGCATATGCCGCCGGGCGGCCGGGTTTCTTCGGCCGCCCCAGGTCGGGCCGGTTGAGGGCTCAGGCGCGGCCCGGGAAGAAGATCTTCACCTCGCGCTCGGCGGACTCCTCGGAGTCGGAGGCGTGGATGAGGTTCTCCCGGACGATCACACCGAAGTCACCGCGGATGGAGCCCGGCGCAGCGGCGATCGGGTCGGTCGGACCGGCCAGCGCGCGCAGCCCCTCGATGACCCGCTCGCCCTCGACGATCAGGGCGACGACCGGGCCGGAGGCCATGAACTCCACCAGCGGCTCGTAGAAGGGCTTGCCCTTGTGCTCGCCGTAGTGCTGCTCCAGCGTGTCCTGGTCCAGGGTGCGCAGCTCCAGCGCGGTGATCTGCCAGCCGGCCTTGCGCTCGATGCGGCTGATGATCTCGCCGGTCAGGCCGCGACGGACGGCGTCGGGCTTGAGCAGGACGAGGGTGCGCTGGGTCACGGGAGGGCTCCTTCTTACTTCCAGCCGGTGGTGCGGTGGGATGAGGTTACAGGGCGTGTCCGGGCCCTTGTTACGCAGCGTCAGGTGTGGAGGAGTCGCTCTGCGCGGCGAATCTCGCCTTCGCCTCGTCGACCTTCCTCCCGTAGTGCACCGAGGCCCACCACAGCGCCGCGAAGATCACGCCCAGGATGAACATCGTCGACACGATGAAGCCGGAGGCGATGAGGGCGACCTGCAGTGCCCAGCCGAGGGCGACCCCGCCGGGCCGGGTCACCAGGCCGCACAGCAGCACGCACAGGAACATCGCGATACCGCTGACCGTCCACACCGTCGACATGGACAGGTCGGGGTCCTTCATGGCGACCAGACCGGCGAAGCCGATGACGAAGAACTCGCCGATCAGCGTCGAGGAACAGAGCGTACGCATCTCGGACTCAGCCCTTTCCCAGCAGCAGCCGGGCCTCGCCGACCGTGATGACGGACCCGGTGACCAGCACACCGCCGCCCGCGAACTCGCCCTCCTCCTCGGCCAGCGTGATCGCGGCCTCCAGGGCGTCCGGCAGTCGCGGCTCGACCTGCACCCGCTCGTCGCCGAACACCTCGACGGCGATGGCGGCCAGTTCGTCGGCGTCCATGGCACGGTGCGAGGAGTTCTGCGTCACGACGACCTCGGCGAAGATCGGCTCGAAGGCCTCAAGCAGCCCCCGCACGTTCTTGTCGCCGCTCGCGCCGACGACCCCGATCAGCCGGCTGAAGTCGAAGGCCTCCCCGATCGCCTCGGCGGTGACCCGCGCGCCGGCCGGGTTGTGGGCCGCGTCCAGCACGACCGTCGGCGAACGCCGTACGACCTCCATCCGCCCCGGCGAGGCGACCGCGGCGAACGCCTTGCGGACGGTGTCGATGTCCAGCGACTCGGCCCGCGCGGCACCGACGCCGAAGAACGCCTCCACGGCGGCCAGGGCCACAGCGGCGTTGTGCGCCTGGTGCGCACCGTGCAGCGGCAGATACACCTCGGGGTACTCGCCCCCCAGTCCGCGCAGCGTCACCAACTGTCCGCCGACGGCGACCTGACGTGCCACGACCCCGAACTCCAGGCCCTCACGGGCCACGGTCGCGTCGACCTCCACAGCCTTCTTCAGCAGCACCTGCGCGGCGTCCACCGGCTGCTGGGCCATGATCACGGTGGCGTCCTGCTTGACGATCCCGGCCTTCTCGGAGGCGATCTCACCGGGCGTGCCGCCGAGCCGGTCGGTGTGGTCGAGGTCTATGGGCGTCACGACGGCGACGTCACCGTCGATGACGTTCGTGGCGTCCCAGGAGCCGCCCATCCCCACTTCCACGACGGCGACGTCGACCGGCGCGTCGGCGAAGGCGGCGTACGCCATGCCCGTCAGCACCTCGAAGAAGGACAGCCGGTACTCCTGCTGTCCGTCGATCATCTCGATGTACGGCTTGATGTCCTGGTACGTCTCGATGAAACGCTCTGCGGAGATCGCGGCGCCGTCGAGACTGATCCGTTCGGTGATCGACTGGACGTGCGGTGAGGTGTAGCGACCGGTGCGGAGCTCGAAGGCGCCGAGGAGGGCCTCGATCATGCGGGCGGTCGACGTCTTGCCGTTGGTGCCGGTGATGTGGATCGAGGGGTACGACCGCTGCGGCTCGCCGAGGACGTCCATGAGCGCGGAGATGCGGCTGACGGAGGGCTCCAGCTTGGTCTCGCCCCAGCGGGTCGCGAGCTCCGCCTCGACCTCGCGCAGGGCCTTGTCGACCTCGGGGTCCTCGGGGCGTGCGGGCACGTCGGCCTGCGGCGGGCCGCCCTGGGTGCGCAGGGTTCGGCTGCCGGCCTCGATGACGGCGAGGTCGGGGTCGCGGTCGGTCTCCTCCGCGATCATCTCGTCGAAGGGGTCGAGGGGGTCGGGCTCGTTCTGGTCGCTCACGGGGTCAGTCTACGGACGGGGACTGACAGTGCGCCCAGGGAGTGGGGTGCGTGGTGTTGTCCGGCGTCTGCGGCCGCGCTGTGGCCGATCGCGCAGTTCCCCGCGCCCCCAAGAAGGTCGGCGAAGGCCCCCGGAACCAAGAGGCTCCGGGGGCCTTCATCGACGTACGAACACCTACGCCGGCGGCAGACGGTCCAGCTGGGCGGCGATGCGGGCGATGTCCTCGTCCGCCTTCGCCAGGCGGCCGCGGATCTTCTCCACGACGTTGTCGGGGGCCTTGGCGAGGAACGCCTCGTTGCCGAGCTTGGCCGTGGCCTGGGCCTTTTCCTTCTCGGCGGCGGCGAGGTCCTTCGCCAGGCGCTTGCGCTCCGCCGCGACGTCGATCACGCCCGAGAGGTCCAGCGCGACCTCGGCGCCCGCGACGGGCAGCGTCGCCGTGGCCGCGAAGTTCTCGCCCTCCGGCTGCAGGCGCAGCAGCTGGCGGATGGCCGGCTCGTGCGGGGCGAGGGCCGTGCCGTCCAGGGTCAGCCGGGCCGGGACGCGCTGGCCGGGCTGGAGGCCCTGGTCGGCGCGGAAGCGGCGGACCTCGGTGATGACCGACTGGAGCGACTCGATCTCCCGCTCGGCGCCCCGGTCACGGAAGCCGCTGTCGGCCGGCCACTCGGCGATCACGATCGACTCGCCACCGGTCAGCGTGGTCCACAGGGTCTCCGTGACGAAGGGGACCACCGGGTGCAGCAGCTTCAGCGTGACGTCGAGGACCTCGCCGAGGACGCGCTTGGAGACCTCGGCCGCCTCGCCGCCCGCCTGGAACGTCGTCTTGGACAGCTCGACGTACCAGTCGAAGACCTCGTCCCACGCGAAGTGGAAGAGGGCGTCGGACAGCTTGGCGAACTGGTAGTCCTCGTAGAACGCGTCGACTTCGGCGACGACGGAGTTCAGGCGGGAGAGGATCCAGCGGTCGGTCGAGGACATCGCCGACGGCTCCGGGAGCGGGCCGTCGACCGTGGCGCCGTTCATCAGCGCGAAGCGCGTCGCGTTCCAGATCTTGTTGGCGAAGTTACGGGAGCCCTGGACCCAGTCCTCGCCGATCGGGACGTCGACGCCCGGGTTGGCGCCGCGGGCGAGCGTGAACCGGAGGGCGTCGCTGCCGTACTTGTCCATCCAGTCAAGGGGGTTGACGGCATTCCCGAAGGACTTCGACATCTTCTTGCCGAACTGGTCGCGGACCATGCCGTGCAGGGCGATGGTGTGGAACGGCGGGGTGCCGTCCATCGCGTACAGGCCGAACATCATCATCCGGGCGACCCAGAAGAAGAGGATGTCGTAGCCGGTGACCAGGACGGAGTTCGGGTAGAACTTCGCGAGCGACTCGGTCTGTTCGGGCCAGCCCAGAGTCGAGAAGGGCCACAGGCCCGAGGAGAACCAGGTGTCGAGGACGTCGGTGTCCTGACGCCAGCCCTCGCCGGTGGGGACCTCGTCGTCGGGACCGACGCAGACGACCTCACCGTTCGGCCCGTACCAGACCGGAATCCGGTGCCCCCACCACAACTGCCGCGAGATGCACCAGTCGTGGAGGTTGTCGACCCAGTCGAAGTACCGCTTCTCCATCTCCTGCGGGTGGATCTTGACCCGGCCGTCGCGGACCGCGTCACCGGCGGCCTTGGCGAGCGGGCCGACCTTGACCCACCACTGCATGGACAGGCGCGGCTCGATGGTGGTCTTGCAGCGCGAGCAATGGCCGACGGAGTGGAGGTACGGCCGCTTCTCCGCGACGATCCGGCCCTCGGCGCGCAGCGCGGCGACGATGGCCGAGCGGGCTTCGAGGCGGTCCAGGCCCTGGAAGGGGCCGTGCGCGGTGATGACCGCGTGCTCGTCCATCACGGCGAGGGACGGCAGGTCGTGGCGCTGGCCGATCTCGAAGTCGTTCGGGTCGTGGGCCGGGGTGACCTTGACGGCACCCGTGCCGAACTCGGGGTCGACGTGCTCGTCGGCGACGACGGGGATACGGCGGCCGGTGAGCGGCAGCTCGATCTCACGGCCGACGAGATGGCGGTAGCGCTCGTCCTCGGGATGAACGGCGACCGCGGTGTCACCGAGCATCGTCTCGGCGCGCGTCGTCGCCACGACAATGGCGTCGTCGCCCTCGCCGTACCGGATGGAGACCAGCTCGCCGTCGTCGTCCTGGTACTCGACCTCGATGTCCGAGATGGCCGTCAGACAGCGCGGGCACCAGTTGATGATGCGCTCGGCGCGGTAGATCAGCTCGTCGTCGTAGAGGCGCTTGAAGATGGTCTGGACGGCCTGGGACAGGCCCTCGTCCATGGTGAAGCGCTCACGGGACCAGGCGACGCCGTCACCGAGGCGCCGCATCTGCCCGCTGATCTGCCCGCCGGACTCGCCCTTCCACTGCCAGACGCGCTCGACGAACGCCTCACGGCCCAGGTCGTGCCGGGACTTGCCCTCCTTGCCGAGCTCGCGCTCGACGACGTTCTGCGTGGCGATACCGGCGTGATCCATGCCGGGCTGCCACAGCGTCTCGTACCCCTGCATGCGCTTACGGCGCGTGAGGGCGTCGATGAGGGTGTGCTCGAAGGCGTGCCCGAGGTGGAGCGAGCCCGTGACGTTCGGCGGCGGGATGACGATCGTGTAGGCCGGCTTGTCACTCTTCTCATCGGCCTCGAAGTAACCGCGCTCTACCCAGCGCTCGTACAGCGGCCCCTCTACATCGGCCGGCGCGTACTGGGTCGGCAGTTCGGTGTCGGGCGCTGGTGGCTGCTGCTGAGCGTTCTCGGTCACCCGCCCAGTTTAGGGGTGTCCCGGGCGTGTCCCGAAACGCGTTTGTTTTGTAATGGTGGGCACCCCGATGCCGCGCGTCCCCTGTGTTTGCGCCAGGATGTCGTGAACGCATAAGCATCTGGAGGGGAACCCAGAAATGAGCTACAACCAGCCGGGCCCGTACGGCGGGCAGCCCCAGCAGCCCGGTCCGTACGGCCAACCGGGTCCGTACGGCCAGCCGCCGCAGGCGCCCCAGCCCGGCTACGGCTACCCCCAGCAGGCTCCTCCGCCCCAGCCCCAGCCCGGCTACGGCTACCCCCAGCAGGCCCCGGGTGTCCCGCCCCAGCAGCCGGGCCCGTACGGCCAGCAGCAGCCGCCGTACGGCCAGGCCCCGTACGGCATGCCGCAGCCGCCGGCGCCGGGTGGCGGCGGCAAGAAGACCGGCCTGATCATCGGTGCGGTGGCGGTCGTGGCCGCGATCGGCGTCGGGGCGTACTTCGTGCTCGGCGGCGGCGGTGGGGCGGGCGGCAGCCTGGAGGACGACGGCGCGCACAAGCTGGCGACTCCGCAGAAGCTGCTCAGCGAGTACAGCCAGCTCACCAAGGGGGGCCAGGCATCCAGCGACGACTTGGCGTCGGAGCTGGAGAAGACCGGGCTCAAGAACGGCACCGAAGTGACCGGTGTCTATTCGACCGCGGACCTTTCGGGTTACGACCCCAACGACCCGAACAGCTCCATGCCCGATCTGGGCAAGTTGGCGAAGGCCAAGAGCATCTCGTACAGGGGCGTTTACGGCGAGATCGCCGACCCGGAGAAGGCCCTGGACGCGTTGTTCGCAGGTGTCAAGAAGACCGCGGCGGAGGATTCCTCCTCCTCCAGCAGCAGCGCCGGCAAGGCCGAGTTTGTCGGCGAACCCGAGTCCGCCGACCTCGACGGCGCGGTCATGAAGTGCCAGTCGGCCAAGAGCCAGGACCTGATGACCAAGCAGGAGCGGACCAACTGGTTCTGCGCCTGGGCTGACTACAGCACCATCGCCGTGGTGGCGCCTGGTGACGCCACGACGGACGTCACCAAGGACGTGGCGATCGACATCACCACGAAGGTGCGCGCGGAGGTCCGTGTCAAGGCCTGACACCCCTGGTCCGCATGCGGAAGGGGGCCCCGGCGGGGGACCCGGGGCCCCGAAGTAGGGACGGGCGGCGGCGA
>CBFGZZ010000107.1:0-24544 GCA_965653385.1 uncultured Streptomyces sp. | reverse complement strand
CGGCCCGCCCAGCCCCTGCCAGGAGCGGACGAGCTCGATCAGCAGCCAACCGGACGGCAGGACCACGAGGGCCGCCGCGACCCGCCCCGGGGACGGCCGCGCGGGCAGGAAGCGGCGCACCAACCAGCCCCAGGGCGCCCACAGGGCACCGAGCAGCGCGGCGATGACGAACGTGAACACATGGAGGTTCGGCAGCAGCCAGTGGTGCATCGCCAGCATGAATCCGAACCCGCCCCACCAGCCGTCGTACAGCGCCCGCCTCCCGGTCGGCGCGGAGCGCAGCAGCGCCATCCAGGGAACCAGGGCGACGTACGCGAACCACCACCACGACGGCTCCGGGAAGGCGAGCACGGGCAGCGCCCCGGCCAGGGCGGCGGCGGCCGAGCGGCGCCACGGGGAGGTGAGCCAGTCGCTGATCGTCTTCATGCATCACCTCCTACCCCGTGGTGCTTCCAGTGTGCTCACAGGCACTGACAACGGGACAGTGGGGCCGGGACCGGGCGTCGCTCAGTCGATCATCGCGGGCGTGGTCCGTTCGGGCAGGCGGCGCCATTTCTCCTGGACGACCACCTCGCGCAGCCGCCAGCCGGTGTCGGTGCGCAGCAGTGCGAAGGCGTAGCGCCCGCCGCACACGAAGTCGGGGGCGGCGCAGCTGCCGGAGGAGCCGTCGCCGTCCTGGGCGAACCGCATCGGGTTGATGTAGTCGGCCTGGACCCGGGCCGTGTCGCCGATGTCCTGCTCCAGGATCCCGAAGCGCACCCTGCGGTTGACGATGAGGTGCTGCCGCATCGAGAACAGCCGCATGCTCTCGGCCAGCCAGTCGGCGACGCTCCCGGCGTCCCCCTCGATGCCGCCGGCCGAGCGGTAGTCCGCGCGTCCGTCGGGGGCGAACAGGCTCCGGTAGGACTCCCAGTCGCCGTCGTCCACGGCCACCGCGTAGTCGGTGATCAGTCCGTCGACCGCCAGCCGGTCCCTCAGGGTGGCGAGCTCCACACGCTGCGTCATCGGCTCAGTGTTGGGCATGTGGTGCACGGAGCCAAGAGGGCGTGCGGCGATATTCGAGGCGTTCGTTGTCAGTGGCCCCTCCTACGCTGTCGACCATGAGCACATGGATGCGGAACAGGCAGCTCCTGTCAGAACAGGCCGCTCGGTACCGGGGGCTCGCCGAACGCGGCGACCTGCCGGAGCTGGCCCGCGCCGTGCTGCGGGCCGCCTGCCACAACGGGTCCATGACGGGCGTGGGTTCACAGAACATGGAGCTGCTGCGGGCGCTGCCCGACCGGTACCGGCTGGAGCTCGCCGGCATATGGGCGGGTTGGTACGCCCATGTGGAAGACGTCTGGTCGGCCGAGGAGTTCAGGCGGGACCAGGGATACTTCCGCACCGAACTGCTCATGGTGGCCTCCGGAGTCGCCCGTGCCCTGGACGGGGACCTGTTGGCCGGTGAACGGCAGGAGCAGCTCGCCGGGTTGCGGGACCAGTACCTCGTGTGGTCGACCCACCGGATCTGGGAACTGGCCGACGCGGAACTCGCCGCCGGTCGCACCCCCGACCCGGCCGTCCTGGCCGCCTTCCGGCGCACCGGCGCTGCCGCGAACCTGCCGGGCCACCGCCGCACACAGGCGGCGGCGAACGCCGCGGAACCCGGCATGCGGGACCTGCTGGCCAGGTTCCCCGGGCCGGTGCTCAACCCCGGTGAACCCTGGGCCGACGCGGCCGTCGAGGAAGCCACGGCGGGAGGAGAACAGTGGCTGCGGCTGCTGGAGCATCCGGCCCCGGCGACGGCCGACACACCGTCGGCGAAGTGGAGACGGACCGGGTCGGCACTGCTGGACGCCGTCGGTCCGGAAGAGGCGCGACGAGCGGTGCTCAGGTGGTTCGAGCTGGTCCCCCTGGACCGGACCTTGCCGCTGGTCGGCCATCCGCACGTCCACTTCGACGTGAACGCGTGTCTCGACCCCTTCAACTCCCATGTCCTGCGCGGACTCGCCTGGATGCTCTCGCTGCTGCCGCCTCGACCGGACACCACCGAGGCCCTCGTCGCCCTCGTGGAGACCGCCCTGGACCAGCGGTCCGGGGACTCTCCCCGCTCACCCCATGTGGCCGAGGCGGGCATCGCCGCGCTGGCTCGGATCGGGGACCGGGCGGCACGGACGGAGCTGGAGACCCTGAGCCGATGGGTCACGCACCCGGGCACGTCGCGACGCGTGGACAAGGCACTCGCGTCGCTCTGATCAGGCCGGGAACGGCGCGTCGGCCTTGATCAGAGCCGGACTAGAGCGACTGCCGGTCGCGCCCGGCACGCAGTCGTTCAAAGGCGGTGGGTGTGGGGCGGTCGTTCAGGAAGTCCTTGATTCGGCGGGCGCATTCCTGGGGTGTGGTGTGGGTGGTGTCGCAGTCCACGTCGTAGACGCCGTGTGAGTGCACCTGCGCCGACTGGGCGGCGGCGAGACCGGCCGGCCGGTCGCCCCGCCCGCGCTCCCGGCGTTCCAGTTCCTGCGGGGCGCAGTGCACCTTGACCAGAACCACGTCCTGCGGAACGAGGAGCGAGAGGCAGTCCCTGAGCCGCCACTCGGCGCTCAGTACATGGTCGACGACGACGTTGTTGCCGGCGGCGGCCATTCCGGCGACCGCGCGGTGGAAGCCCTGCCAGGTGCGATGGAGGACGGTCGGCAGTTGGTCCGGCGGGACCGGGGTGCGGGAGCGCATCGCGTGGAAGGCGTCGACGGGCAGATGGAAGTACGGCTCGTCGAGGATCCGCAGCAGCTCGGTGGCGATGCTCGACTTGCCCGAACTGGACGTGCCGTTCAGGAAGATGACGAGGCCACGGCGAGCGGGTACGTGATCCAGATGCTCCATGCAGTGGATCTTAGGCAGTTGGGCCGCGGGCCGGGCCTGTCTCAGGCCGCCTCGATGACCTCACCGCGGATGGCGGCGGCCCACTCGACCACCAACAGTTCGTACTCCGCGCGCTCCTGGGCGGACAGCGAGCCGCCCGCGCGCAGCCACAGGGCGCGAATCTCCTCGTTCACCTCGGCAGCAGACCGCACGGAACCAGGGCCTAAGGAATGGGGGGACATGCGGACAAGCCTAGGGGCAAGGACTGACCGTCCGCTACCGGACGGCTACGCGCAACGTATGTGATTGGTCACGGACTTGGGGCGGACCCGCTTGTACTGACCTGCCGGTCAGGAGGCGGGGCGCTCGGCCGAAGTGCGCTGGAGGCGCGTCAGCCCGCCGACTCCGCCGCGTGGGGGCTCAGGACGCCCGTGGCCACGAGCGCGATGATGACGATGCCGAGCGCGATGCGGTACCAGACGAACGGCATGAAGCTCTTCGTCGAGATGAACTTCATGAACCATGCGATGACCGCGTAACCGGTCGCGAAGGCGATCACCGTGGCGAAGATCGTCGGACCCCAGGAGACATGGTCGCTCTCCATCGCGTCCTTGAGCTCGAAGAGGCCGGAGGCGAGGACAGCCGGGATCGCGAGGAGGAAGGAGTAGCGGGCCGCGGCCTCGCGGTTGTAGCCCATGAAGAGGCCGCCGCTGATGGTCGCGCCGGAGCGGGAGACACCGGGGACGAGCGCCGCGGACTGGCACAGGCCGAAGATCAGGCCGTCCTTCACGTTCAGGTCCTCGAGCCCCTTGCGCTGCTTGGGCGCGCGGTGGCGGCCGCCCGACTCGTCGCGGGCCGCCATCCGGTCGGCGATGCCGATGATGATGCCGACGACGATCAGCATGGTCGCGGTGATGCGCAGATCCCGGAACGGGCCCTCGATCTGGTCCTTGAGCGTCAGGCCGAGCACACCGATCGGGATCGAGCCGACGATCACCAGCCAGCCCATCTGCGCGTCGTGGTCGCGCCGCATCTCCTTGTTCGTCAGCGACTTCAGCCACGCCGCGATGATCCGTCCGATGTCCTTGCGGAAGTAGATCAGCACGGCGGTCTCCGTGCCGATCTGCGTGATCGCCGTGAAGGCCGCGCCCGGGTCCTCCCAGCCCGAGAACGCCGCGGTCAGCCGCAGATGCGCGCTGGAGGACACGGGGAGGAACTCGGTCAGCCCCTGGACGAGTCCGAGGATGAGGGATTCAAACCAAGACATGAAGTTACGGAGTCCAAGTGCTGATCGTGGCAAGGGGGGATGGAGGACACCGCGTCGGCGGCGCAGTGATCGGTGACCGCGAGTGTCGAGGGGCAGCGTAGCGCCCTCCGATGACGGCTCCCGCACAGGGGCTCGGCAGCCGATCGCCGACCTCGGCCGGACCGGTGTTGACCTGCGGTGGGGCCGCCGCTTACGTTGCTTCGGACCGAAAGCGCTTGCTATCGCGTCGCTCATCAACTCGTCGTTGGCGCTCCGGAGGAGTCTCACGTCCATGGCCGCATCCGAGATCGCCCCGCTCACCGGCCGCCGCATCAGGGTCGCCGTGATCGGTACCGGCGCCATCGCACGCGACTCCCACCTGCCCGCGCTCGCCAGGCTCGCCGAGGAGGGCGAGACGGAACTCGTTGCCGCCGTCGACATCGACGCGGCGTCGGCGCGGTCCTTCTGCGCGGAGGCGGGTCCGGCCACGGCCGGAGCACAGGCACCCCACCCCCACACCGACCTGGACCGGATGCTTCAGGAGCAGCGGCCCGACCTGGTCGTCATCTGCACCCCGCCGACCCTGCACCGTGACCAGACGGTCGCCGCCCTGCGGGCCGGTGCCTGGGTCTGGTGCGAGAAGCCGCCGGTGCCGAGCCTCGCGGACTTCGACGCCGTGGAGGCGGAGGAGGGTGAGGACGGCGGCCCGTACGCCTCGATCGTCTTCCAGCACCGCTTCGGCTCGGGCACCCGGCACGTGCGACGTCTGCTCGCCGAGCGGGCCATGGGCCGCCCGCTCGTCGCGCACTGCCAGACCACCTGGTACCGGGACACCGCCTACTACGCCGTGCCCTGGCGCGGCCGCTGGGCGACCGAGGGCGGCGGTCCCGCGATGGGGCACGGGATCCACCAGATGGATCTGCTGCTCGACCTGCTCGGACCGTGGAGCGAGGTGCGTGCCATGGCCGGCCGGCTGGTGCACGACGTCGAGACCGAGGACGTGTCGACGGCCCTCGTCCGCTTCGCGAACGGTGCGATGGCGACCATCGTGAACAGCGTGCTGAGCCCCGACGAGGTCAGCCGCATCCGCATCGACTGCGAGCGCGCGACCGTGGAACTGACCCATCTGTACGGGCACCGCAACGACGACTGGCGCATCACGCCGGCCCGGGACGTGCCGGACACCGAGGCCAAGGCCTGGCAGGACTTCGGCGCGGACCTGCCCAGTTCGCATCTGGAGCAGCTGCGGGAGCTGGTGGCGAGCATGCGTGCGGGAGAGCGGCCGCGCAGCAGCGGCGCGGACGGGCGCACGAGCCTGGAGCTGATCGCCGCGCTGTACAAGTCGGCGTTCACGGACGCGACGGTTCGCGCCGGGGAGATAGGCCCCGGCGATCCCTTCTACGTCGCGATGCACGGGGGCGCGCCCGGCTGGGCGCCGGTCACGGCCGAGCGGGCGGCGCCGGGCGAGGAAGCCGTCGTATGACCGGGCTGCGTATCGTCCACGCGCACGGCGACCGCGTCACGGTGACCGAGTCGGCCACCGGCGTGGAGCTCCTCGCCTACGTCTACCGGCCGGAGGCCGCCTGGGAGGCGCCGAAGCCGTACGTCCATCCGCTGCGGACCCTCGCCGGTGACGTCGTCACCGACTACCGGCCCAACGACCACCGCTGGCACAAGGGACTGTCGCTGACGGCCTCGCACCTGTCCGGGGCCAATCTGTGGGGCGGCAACAGCTACGTCCACGGGCAGGGGTACCTGGAGCTCCCCGAGCGCGTCGGCTCGATGCGGCACGTCGCGTTCGACGAGGTCTCCTCGGACGGTGACCGGGTCGTCATCGCCGAGCGGCTGACCTGGCATCCGCACGACGGAGAGCTGTGGGCCGACGAGCGGCGCACGGTCGAGGTGCACGACGTCGAGCCGGAGTCCGGCTCATGGGCGCTGACCTGGACGAGCGCCGTGACGAACCGGCGCGCCGAGCCGCTGCGGTTCGGCAGCCCCACCACCGCCGGGCGCGGCATGGCCGGATACACGGGCCTGTTCTGGCGCGGCCCGCGGGCCTTCCAGGGCGGCCGGATCATCACCCCGGACGCCGAGGGCCCCGGCCTGATGGGCGAACAGGCGCCCTGGCTGGCCTACTCCGGTGAGCACGACGGCACCGACGGCCACGCGACCCTCGTCTTCGCGCACGCCCCCGAGAACGACCACGCCGGCGACGACGGCGCCCACCCCGCCCACTGGTTCGTACGCAACGAGCCCTTCGCGGGCGTCGCCCCGTCCTGGGCGTTCCACGACGAGCTGGAACTGGCGCCCGGGGACACCCTCACCCGCCGCTACCGGGTCGTCGTGGCCGACGGGGCGTGGGAGCGGGAGGAGATCGTGAAGTACCTGGACTCACATCCCTGGCACTGATCGCGGCCCTCCGACGGGACGGCTGATCTCACGCTGCCGACGGTCCCGTCACCGTCCATCCGGGCGCCTGGGGGTGGGCCGACAGGTCCTCGTGGCGCACCGGGTCGCCGCAGGCCCGGCAGGTGACGACCGGGACCAGTTCGTTGCCGCAGATGTGCTCGATCACCATGGGGCGGTCGTCGTCCGTGCGGAGATGGCGGTCGCCCCACGCCATGAGGGTCATCAGGACCGGCTCCAACTCCAGCCCCGCCTGCGTCGGCCGGTACTCGAACCGCTGCGGGCGCTCGCTGTAGGCGCGCTTGGTGAGGATGCCGGCGTCGACGAGGCGGCGCAGCCGGGTGGCCAGGATGTCGCGCGGGGCGCCGATGTTGCGCACGAGCTGGTCGAAGCGGCCGTTGCCCAGGCACACCTCGCGCAGGACGAGCAGGGAGTACTTCTCGCCGACGAGCGCGAGGGCGTCGGCGATGGAACAGGGGCGCGGGTCTTTGGTGGCGGCCATGCCGCTCAGTTTAAGGGGTGGGTTCGACTTTCAAACCGGATGGGTTTGATTTCCCAACCCACGGGGTTATGGTGAGTTCGGATTTCCTACTCACTGGTAATCGGGAGGCCCGCACCATGCGTGACGCAGTCATCGTCGAAGCCGTACGCACCCCCATCGGGAAGGGCAAGCCGAACGGCTCCCTGGCGCACGTCCACCCCGTCGAGCTCCTCGCCCACACCCTGCGCACCCTCGTCGAACGCTCAGGCGTCGACCCGGCGCTGATCGACGACGTCATCGGCGGCACCGTCGACCAGGTCGGCGAGCAGGCCATGAACACCACCCGCTACGCCGCCCTGTCCGCGGGCTTCCCGGAGACCGTCCCGGCGACCACCGTGGACCGCCAGTGCGGCTCCTCCCAGCAGGCCGTGCACTTCGCCGCCCAGGGGGTCATCTCGGGCGCGTACGACCTGGTCGTCGCCTGTGGCGTCGAGTCGATGAGCCGGGTGCCGATGTGGTCGAACGTGCCGCCCGGCAAGGACCCCTTCGGTCCCGGGGTCGCCGAGCGCTATCCGGAGGGGCTCGTCCCGCAGGGGATCAGTGCCGAGCTCATCGCCGCCAAGTGGTCGATCACCCGCGAGCAGATGGACGAGTTCGCCGTCTCCTCGCACCGCAAGGCGGCGGCCGCCTGGGAGAAGGGCCTGTTCGACGCCGAGATCGCCCCGCTGGAGGGCCTCTCCCGCGACGAGTGCGTACGGCCGGGCAGCACCACCGAAATCCTCGCCGGGCTCAAGCCCGCCTACCACGACCCGGCCTTCGCCGAGCGCTTCCCGCAGATCGAGTGGAACGTGACCGCGGGCAACGCCAGCCCGATCAACGACGGCGCCTCCGCCGTCCTCATCACGTCCGGCGAGACCGCCGCCCGCCTCGGCCTGCGCCCCCTCGCCCGGCTGCACAGCTTCGCCGTCACCGGCTCCGACCCGGTCCTCATGCTCACCGGTGTGATCCCGGCGACGGAGAAGGTGCTGCGCCGGGCGGGCCTGTCCCTCGGCGACATCGACCTCTTCGAGGTCAACGAGGCCTTCTCCAGCGTCGTCCTGGCCTGGCGGCAGGAGACCGGGGCCGACCTCGACAAGGTCAACGTGCACGGCGGCGCGATAGCGATCGGCCACCCGCTCGGCGCCAGCGGCACCCGTCTGACGACGACCCTCGTGCACGCGATGCGCGAGCGCGGCGCACGCTACGCGCTGCAGACGATGTGCGAAGCGGGCGGCCTCGCCAACGCGATGATCCTGGAGACGGTGTAGCCGGAGGGAGGCAGAGGGTGGCGAAACGGTTCAGCGGTCGCGCAGATGGTGCCGCTTCCGCCACGCCACCACCACGCCCGCCAGCGCCGGTACGGCGATGCAGGCCAGCGCGATCAGGAAGGCGGGCGACGTCGGCGCGGAGGCACGGGCACCGGCGACGACGTAGGCGGCGGTGTTCGGGATCGATCCGAGCGCCGTCGCGAGCAGGAACGGGACGTAGCCCATCCGGGAGACGGCGGCGCAGTAGTTCGACGCCCAGAACGGCACACCGGGAAACAGCCGCACCGCCAGCATCGAACGGAAACCGTGCCTGCTGAGCTGGCCGTCCGCAGCCTTCAGCCACCGGCCGCGCAGCAGCGGACGCAGCGCCTCCTGGCCCAGCAGCCGGCCCAGCCCGAAGGCGATCCCGGCGCCCAGCACCGTGCCCGCCAGAGCCGCGCCGATGCCCCACTCGGTGCCGAAGAGCGCGCCCGCCGCAAGGTTGAGCAGCGGTCGTGGCACGAAGGCCACCGTGACCAGGCCGTACGCCACCGCGAACAGCACCACCGCGGCCGAGCCCTCGACCTGGGGCGGCCAGCCGTTCGTCAGGAGCTTCTGCGGCTCGAAGAGCAGCACGGACGACGCGGCCGCCGCGAGCAGGACCGCGAGCAGGGACAGCCGCGACCACGGCGAGAGCAGCGTTCTCGTGCAGCGCGCGGCGAATCCGGCGGGCACGGGTACGGGGACGGGGACCGTGAGCTCCGTGGCGGCGGCCCGGGGAGGAGCCGTGGCGGTGCCCCCAGAGCGGGTGGTGGCATCGTCGAGCATTCGGCGACAGTAACCGAGAAAGATGTGTGATCGCCGTATGGTTCGTCTCATGACCGTCACAGGTGCGGGAACAGCAGAAGTTCCGCGCAGTGTTCTGGCCGACACGGTCCTGGAGCGGCTCACCGCCACCTACTCGGCCGCCGCGGACCCGGAACGGGCCGTCGCCGCGCAGGCGTACATGAAGGACATCGCCCCGTTCCTCGGCATCCCCACACCCGAGCGCCGCGCCCTCTCCCGCACCGTCCTCCAGGGCACCCCCCGCCCCGACGAGACCGACTGCACCGCCGTCGCCCTGCGCTGCTGGCAGCTGCCCGAGCGCGAGTACCACTACTTCGCCGTCGACTATCTGCGCCGGCACGTGGGGCGCTGCTCGTCCGGCTTCCTCCCGGTGACCCGGCAGCTGATCACCACCGTCTCCTGGTGGGACACCGTCGACCTGCTCGCCGCCCACGTCGTCGGCGGACTCGTCGCCGCCGACCCGACCCTCAGCGCGGACATGGACGCCTGGATCGTCGACGACGACCTGTGGGTCGCCCGCACCGCCCTGCTCCACCAGCTGCGTTACAAGGAACACACCGACTCCCGGCGCCTCTTCGCCTACTGTCTGCGCCAGTCCGGGCACACCGACTTCTTCATCCGCAAGGCCATCGGCTGGGCCCTGCGGGAGTACGCCAAGACCGACCCGGACGGCGTACGGGACTTCCTGGCGCGGGAGCGGGGGAGGTTCGCGCCGCTGTCGGTGCGGGAGGCGCTGAAGAACGTCGGCGCCTGAAGTCCCGTACCGCGAAAACCATTCGACGCCGGGCAAAGCGTCGACGATGATCGACGTCATGTTCCGGCACGCCTTCCTCCTCGCAGCATCCGCAGTCGCGGATGCGCCGAAGGCTGCCGTTCCCGTCTTCCTGGCCGCTGTCGACGGCGCCCGAAGCTGACCCTCCCCGGACAGTCCGGCGGACCCCCGAGGGGGAGGGTCGGCAGGTCCTTGGGGTCCCCATCTCCCGCGCGGAGATCCTTTACGCAGAGACTTCGAGGTACAGCCATGTCCAAGACGGCATACGTGCGCACCAAACCGCATCTGAACATCGGCACGATGGGTCATGTCGACCACGGCAAGACCACGTTGACCGCCGCCATCACCAAGGTCCTCGCCGAGCGCGGCGCCGGCACCTTCGTGCCGTTCGACCGGATCGACCGGGCGCCGGAGGAGGCCGCGCGCGGCATCACCATCAACATCGCGCACGTCGAGTACGAGACCGACACCCGCCACTACGCGCACGTCGACATGCCCGGTCACGCCGACTACGTCAAGAACATGGTCACCGGGGCCGCGCAGCTCGACGGGGCGATCCTCGTCGTCTCCGCGCTCGACGGGATCATGCCGCAGACCGCCGAACACGTGCTGCTCGCGCGGCAGGTGGGCGTCGACCACATCGTTGTCGCCCTCAACAAGGCCGACGCGGGCGACGAGGAGCTCATCGACCTCGTCGAGCTGGAGGTCCGCGACCTGCTCACCGAGCACGGCTACGGCGGCGACGCCGCGCCCGTCGTACGGGTGTCGGGACTGAGGGCGCTGGAGGGCGACCCGAAGTGGACCGCGTCGGTCGAGGCGCTGCTGGACGCCGTGGACACGTACGTTCCGATGCCGGAGCGGTATGTGGACGCGCCGTTCCTGCTGCCCGTCGAGAACGTGCTCACCATCACCGGCCGGGGGACGGTCGTCACCGGGGCCGTGGAGCGGGGCACCGTGAAGGTGGGCGACCGGGTCGAAGTGCTCGGGGCCGGGCTGGAGACCGTTGTCACCGGCCTGGAGACGTTCGGCAAGCCGATGGACGAGGCGCAGGCCGGGGACAACGTGGCGCTGTTGCTGCGCGGGGTTCCGCGGGACGCCGTCCGGCGGGGGCATGTCGTGGTCGTGCCGGGCAGTGTGGTGCCTCGCCGTCGGTTCTCGGCGCAGGTGTATGTGCTCTCGGCTCGTGAGGGCGGGCGTACGACGCCGGTCGCCACGGGGTATCGGCCGCAGTTCTACATTCGTACGGCGGATGTGGTCGGGGACATCGACCTCGGTGAGGTGGGGGTCGCGCGGCCCGGGGAGACGGTCACGATGACCGTTGAGCTGGGACGTGAGGTGCCCTTGGAGCCGGGGCTCGGGTTCGCCATTCGTGAGGGTGGCAGGACCGTCGGAGCGGGGACCGTGACTGCCGTGGTGTGAGGGTGTTGCGGTTCGTGGGGGACTGCGGGTCCGGTTGTGGCTGGTCGCGCAGTTCCCCGCGCCCCTGTGGGGCGCGTCTCCGCGGGCGCCGGTCAGAAATTCCACCGGCACAATGGGACGGTGAGTGAGCCCATACCTGTGACCCGGTCCGTCGACTACGGCACCGCCAAGCTGATGCCGGATGTCGATCGCAGGCGGGCATGGCTGCTCACCGTCGACGGGGCGCCTCAGTCGTACGTCGACCTCGACGAACCGGAGTACCTGGAGTTCGAGTACGCGCGCCGCCTCGGGCATGTCCTGGACACCGTCGCCGAGCCCGGGCGGGCGCTGGACGTGCTGCATCTCGGGGGTGGGGCGCTCACCCTGCCCCGCTATCTGGCGGCCACCCGGCCCGGTTCGCGGCAGGACGTCGTCGAGGCCGACCGGGGGCTGCTGGAGCTGGTCGTGGAGCATCTGCCGGTTCCGGACGGGGCCGGCATCCAACTGCACGCCGGGGACGCGCGAGCCTGGCTGGAGTCGGCCCCGGACGACTCGGCCGACGTGCTCGTCGCCGATGTCTTCGGCGGTTCCCGGGTGCCCGCGCACCTGACGTCGGTGGGATACGCCCAGCAGGCCGAGCGGGTGCTGCGGCGAAGCGGCGTCTATCTGGCGAACCTCGCCGACGCCGCGCCCTTCGCCTTCCTGCGCTCCCAGCTCGCCACCTACGCCACGCTGTTCGAGGAACTGGTACTGATCGCCGAACCGGGCGTACTGCGCGGCCGCCGCTTCGGCAACGCCGTACTCGTCGCCGCGCACCGCCCCCTCGACACCGCCTCCCTCTCCCGGCTCACCGCCTCCGACGCCTTCCCGGCCCGCGTGGAACAGGGGCTCGCCCTACGGCAGTTCATCGCGGACGCGCCGCCGGTCCAGGACGACGACGCCGTACCGTCACCGGAGCCTCCCGACGGGGCTTTCAGCATCGGCTGAGTCGCGTCGGGTTCGGTGGTCGTCGGTTCGGCGCGGCGGTGTGGGTTTCGTGTGCGGGGTGCTGTCAGCCGGGCCCGCCGACGGGGCTTTCGGCTTCGGTTGAGTCGTGTCGGCTTCCGGCCGTCACCGGCTTCGTACGGCGCCGTAGGTTCCGTACGTCCGGTACGCACAGGACCGCCGCAGTGACGAGGACGACGACCACGGCGCAGCCCCAGAGGGCGGGTGTGCGGCCGAAGGCCGTCTCAGCGGGGCCGGCCAGGGCGGTTGCCAGGGGGACCAGGGCGACCGAGCCGAACCAGTCGTACGCGGCGACCCGGGAGAGCTTGTCCTCCGGTATCTCCTGATGGAGTGCGGTCATCCAGGAGACACCGAAGACCTCCAGGGTCACGCCGGTCAGGAACATGACCGCGCACAGGGCGGTGACCGGTACCGGTACGGCGAGGGCCGCTGACGGGAGGGCCAGGGGGAAGACGCACAGGGTGCCGGCGAGGAGCAGGCGGCGTGGCTTCCAGCGGGTCATGAGCAGGGCGCCGGCGACCGTGCCCGCCCCGAAGAAACCCAGGGCCAGGCCCCAGGGACCCGCCCCGCCCAGGTGGTCCCGGGCGACGAGGGGGCCGTAGACCGCGTCGGCCGCCGCGACGACCGCGTTGGCGATCGAGAACTGGACGACGACGCCCCACAGCCACGGCCGCCCCGCGAACTCCCGCCAGCCCTCCCGTAGATCGGCGAGCATGCCGCCGCCCGGCGCGCGCGCCGGAATATGACTCACGTCGAGGAAGGCCCGCAGCGAGCCGGCGACCGCGAACGCCGCCGCGTCCGCCGCCAGCACCCAGCCGGGCCCGATCGCGGCCACCATGGCACCGCCGAGCGCGGCGCCGCCGACCGCCGCCCCCTGCATCGCCATCCGGAACACGGCGAACGCCCGGCTGGCCTGCTCCCCCTGGACCGACGACAGCAGCATCCCCTCGGCGGCCGGGCTGAAGAACGCCTGGCCGGTTCCGCCGAGGGCCGTCAGCAGCATCATCTGCCACAGCCGGGCCTCCCCGGTCAGGACGAGCACGGCGAAGGCGGCCTGCGAGAGGCAGTTGAGGGCGTTGGCCGCGACCATCACGCGGTGCCGTGGGAGGCGGTCCGCGACGGCGCCGCCGATCAGTAGGAAGAGCACCAGCGGCAGGGTGCGGGACGCGGCCACGAGCCCCACGTCACCGCCGTCACCGCCCGCCTCCAGCACCGCGAACGCCGCAGCGATCAGCGCACCGTGACTGCCGAGGTTGGTGACGAACGCGGAGGCGGTCAGCAGGCTGTAGTTGCGGCCCGCCCAGGAGGGACGGCGGGAAGGACGCAGGAGGTCGGCGGCGGGAGTCACCGGCCGACTATCGCCGCCCGGCTCTCGATTTGCCAAGTGAATTGCAGGTCACCCCGTCGATGCCGCATTCCGGACCGAGCGATACGACGCTCGTCACAGGGCCCTGTTCCTCGTCCCTACTCGTGGGTAACATGACCGCCATGAGCGCAGACCAGATGTCCATAGGCGAGATGCTCGCCGCCACCGTGCCGATGGCCCGGACCCTCAACCTCCAGTTCCTGGAGACCGCGCCGGACAAGGCCGTGGTGGCCCTGCCGGACCAGAGCGAGTACCACAACCACGTGGGCGGGCCGCACGCCGGCGCGATGTTCACGCTCGGCGAGTCCGCCAGTGGCGCGATCGTGCTGGCCGCGTTCGGCGACCAGCTCTCGCGCGCCGTGCCGCTCGCCGTCAGCGCCGAGATCTCCTACAAGAAGCTCGCCATGGGCGCCGTCACGGCCACCGCCACGCTGGGCCGCCCGGCCGCCGAGGTGGTCGCCCAGCTGGACGCTGGGGAGCGGCCCGAGTTTCCGGTGGCCATCGAGATCCAGCGCGCGGACGGGGCCGTCACCGGTGAGATGACCGTCGTCTGGACCCTGCGTCCGAACGGCTGAGCCGACCGTACCGAGCCGACCAAACCGAGGTGAGCAGGGGCCCATGCGGGGCCCCTGTGCCCGTTTCGTGCCGTGAGCGCTCAGGCGGCGAGCCGCTTCCGCCCGTTCCCGTTGTCCTCTAGCCCCGCCACGAACTCCCGCAGCCAGGCCACGAACTCCGGCCCCAGGTCCGCCCGGTCGCACGCCAGCCGCACCACCGTGCGCAGGTAGTCCGCCTTGTCCCCGGTGTCGTAACGCAGCCCGTCGAACACGACTCCGTGGACCGTTCCGCCCGCCGCGAGTTCGTGAAGGGTGTCGGTCAGCTGGATCTCGCCGCCGCGCCCGGGTGGGGTGCGGTCCAGGATGCCGAAGACGGCCGGGTCGAGGACGTAGCGGCCGATGACCGCGTAGTGGCTCGGCGCGTCCTCGCGCGACGGCTTCTCCACGAGGCCGGTGACCCGGACGACGCCGTCTTCGTTCGACGCCTCGACGGCCGCGCAGCCATAGAGGTGGATCTGCTCCGGCGGGACCTCCATCAGGGCGATCACGGTGCCCTCGTGGCGGTCGCGGACCTCCAGCATCCGGCTGAGCAGGGTCTCGCGCGGGTCGATGAGGTCGTCACCCAGGAGGACGGCGAACGGCTGGTCGCCGACGTGATGGCGGGCGCACAGCACCGCGTGGCCGAGGCCGAGCGGGTCGCCCTGGCGGATGTGGTGGATGTCGGCGAGCCGGGCCGGGTCCCGCACCGCGTCCAGCCGCACGGAGTCGCCCTTGGCCGCCAGTGCCTGCTCCAGCTCGAAGGCATGGTCGAAGTGGTCCTCGATGGCCCGCTTGTGCCGGCCGGTGATCATCAGTACGTCGTCGAGACCGGCCGCGGCGGCCTCCTCCACGACGTACTGGATGGCCGGCTTGTCGACGACCGGCAGCATCTCCTTGGGTGTCGCTTTCGTCGCGGGCAGGAAGCGGGTGCCGAGGCCCGCGGCCGGGACGACCGCCTTGCGGACGGTGCGGACCGTGCGGGCGCCTTCGGGGGTGGAATCCGATGGGTGTGTCGTGTGGGGGACGATCATGCGGCTCATGGTGGAACACGGGGATGAGAGGACGCCGAGAGAAACCTCGGAGCCTGCTGTGCGACATGCGGAGTTGAAGATTCCGTGGACCAACCGTCTTTGCCTGCACACAACTTGGCGCTTGCCTCGACGACACTTTCGAATGCCGGTACGGATACCGCCGGTAACTTTTCTGAATTCCTCGCTTTTTGAACGTCGGTCACTCGAACTTCTTGTTTCCTGTGCGTCGCTTGTGCGAAAGTGAGCGACCCGATAGCCGGTCCACATCCGACGCGGCCTAGGTATGCACCAATCAAGCACCCTGCTTTCCGAAGGACGCGCATTCCGCTTGCCGTCCTGCGGCTGGGAAGGAAATGGTTCAGTGCAATCCCCTTACCCCCCACGACCGCCGTACCCGCCACGGCCCGGGGTGAGCCCCGGAGAGTCCGACCGCGATCTCGTCGCGAGCCTGGGCAAAGCCGACGCGAACGCCCGTGCCCTCGCCCTGCTGATGGCCCGCCACTGGCGTGCCACCTACGACTACGCCGCCATCTGCCTGGTCTCCACGGAGAGTTCGGCCGCCTTGGTGGCCGCCGCCGCATTCCATCGCGTGCTCGGCCGGCCCGCCGGCGGTGCGCTGCGCCCCCAACTCCTCGCCGCAGTACGGGATCTGGTGAAGGAGTGGGCGGCCGACGACGGTATTTCCGCCCTGCTGCCGGAACTCGGCAAACCGACCGGAGGGCGTGGACTGAGGGCCGCGCGGTCCGTGACGCCCGAAAGACGGCAAATCGCCGAGCGCGCATTCCGGGCGCTGCCGGGAGCCTCGCAATGTCTCCTCTGGCATGCCGAGGTCGAGGCCGAACCGATAACCATACCCGCTGGTCTGCTGGGGGTGGATGCGACCACCGCTTCGGCGGCGCTGGAAGGCGCTCGCGAGCAATTCCGCACGGGCTGTGTCCGCGCCCACCGCGAACTCGCGCCCACCCGCGAATGCCGCTACTACAACCGCCTCCTCGACGTCCCCATTCGCCGGGGCGGCGCCCTGCTCCCCGATGTCCAGCAGCATCTGTCGTCATGCCGCTACTGCCGTCACGCCGCCGAGCAGCTCAGCCATTTCGAGAGTGGCCTGGAAGTGCTGCTCGCCGAAACCGTGCTCGGCTGGGGCGCCCGGCGCTATCTCGACTCCCGGCCCGGCCGGGGCGGCTCGGGCTCGACGGCGTGCGACCGTCGGCGACGCGGCGGACGGCACCGCCCCGAGCGGCTCGACCTGCCACGCGGACGTGCCAAGGCCGTCGCCGTGGGGGTCGGAGTGAGCGCCCTCGCCCTGCTCGTCACCGTCCTCACCGCCAAGGGCTGGACCGAGGAGAACGGCGTCCCCGACGCGCACGCCACCTGGGGCGTGCCCAGCGGCAGGACCGTACACCCGGGCACGGTGCCCCCGCCCCCCTCCGGCGGATCACCGTCGGCCGCCTCGGCCGAGGAGCCTGTCGAGCTCGCCCAGGGCAGGCTCCGCAACCTCGACCGCGGCCTGTGCCTGGACCTGCGCGACGGTGAGATCCGCGCCGGCGTCCGGGCCGAACTGGCGCAGTGCTCGTCCGCCGTGTCCCAGCAGTGGTCGTACCGGGACAACGGCCTGCTGCGCAGCGCAGCCGACCCCACGCTCTGCCTCGACTCCGACGCCGACGAGCGCACCGTCGTCGTGGCGAACTGCCTCGCGCACGCCGGCGAGGTGCGCTACGACCTCACCGTCCATGGCGAACTCCTGCCGCGCGGGTCCGAAAGCCTCGCGGTCGCGTCCGGCAAGGACACGAGCGTGGTGGTCGATGAGCGGGACGGATCACAGGCGCAGCGCTGGATGCTCGACGGCGGGCCGGCGGACGTGCCGGAGACGAGACCACAGAAGGAGCTCCAGGAGAAGGCACCGCACGGGGAGCAGCCGCCCGAGGGCAAGGGTGCCGTGCCCGCGGTACCGGAGCGAGGGACACCGGACGACGACGTCTCCGAACCTCCGCAGACCGAGCCGGCCGTGCCGCAGGAGGACCCGCAGCCGCAGTACGAGACGCGGTACGTCCAGCACGAATCCGATTCCGACTCCCAATCCGGCTCCCACTCGGGTGCCGAAGCCGAACCCAACGCCCCCGTCGATGCCGCGGTGGCCCTCCCGGCCGAGCTGCCGGCCACCGCCTCCAGGGTCGTCGTAGGCACCGCCAAGGCGATGCTCGGCGCCGCCCACCCCTAGCCAGGGCGTTGCCCGACTGGTGAGGGGCGCCCCGACAGAGCCATCCGCCGGGGCGCCCTCACCCCGTTCGACCTCTGACGGCATTCAGCCGTTTCTCGTTCACCTCATTGACACGAGTCACTGACGTTCATAGTTTTCCCGCCGCGCCACTGGTGTCCCATGCTCACGAACGCGGAGGTGGACCCGTGAAACGTCGTATGTCCGTCGCACTGCTGGCCCTGGCGGCCGCGCTCCTCGCCCCCGTCCCCGCGCAGGCCGCCGACGACCCGGTCGTCCGCACCACCGCGGGCTGGGTACGAGGTGAAACCACCGCCGAGGGACACCAGTTCCTCGGCATCCCCTACGCCGAGCCACCCGTCGGAGAGCTCCGTTTCAAGGAGCCGCGCCCCGCCCGGCCCTGGCAAGGAGTCCGTGAGGCGAGGGACTTCGGCAACAAGTGTGTGCAGGGAGCTAGTTGGGACCCCGGCTATGAGCAGCCGAGCCACACCGAGGACTGCCTCGACCTCAATGTGTACGCCCCCGAGGGCGCCGCCCGACGCGCGGTCCTGGTCTGGCTGCACGGCGGGGGGCTCACCGCCGGGGCCGGGCAGGACATCGTTCCCGACACCTTCGCGAGGCGGACCGGCACCGTCGTCGTGACCGTCAACTACCGACTCGGCGCGATGGGCTTCCTCGCCACGGCCGCGCTCGACGGCGAGGCGCGCGACGGGGTCTCCGGCAACTTCGGCATGCTCGACCAGCAGGCCGCCCTGCGCTGGGTGCGGGCCAACATCGGCCGCTTCGGCGGCGACCCGGGCCGCGTGACCGTCGCGGGCGAATCCGCGGGCGGCCGCTCGGTCTGCACCCAGCTGGCCTCGCCGACAGCGAAGGGGCTGTTCCGGGCCGGGATCATCCAGAGCGGGGCGTACGGCGACTGCGGTGCCCGTGCGCACGAGACAGCGGTGTCCCAGGGCGCCGCCTTCGCCAAGCAGCTCGGCTGCGCCGACCTGGCCTGTCTGCGCGCCAAGCCGGCCGCCGAGATCCTGGCCGCGCAGAACGGCTTCGACTGGGCGCCGGTGGCCGGTGGAGCCTTCCTTCCCCGGCAGCCGAAGGACGCGTTCGAACGCGGGGCCGCGGCCGGGGTGCCGGTCATGAACGGGGCCAACCAGGACGAGGGCCGGCTGTTCGCCTTCGGCCGGTTCGACGGGAACGGCACCCCGCTCACAGCCGACCAGTACCCGACGGTCATGCGGAGGGACTTCGGCGACGAGGTGCTCGCGCGCTACCCCCTCCCGTCCTACCCGTCGCCGACCATGGCGTACGCCACCGCCCAGGGCGACCAGCTCTTCGCCTGCCCGGCCCTCCGCCTCGACGGCACGCTCGCCGGACGCGGCAAGGTCTACGCGTACGAGTTCGCCGACCGCACCTCGCCGCCCTTCGCCTCCCTGCGCGACCTGGGGACGGACTTCGACTTCGGCGCGACCCACGTCAACGAGCTCCAGTACCTCTTCAAGCACTTCGGCCTGAAGTCCCCCCTGAACGCCGAGCAGCGGACGCTGTCCCGGCAGATGGTCCAGTACTGGGGCTCCTTCGTCCGGGACGGGGTGCCCCATGCCGCCGGACAGCCCGCGATGCCCGCCCGGCCCGGGACGGTACTGACCCTGCGCACCGCGTCCGCCCACGGAAATGTGCTGAGCACCACTGCGCACCGTGAGCATCAGTGCAACCTGTGGGACACCGAGACCGTCAATCAGAACGGGTAGGCTTCCCCGGCGCACGCTCGCAGCCGAGCGTGCGCCGGGAACACAGGGTGCAGGACAGTGAGAGGAAGCGGCGTTGCACGTCCAGGAATGGCTCGAAACGGTGCCCCCGCTCGCCATCTATCTGCTGGTCGGCGTGGTCATCGGGCTGGAGAGCCTGGGGATTCCGCTGCCCGGCGAGATCATCCTGGTCTCCTCGGCGCTGCTCGCCTCACAGCACGGTGACATCGACCCCTTCGTGCTGGGTGCCTGCGCCAGCGCGGGCGCGATCATCGGCGACTCGATCGGCTACGCCATCGGCCGCAAGGGCGGCCGCCCCCTGCTGGCCTGGCTGGGCAAGAAATTCCCCAAGCACTTCAGCGAGGGCCACATCGCCACCGCCGAGCGGTCCTTCCAGAAGTGGGGCATGTGGGCCGTCTTCTTCGGCCGCTTCGTCGCCCTCCTGCGCATCTTCGCCGGCCCCCTCGCGGGCGTCCTGCGGATGCCGTACTGGAAGTTCCTGATCGCCAACGTCTTCGGCGGCATCCTCTGGGCGGGCGGCACGACCGCGGTCATCTACTACGTGGGCGTGGTCGCCGAGTCCTGGCTGAAGCGCTTCTCCTGGCTGGGCCTCGTCGCAGCGGTCCTGATCGGCCTGACGTCGATGCTGATCATCAAGCGCAAGGCGAAGAAGGTTCAGACGGCACACCAGGAGCCAGAACCCGTACCCGCGGGCGACTGAAACGCCCCTCTGCCTTCAGGGGCGCGGGGAACCGCGCGACCAGCCACACACAACCCGCACCCCGCATACCACCGCTACGCCCCGTGCTCTCCCCGGTGCGCCTTGGCCAACTCGGCATAGAGAGTTCCATTGAGCGTGACGCCCTCACGCTCTTCGGCACTGAGCTCCCGCTTCACCTTCGCCGGCACCCCCGCCACCAGCGACCCAGGCGGCACCTGCATCCCCTGCGGCACCAGCGCCTGCGCGGCGACCAAGGACCCGGCCCCGATCACCGCACCGTTCAGCACGGTCGCCCCCATCCCGATCAGACAGTCGTCCCCGACGGTCGCCCCGTGCACGACGGCGTTGTGCCCCACCGACACCCGCTCCCCGATGCTCACCGGAAACCCGGGATCGGCATGCAGCGTGCAGTTGTCCTGGACGTTGGACCGCGCACCGACGGAGATCCGCTCCACGTCCCCCCGCACCACCGCCCCGTACCAGACGCTCGCACCCGCCCCCAGCGTCACGTCCCCGATCACCACGGACGTGGGCGCCACGAAAGCCTCCCCGTCGATCTTCGGCTCCCTCCCGCCGATGCCCTTGATCAGAGGCTTGTGCGTCATCACCGTCTCCTGTCGTCCGAGGTACACCGGAACGCTACCGGCACCCGGTAGGGCGAAGATCACAGCCCCTCGACCTCATAAGGGCGCCGCACGCTCAGTACGGTGACCCCGTGCCCAAGCGCAAGAACACGTTCTCATCCTGGCGACGCCGGCTGGCGCAGCGCGCCGTCCACGCGGGCTGGGCCTGGGTGCAGCGCACGGGTTCGGTGACGGCCGACAGCCCGGGCCGCTTCCGTTTCGGCTCGATCGGCGAAGCCACCCGGCTGGCCTTCCCGCTCGGCACCGTCTTCGGCGAACCCTGGATCCACCTCGGCTCGCACTGCATCGTCGGCGAGCAGGTGACGCTGACGGCCGGACTCATGCCCGACCTCGACCTCGGCCCGGAGCCGATCCTGCGCATAGGAGACGGGGTCGTGCTGGGCCGCGGCAGCCATGTCATCGCCGACACGACGGTCACCATCGGCAGCGACTGCTACTTCGGGCCGTACGTCTATGTGACGTCCACGAACCACTCGTACGACGACCCGCACGAGCCCATCGGCAAGCAATGGCCACGGATGGAGCCGGTCGAGATCGGCCCCGGGTGCTGGATCGGCACCGGGGCCGTGATCCTGCCGGGCGCGCGGATCGGGCGGAACGTCGTGGTGGCGGCAGGAGCGGTGGTCCGGGGCACGGTGCCCGACCACGCGGTCGTGGCGGGGGCACCCGCCCGGGTCGTACGGCGCTGGACGGCCGACGAGGGCTGGCAACCGCCGCTCAGGACGCCCGCGCCGGTGCCCATACCCGACGGGATCACCCCGGACCAGCTCCAGGCGCTGGCCGAGCTGGACGAGGAGACGGTGGCGAAGCTGGCGGAGCTGGACGAGAAGGCGGCCGCCGACCTCGCCGAACTGGAAGTGGAGTCCTGAGTCAGCCGGTCGCCAGCAGCAGCGTGCCCAGCAGCGCGAGCCCCGCGCCCGCCGCCTGCACCGCCTGCAGCCGTTCCCGCAGGAAGCCCCGCGCGGCCAGAGCGGTCACCACCGGGTAGAGCGACGCGAGTACGGCGGCCACCGTGACCGGGCCGTGCTGGGCGGCGACCACATAGGTGCCGTTCGCCGCGACGTCGGCCAGCCCGACGAAGGCGAGCGCCGGCAGCGAGCGCCAGGGGAAGGTGCCGTCCGGCAGGGCGGTGCCGCCGCGCCGCACCGAGGCGTACAGCGCGAGACCGCCGGCCAGCACGTTGACCACACGCTGTACGAAGAGCGCCAGGAACAGGCCGGTGAGGGTGGACGACGCCTCCGCGATCAGCGCGAACACCGTGCCGAACCCGAAGGCCGCCACCAGGGTCAGCAGGATGGCCTGCCGCTGCACGGGTGCGCCCCGCAGCTGCGGTCCGCCCGCGAGGACGACGCCCAGCACGGCGACGGCGATACCCGCGACCTGCACAAGGCCGGGCCGCTCGCCCAGGAAGAGCCCCACGCCGACGGGGACGGCGACGCCCACGGTGCCGAGCGGGGAGACCACGCCCATGGGGCCCAGCGCGAGCGCCTTGTAGAAGCAGAGCAGGGCGACCGGGCCGACCACGCCGGCGGCGACCGCGAACCACAGTTGCGGTCCGGCCTCGCTCCAGCCGCCCGTGGCCACCACGATCGCGCCGAGTACGGCCGCCGCGATGGCCTGCGAGACGACGACCACCGTGAGCGCCGGCGTGCGTCGGGTCAGCAGTCCGCCGCCGAAGTCGGCCAGCCCCCACAGCAGGCTGGTGGCCAGGGCGAAGAGTGCTGTCACGGGGTGCCTCGCAGTACAGTTCGGTGCACGATGGGGTGCACCTCACGGTAGTGCAGCCAGGTGAACCCTGTCATCCAGAATATTGGACTCCGCAAGGACGGAATGTGTCGGACCTCGACCTGTTGACCCAGTCCCTGGCGCGCAACGTCAAGCGCTGGCGCACCGAGCGCGGCTTCACCCTGGACACGCTCGCCGCGCGTGCCGGGGTCAGCCGCGGCATGCTCATCCAGATCGAGCAGGCCCGCACGAACCCGAGCCTCGGCACCGTCGTCAAGATCGGCGACGCGCTCGGCGTCAGCATCACGACCCTCCTCGACTACGAGCAGGGTCCCAAGGTGCGCGTCGTCCCGCCCGAGCAGGTGGTCCGGCTGTGGCACACGGACGCGGGCAGCTACAGCAAGCTCCTCGCGGGCACGGAGGCACCCGGCCCGCTGGAGATGTGGGGCTGGAAGCTGATGCCGGGCGAGAGCAGCGGATCCGACCCGCACCCCGTCGGCACCGTCGAGATCGCCCACGTCACGGCCGGCGAACTGACCCTGACCGTCGAGGGCGTGGAGTACCGCGTTCCGTCCGGCTCCAGCGTCACCTTCGAGGCCAACGCCCCGCACACCTACGCCAATGAGGGCGACGTCCCGATGGAGATGACCCTGACGGTTTCGGTGCCGCTCGCGCACTGAGATGCCCGGGTCGCGGTCCCGGCCGTCCTGTTAGCGTGCGCTCATGGACGCACCCATCGGGCGCTTCGACCACGCCACCCCCGCCCCGGACTGCCTCGACGAACTCACCCGCCCGGTCGCCGACGCCGTACGCGGCTGGCGCGGCAGCGTCCCCGCCGAGCAGATCGTCTACGTCGAGACCGATCCGCGGTGGGCCGACACCGCGGTCTTCGTCGAGAACTACGGACAGGAACTGCTCGAACAGTCCGCGAACTGCGTGGTCGTCGCCGGCAGGCGCGGCGGCGAGACCACGCTCGCCGCGTGCATCGTGCTCTCCACCACCCGGGTCGACGTGAACGGCGTCGTGCGCCGCCAACTCGGCGCCCGCAAGGCGTCCTTCGCCTCGATGGACACGGCGACCGGCGAGACCGGCATGGAGTACGGCGGCATCACCCCGATCGGACTGCCCGACGGCTGGCCGGTGCTGGTGGACTCGGCCGTCGTCGACCTGCCGTACGTGCTGGTCGGCAGCGGACGCAGGCGCGGCAAGCTGCTGGTGCCGGGGAAGGCGTTCGCGGAACTGCCGGGGGCCGTCGTGCTGGAGGGGCTGGGCGTCGCCTGAGCCTGTTCAGGCCGTGGCGTGGTGGGCCAGGGCGAGATGCGGATCCGCCTCGCCGGGTACCGGTGCCGGATCGGCGTGCACCAGCGCCGCGGTGAGCCGGGGGACCGCGTGCAGCAGGGCGTGTTCGGCGTCGACGGCGATGGCGTGCGCCTGCCGTACCGTCGCCTCCCCGTCCACCACGACCGCCACCTCGGCGCGCAGCCGGTGACCGATCCAACGCATCCGCAGCTCGCCCACCTCACGCACCCCCGCGACCTCCCGGAGCGCCCGCTCGGCCCGGTCCACGAGGGCCGGATCCACGGCGTCCAGCACGCGTCGGAACACCTCGCGCGCCGCGTCCCGCAGCACCAGCGCGATGGCCGCCGTGATCGCCAGCCCCACGATCGGGTCCGCGAGTTGCCACCCCAGCGCCGCACCGCCCGCGCTCAACAGCACGGCCAGTGACGTGAATCCGTCCGTGCGGGCGTGCAGGCCGTCCGCGACGAGTGCGGCCGAGCCGATCTCACGGCCGACCCGGATCCGGTACCGGGCCACCCACTCGTTGCCCGCGAACCCGACCAGCGCGGCCACCGCCACGGCCGGGATCTGCTGCACGGGGCGCGGGTCCAGGAGCCGGTCGACGGCCGTCCACGCCGCGAAGGCCGCGGAGGCGGCGATCGTCAGCACGATGACGATGCCCGCGAGGTCCTCGGCCCGTCCGTAGCCATAGGTGAAGCGCCGTGTCGCGGCGCGCCTGCCCAGCACGAAAGCGATCCCCAGCGGTACTGCGGTCAGCGCGTCGGCGGTGTTGTGCACCGTGTCGCCGAGCAACGCCACCGACCCGGAGGCGACCACCACGACCGCCTGCGCGAGCGCCGTCAGGCCGAGCACGGCCAGGGAGACCCACAGGGCGCGCATGCCACGGGCCGAGGACTCCAGGGCGGAGTCGAGCTTGTCGGCGGTTTCGTG
>CBFGZZ010000106.1:0-24579 GCA_965653385.1 uncultured Streptomyces sp. | reverse complement strand
GGGCGGGGGGGGCGCGGGGGGGGGGGGTGCGGGGGGGGGGGGGGCCGGGGTCGGCCCCCCCGCGCCAGAGGGTTCCGCCGAACGCGGCGGCCGAGCCGCCGAGGACGGCCGCACGCAGAAGGCTACGACGTTCCACTCTCACTCCAAGAGGTGTCGTACCGCCCCGTCGCCGGTCGACGACGGGGTCGTGCGTGGGGGGCGGCATGGAACCTAGGGGAGCCGGGTGGACGGGCCGTGGCCAGTTGATGGCCGCCGGACGGCGTACCTGAGAGCTGCCTGTGGGTGCCCATGCGCCCAGTCCGAAGCTGCCGGTCGGCATTCACGCGCGCAACACCGGCACCACCCGCTTTCGCTGTGCGGGCCGGTCTGCGCCCGGACCGTGCCCCTCGCGCGACGCCTCCGCCGACGGCAGCCGGATCACCGCGTCCAGCCCGCCCGCGGCCGAGGCGTGCAGGCTCGCCTCACCGCCGCTCGCGTGGGCGAGACGCTGGACCAGCGACAGGCCCAGGCCCGTACCGCCCTTGGGGGCGCCCGGCGCGCGCCAGAAGCGGTCGAAGGCCCGGGCGCGCTCGTCCGCGGTCATGCCGGGGCCCTCGTCGGTGATGTGCAGGTCGACCCAGGCGGGGCGGGCGTCCCGCAGGGCGCGGCGGGCGGGGACGTGGAGCCGTAGCTCGATGGTCACGGTGCTGTCCGGCGGGGAGGCGCGCAGGGCGTTGGAGAGCAGGTTGTCCACGATCTGCTCGACCCCGCCGGGGACCGCGAGGACCGGTCCGACACTGCCCGCGAACAGCACCAGGGAGACCCGCTGCCGCTCGAAGAGGGGCAGCCAGGTGCGGTGCCGTTCGGCACAGATCGCGCCCACGTCGACCGGCGCGGGTGTCGCCGAGTCCTCCTCCAGGCGGGCCATGGCCAGCAGGCCCTCCACCATCCTCGCGAGCCGGTCCGTCTCCGTCACCGCGGCCGTGAGACTGCCCAGGCCCCGGTCGGAGACGTTCGGCTCCAGGTTCTCCAGCCTCAGCCGCAGCGCGGCGAGCGGCGTCTTCAGCTGGTGGGAGGCTTCGCCCGCGAACGCGCGCTGCGCGGCGAGGAGATGGGCGAGCCGGGCCGCCGTGCGGTTGAACGCGGTGGCCAGTCGGCGGACCTCGGGCGGCCCCTTCGTCATGGTCACCGGCCTGGCCCGGCCACCCTCGGCCAACTCGTGGGTGGCACGCTCCAGTTCACGGATCGGCCGCCCGGCCCAGCACGCGATGGCGAACCCGACCACGGCCACCGCGGTGAGCACCCCGAGCCCGCCGAGCGCCAGCAACAGCCAGACATGATGGACGCGTTCGTGCACCGTCCGTGTCGGCAGCGTCAGCCATACGGCACCCTGGAGCCGCCCGTCGCGCTGGACCGGCCCGGCGACCGACAGGTACTCGACGCCCCCGATGGTCGACGTACGGACGTCCACCGTGGACGTGCCGCGCAGGGCGGCCGCGATGCCGGGGCGCGAGGACAGGTTCGACGACATGACGGCGGCCGGCGGATGCGAGGTGGCCAGCAGGGCGCCCGAGGCGTCCACGACGACCACCTTCCCGCCGATCCGCTCGGCGCAGTGCGCCACCCGGCGCGGCAGTTCGCGCTCGGCACGGCCCGTGCTGAGCGACAGCGAGGCGTACGCGGACACCGACTCGGCCTCGTCCTTCGCCGCGCTCACCACCCGCTCCCGCTCGCCGCGCGAGTACACGAAGCCCAGTGGGACCTCCAGACAGAGCAGCACGAGTGCGGCGAGCGAGAGATAGCTGAGCAGCAGCCGGCGGGTCACGGGGAGGACACCTGGGGCCCGCCCGGCTCGGTCTGCACGGCCAGCCGGAATCCGACCCCGCGCAAGGTCTGGATCCACCCCGGGTGCCCCAACTTCCGCCGCAGCGCGGCGACATGGACGTCCAGTGTCTTGGTCGGACCCTCGTAGTGCGGGTCCCACACCCGGTCCAGGATCTGCTGCCGGGAGTAGACGGCACCCGGGTCCTCGGTGAGCAGCGCCAGCAGTTCGAACTCCTTCGGGGTGAGCGTGACCGGGATCTCGCCGACCCAGACCTGACGGGTGCGGCGGTCCACGACGAGGGGGCCGGGGGCGGTGTAGGAGGGCTGGGAGCCGGAATCCTCGTACGAGGCGGGCGGCTCGGCCTCGTACGACGGTGACGCGGCGGGCGGGGCGGCCACCACCGCCTCCGTGCGCTGGGTCCGCCGGGTCACCGCCCGCACCCGCGCCACCAGCTCCCGTACGCTGAACGGCTTCGCCAGATAGTCGTCCGCGCCCAGTTCCAGCCCCAGCACGCGGTCGGCCTCCTCACCCCGCGCACTCAGGATGATGACCGGCACGTCCGAGACCTGCCGGATGCCGCGGCACACGTCGATGCCGTCCATGTCCGGCAACCCGAGGTCGAGCAGGACGACATCGCCGTACGGCCTTCTCAGCCCCTCGGCCCCGGTGGTCACATGATCCACCGTCAGCCCGAAGTGCCCGAGGCCCTCGGCGAGCGGTTCGGCGATCGTCTCGTCGTCCTCGATGAGCAGCACTCGTATGCCCATACGTCCTGTCTCTCCGTGAATTTGCATTCTCTGCCCTGACGTCGACACGCTACAAGAAACAAGCGCTTGCAGGGCATTGCGACAAAGAATGTCCAATTCCTGGACGCGCTCTGGCCTTTACTTAACCTCCCGCTGGGGCGGGCTCTCCTACGGTGCTGTGGAAGTTGCCGAACTTCCCACCCAGGAGGCGCAGTTGAAGGCGTTGCTGGACCGTGCCCGCTCGTTCAAGCGGCGCGTCGATTTCGAGAGCGGTGAATACCGAAAACTGGCCGAGGGGCAATATCCCGAAGCCCTCTTCATTACCTGCTCGGACTCACGGGTGATTCCCGCGCTGATTACCGGAGCCCGGCCCGGAGAGATATTCGAGCTGCGCAACGCGGGCAATATCGTGCCGCCGTACGGCAGCACCGGCGTGTCCGGGGAGGCCGCCACCATCGAGTACGCACTGGAGGTGCTCGGGGTTCAGGACATCGTCGTGTGCGGTCACTCACACTGCGGTGCGATGGGCGCGCTGAAGGCGGGCGACGACCTGTCCGCGCTGCCGGGCGTGGACGCCTGGCTGGGACTGGCCCGCCCCGACCTGACGCCGGTCCTCACGGCCGCCTCCGACGACCCGTCGCTGCCCGACGTGGCCCAGGGCAACGTCGTCAACCAGCTGGACGTACTGCGGACCTACCCGGTGGTACGCCACCGGCTGGACGGCGGACGGCTGCGACTGCACGGCTGGTACTACGAGGTCGACACCGGGCAGGTGCACGAGCTGGCGGGCGACGGGCTGTTCCGGGTGCATAGCGGATGAGCGGGGCGCATGCGCGCGGTCGGGGTCCGGGGCGTACGAAGCCGGCGGCGGCGAAGACGACGCCGAGGGCCGCGACCGCGGTGGCCCCGGGGGCGTCGTCGGCGAGGTCCGGCCCCAGGCTCGACCTGGCCAACGAGATCACCGCCTCCCTGGTCGTCTTCCTCGTCGCCCTGCCCCTGTGCATCGGAGTGGCCGTCGCCTCCGGTGTCCCCGCCGAACTCGGGATCATCTCCGGGGTGATCGGCGGTCTGGTCGTCGGCGCGGTCCGGGGCAGCACGCTCCAGGTCAGTGGGCCCGCCGCCGGGCTCGCCGCGCTGGTCGCGGAGACGGTGCTGGAGCACGGCGTGGCGATGCTCGGCGTGATCGTGCTGTTCTCCGGCATCCTCCAGATCGTCCTCGGGGTGGTGCGCCTCGGGCGGATGTTCCAGGCGATCTCCCTCGCGGTGGTCCAGGGCATGCTGGCCGGCATCGGGCTGCCGCTGATGTTCAGCCAGGCCTACCCGGTGGCCGACGCCAAGGCGCCCGGCACGCCGATCGAGAACATGGCCGGCGTCCCGGGCCTGTTCGCGGACATCCTCACCGACCCGCAGGCGATGATCGCCACGCTGCTCGGCGTCGCGACGATCGTGCTGAGCTTCGTGTGGAAGAAGGTGCCGGGCCCGGCGAAGAAGATCCCGGCCGCGCTGGTCGCGGTCGCCATCGGCATCGCGGTCGCCGCGCTGCCCGGCGTGGACGTGAAGACGCTCCAGGTCGGCAACCTGCTGGCGTCGGTGCAGGTACCGGGGGCAGAGCAGTTCGCGGGGCTCGCGCAGCCCGCGATCCTCACCTCCATCCTGACCTTCACGGTGATCGCCTCGGCGGAGAGCCTGTTCACCGCGGCTGCCGTGGACCGTATGCACAGCGGCGCCCGGACCCGCTACAACACCGAACTCATCGCCCAGGGCGCCGGAAACACGGTCGCGGGCATCCTCGGCGCCCTCCCCATCACGGCGGTCGTGGCCCGCAGCTCGGCGAACGTCCAGGCCGGCGCGAAGACCCGCATCTCCCGCACCCTGCACGGTCTGTGGCTTCTCGCCTTCGCGCTGCTGCTGCCGCAGGTCCTGCCCCTGATCCCGATCTCGGTGCTCGCGGGCGTCCTCGTGCACAGCGGCTGGAAGCTGTTCGCGCCGGCCGAGTTCCCGAAGATGTGGCGGCAGGACCGGGGCGAGTTCCTGGTGATGACGACGACAACGCTGGTCATCGTGGCGACCGCGCTGCTGGAGGGCGTCCTGATCGGCCTCGCGGCCGGGATTGTGCTGGCCGCTCTGCGCATGTCGCGGACGGTGATCCGCCAGCACGTCGAGGACGACACCGCGAAGGTCGTCATGGCCGGCAACGCGACGTTCCTACGACTGCCCCAGGTCATCGAGGCCCTGGAGGCCGCCGCCGCCGCGGGCAGGCCCCGTATTCGCCTCGACCTGACCGGGGTCACCCATCTGGACCACGCCTGCCGCAACCAGGTGGAGGAGTTCACGGCACAGCAGCGGGGTCTTGGCATGCGGGTGGAGCTGCTGATGCCGGGTCCGGCGAAGCCGGCCCGTACGACGACCGAGCCGACGCCGGCACCAGCGCCGATGCCCGTGGCACAGCCCTCGACCGCGCCGTCCGCTCCGGGCCCGGACGCCGAATGGTTCTACCTGGACACGCGTCCCCTGCCGGCCGACGCCACCGGCTAGGCGCAGGGCCCACCGCTCGTGGGCTGAGCGGCGCCGAAATTCACCTCGCTCGGTGCGGGCAGCGCCCTACTGTGATGCGATGACGACTCGGCTGATCATCCTCAACGGCGGTTCCAGCTCGGGGAAGTCGGGCATCGTCCGGTGCCTCCAGGCCGTGCTGCCGGATCCGTGGCTGACGTTCGGGTGCGACTCGTTCGTAGCGGCGCTGCCCGCGAGGATGCAGGCGTCGGACGGGGGGATCACCTTCGCCGCGGACGGCGGGGTGAACGTCGGGGCGGACTTCATGGAGCTTCAGGAGGCCTGGGCGGCGGGCGTCGTGGCGATGGTCCGCGCGGGCGCCAGGGTTGTCGTCGACGACGTCTTCCTCGGCGGTGGGGCGTCCCAGCAGCGGTGGCGGAAGCATCTCGGCGACGTGGACGTGCTGTGGGTCGGCGTCAGGTGTGACAGCGAGGTCGCCGCGGGACGTGAGATCGCGCGGGGGGACCGGGTGCTGGGCATGGCCGCGTCGCAGGCGGACCTGGTGCACGAGGGCGTGGTCTACGACGTGGAGGTGGACACCACGCACACCGAGTCGTCGCAGTGTGCGCGGGTCATCGCCGCCCGGGTCGGTTGAGCGCCGCTTGCGGGCCCGGAGGAGCTGCACGAGAAGGACAGAGGCTTCGAATCCTCCGCAATCGCAAGGGCAGGACGCGCGACCAGCTCGGCGGGCTGATGGGCTTCAGCGGCTCATGGGGCAAGGGCCTTGAGACTGGCCGCCTGAAGGTGCTCAAGCCGGCGACCATCCTGCGTCTCGCCGAGCTGCTCCGTTTCCGGGACCTGGCCGACCTCACCGGAGACCAGTCCGTGCACGTGCCTCCGTTCACCGGCCCGGGACACCCGCGTCTCGCCGCCGCGCAGGCCGCAGACGGTCACCGACCAAGGTGACCGACGCCAACGGTAATCCGACGACGAACAGCGACTTCGACCCCACCGGCTATCGGGCCACGATCACCGACGCGCTGAACCAGTCCACGCAGTACGTCTACGACGAGCGTGGCAAGGTGACCGAGGTCACCGACGCCCTGGGCAAGGCGACCAGGCAGACGTACGACACCTTCGGCCGTCCACTGGTCAGCCGGTTTCTTTAGGACCAGGACACCGGTGAACTGAGGCACGTGCACGGAAGGATAAAAGGCGAATGGCAACGTTCGAAGAGCTGAAGAACCTGCTCGGGGAGCCTCGATTTCTGTGGTCCGACCCGACTCCGTGGACTGAGTTGGAGGAAGAGCTCGGAGTCCGCTTCCCCGAAGAATTCCGTAAGTTCGCGGACGCGTACGGGCCGGTGCTCATCAACAATCAGGTGGACGTCGGGCACCCGGCCGTGGAGCTCGGCAATCTGGGCAGGACGATCAGAAGAACAATCGAGGCCTGGTCCACTGCGCCGGAGGACGAAGTTCCCTATCCGGTGGGATCCGCTGCTGGCGAGCTGCTTCCCTGGGGTGGCTCCTCGTCGGGAGAGGCAATCTTCTTTCATGTTCCGGAAAAGGAGCATGAGGAATGGTCCATCGGGGTCTATGAGCACGATGAGGGCACGTACCATGAGTACGCGGTGACATTCAATGAATGGATGTTGTCCTACCTGAGGGGCGAGGACATGACAGTGTGTTCACGCAACTTCGCTCCTGAAGGACCCTTCTTCGCGCCGATTTCGTAGCCTCGATCCTGCGGGGGTCCGTCAGTTCGCTGACGTACCCCCTGTGCTCGTTCAGGCGGAGATCACGCGATTGAAAGCGTCGGATATGTCGCGGCGGTCACCGGTGTTGTACGTGAAGGAAGGTCTGGATCCCTGGACGGGCCGGCCGGACCCGTACGCCGGAATGTTCGGCAACGGCTGAAGGATCTGATCCAGAGGTTCAACGGCAACCGACGCCGGCAAACACCAACCAGGTGAGGGCGGCACCCCCGCGCAGGGTACCGCCCTCGTTCCGTAGCCTCGCTGTCCTCTTACGTCACGAAGCCCGTACCTCGTACGTCGCCACCCGCACCGACTCGTCGTCCAGGCACACCCCGGTCTCCAGGTCGAAGCGCTGCTTCAGCAGGGGCGAGGCGACGAACGGCCGGCCCTGGTGGGTGCCGGTCAGACCGCGGGAGAGGACCGCCGCGCCGCCGAACGGGTCGCGGTTGTCGATGGCGTACAGCTTGCCGGAGCGGTCGCGGAACAGGGCGGCCTGACGGCCGTCGGGCAGCAGGGCCGCCACACCGCGGCCGGGGAGCAGCCGGGCCAGCTCACAGACCGTGAACCAGCCGTCCTCCAGCTGGAGCTCGATCTTCAGGTCGGTCGTCTCGGGTGCCAGGGTCATCGCTGGGCGCTTCCTTCCAGGGGGCGGTGGCCGATGGTCAGCAGCGGCAGGTCGGGCTTGATCTGGTCGCGCTCGGGGACGAAGCCGACGACCGGGTCGGGGGTGTCGGGGGCGTTCACGAAGGACACGAACCGGGCGAGCTTCTCGGGGTCGTTGATGGTGGTCGCCCACTCGTCGGCGTAGTGCGCCACGTGTGCCGCCATCAGGGACTCCAGCTCCTCGCAGATGCCGAGGGAGTCCTCCACGACCACGTCACGGACGTGGTCCAGGCCGCCGGGGATGCGCTCCAGCCAGGTCGAGGTGCGCTCCAGGCGGTCGGCGGTGCGGATGTAGAACATCAGGAATCGGTCGATCAGCTTGATCAGTTCGGCGTCGGACAGGTCCTGGGCGAGCAGGTCCGCGTGGCGCGGGGTCGCGCCGCCGTTGCCGCCGACGTACAGGTTCCAGCCGGCCGAGGTGGCGATCACGCCGAAGTCCTTCGACTGGGCCTCGGCGCACTCGCGGGCGCAGCCCGAGACGGCGGACTTGAGCTTGTGGGGGGACCTGAGCCCCCGGTAGCGCAGCTCCAGGTCGATCGCCATGCGGACCGAGTCCTGGACGCCGTAGCGGCACCAGGTCTGGCCCACGCAGGACTTCACGGTGCGCAGGGACTTGCCGTAGGCGTGGCCGGACTCGAAGCCGGCGTCCACCAACCTGGTCCAGATCAACGGGAGTTGCTCGACCCGGGCGCCGAACATGTCGATCCGCTGGCCACCCGTGATCTTCGTGTAGAGGCCGAAGTCGCGGGCGATCTCACCGATCACGATGAGGCCCTCGGGGGTGATCTCACCGCCGGGGATGCGCGGGACGACCGAGTACGAGCCGTTCTTCTGGAGGTTGGCCAGGAAGTGGTCGTTGGAGTCCTGGAGGGAGGCCTGCTCGCCTTCCAGGACGTAGCCGCTCGCGCCGATGGTCGGGGCGAGGGAGGCGATGATCGAGCCGACCGCCGGCTTGCAGATCTCGCAGCCGTCGCCGCCCTTGGCGCCGTCGCGGCCGTAGCGGTCCAGGAGGTCCTGGTAGGTGTTGATGCGCAGGGCGAGGACGATCTCGTACAGCTCCTCGCGGGTCTGCGAGAAGCAGCCGCACAGGCCCTTGTCGACCTCGACGCCGGACGCCTCCAGCTCGGCGGTGACCAGCTGGCCCAGCACCTTGACGCAACTGCCGCAGGTCGTACCGGCCTTGGTGCACTTCTTCACCTCGGGCACGGTGGTGCACTGGTGGTCGGTGACCGCGCCGCGGATCGTGCCCTTGGTGACGTTGTTGCAGGAGCAGATGATCGCCTCGTCCGGCAGCGCGGACGGGCCGAGCTGGGCGGGGGCTCCGGCGCCGGCGGGGAGCACGAGCGACTCGGGGGAGACCGGCGGGACCGAGCCGGTGAACGCCTTCAGCGTGCCGTACGACTCCGCGTCACCGACCAGGATGCCGCCGAGCAGCGTGCCGTCGCGGCCGATGACCAGCTTCTTGTACAGGCCCGCGCGGGAGTCGGAGTACACGACGTCCAGGCAGTCCTCGGCGGTGCCGTGCGCGTCACCGAAGGACGCCACGTCCACGCCGAGCAGCTTCAGCTTGGTGGACAGGTCGGCGCCGGTGAACTCCGCCTCGTCCTGGGCGATGGTCGCGGCGGCCGTCTCGGCCTGCTCGTAACCGGGGGCCACCAGGCCGTACACCCGGCCGTCCGAGGCCAGCGCGCACTCGCCGATCGCGAAGACGTGCGGGTCGGCGACCGTGCGGCACTGCTCGTCGACGGTGATGCCGCCGCGCTCGCCGACCGTGAGGCCGCAGTCGCGGGCCAGCTGGTCGCGGGGGCGGACACCGGCGCTGAACACCACCATGTCGGTGGCCAGTTCGGAGCCGTCGGACAGCTTCATGCCGGTGACGGCGCCGTCGGCGTCGACCACGATCTCCTGCGTGCCGACGCCCGTGTGGACGCTCAGGCCCATGTCCTCGATGGTGCGCAGCAGCGCGGCGCCGCCGCCGTCGTCCACCTGCACCGGCATCAGACGCGGCGCGAACTCCACGATGTGCGCCTCGACACCGAGGCCCTTCAGCGCGCCCGCCGCCTCCAGGCCCAGCAGCCCGCCGCCGACCACGGCACCGGTCGTGGCCTTGGTCTTCGCGTACTCCTCGATCGCGAGCAGGTCCTCGATGGTGCGGTAGACGAAACAGCCGGCGGCGTCCTTGTTCGGGACCGGCGGTACGAAGGGGTAGGAGCCGGTGGCGAGGACGAGGACGTCGTACTCGAAGACCTCGCCGGACTCGGCGGTGACCTTCTTCGCCTCGCGGTCGACGGAGACGGCCGGGTCACCGACGTACAGCTCGATGCCGTGGTCCTTGATGAACTCCATGTCGGTCATGGAGAGGTCCTCGGGCGTCTTGCCCGAGAAGTAGGAGGTCAGCGCTACGCGGTCGTATGCCGGACGCGGCTCCTCGCACAGCACGACCACGCGGTGCGTGGCGGTCAGGCCGCGCGCGGCGAGCGCTTCGAGGAAGCGCTGGCCGACCATGCCATGGCCGACGAGCACGATCGTGGGGGTGGCCCCCAGGGTGGCGGTCATCAGGAGCCTCCATCGTTGGTGAGCAGGTGGAGCAGCGGGCCGTCGTCGGGGAGCGGCTCTGCTCCCTCCCAGGCGCGGGCGAGCGCGCCGACGGTGCCGAGTTCGCCGACGAGAACCCCGCCGACCAGGCGGTCGTCGCGGACGACGACCTTGCGGTAGGTGCCGCGGGTGGCGTCCGTGAGCTGGACGACGTCGTCCCCGGGACGCGGCTCCGTCTCGCCGAACGCGGCGAGGTCGAAGAAGCCCTCGCCGGCCAGCGTCAGCCGGGTCAGCGCGCGGGTGCCGGTGTAGCGGGCGGCGCCGTCACCGGTCAGCGACTCGGCCAGGACGTCGGCCTGTTCGAGTGCCGGGGCGGCCAGCCCGTACACCGTGCCGTCGTGCTGCGCGCAGTCGCCGATCGCCCGGATGTGCGGGTCGGAGGTACGGAGTTCGTCGTCGACGACGATGCCCTTGCGGACGTCCAGTCCCGCGGCCTGCGCGAGACCGGCGCGCGGTCGGACGCCGCACGCCAGGACCACGATGTCGGCGTCGAGCGCGTAACCGTCGGCCATCTCCACCGAACGGACCGCGCCGCCGACGCAGCGCACGTCCCGCACCCGTAGGTCGGTGTGGACCTCGACGCCGAGGTCGCCGAGGTGACGCCGGACCAGCTTCGAGGCGGCCGGGTCGAGCTGGCGCTCCATCAGCCGCTCGGACTGCTGGGCGAGCACGACCTGCGCGCCGCGCATCGCGAGCGCACGGGCCGCGGAGACCCCGAGGAGTCCACCGCCGATCACGACGGCCCGCACACCCGGCCGGACCGCCTTGGACAGGCCCAGGCAGTCGTCCATCGTGCGGAAGGCGTGGACGCCCTCCGGCAGCACATGGTCCGGGGTGAACAGGCCGCGCAGCGGCGGCAGCACCGGGTTCGAGCCGGTGGCCAGCACCAGCGTGTCGTATGCGATCTCCGACCCGTCCGCGAGATGTACGGCTCGCATCTCGCGGTCGATGCCGGTGACCCGGCCGCGCGTCAGCTCCGCGGGCGCCGGCAGGGCGATCACATCGGGGCTGTACCGTCCGGCCAGCACCTCGGCGAGCAGCACCCGGTTGTACGGGCGGTGCTCCTCGTCGCCGACGAGCGTCACGGGCGTGCCGAGCTCGCCGAGCCGCCGGGCGAGTCGTACGCCCGCGAGGCCGGCGCCGATCACCACCACACGCGTATTCGAGGTCATGGCATCGAGCGTGCGGTGCCGGTGTTTCCCGACCGCATCGCATCTGTTTCCCGTGAGGAACGCTGCCCTCAGCGGGCGCGAGGGGCGGGTGTGAGGGTTCGGCGATCAGGGCGCGGGCGGGCTGTGAGGCCGGGCGCGGCCGAACCTCAGATACTCCTCATGTACATGGACGGCGCACGCATCGTCTGCCTAGGGTCGCGATCATGCCCGACATATCGCTGACCATGGTCGTCGCCCTGTGCCTCGCGGCCCTCGTGGCCGGCTGGATCGACGCCGTGGTCGGAGGCGGCGGCCTCCTGCTGCTGCCGGCCCTGCTGCTCGGCCTCCCCGCGAACACCCCGGCCGCCTACGCGCTCGGCACCAACAAGGCGGTCGCGATCGTAGGCACGACCGGCGCCGCCGTGACGTACGCCCGCAAGGCGCCCGTGGACGTGCGGCTCGCCGTGCGCATCGGCCTCGCGGCGCTCGCGGGCTCCTCCGGCGGCGCCTTCTTCGCGGCCGGCATGAGCACCGAGGTGCTGAAGCCCGTGATCATGGTCGTGCTGCTCGCGGTGGCCGCCTTCGTCATCCTGCGCCCCGCCTTCGGCACCGCCCCGGCGACCGGCCCGGCCTCCCCGCGCCGGGTGCTGGCCGCCATCGCCCTGGCCGGCCTGGGCATCGGCTTCTACGACGGCCTGATCGGCCCCGGCACCGGCACCTTCCTGGTCCTCGCCCTCACCGCCGTCCTCCACCTCGACCTCGTGACCGCCTCCGCCACCGCCAAGATCGTCAACTGCTGCACCAACGCCGGCGCGCTGGCCACCTTCGCCTGGCAGGGCACGGTCCTGTGGCAGCTGGCCGCGGTGATGGCCGTGTTCAACCTGGCGGGCGGCATGCTGGGGGCGCGTACGGCGCTGAAGAAGGGCAGCGGGTTCGTCCGGGTGGTGCTGCTCACGGTGGTGTTCGCGCTGGTGGCGAAGCTGGCGTACGAGCAGTGGATCGCCTAGGGCCACTTCGCAACAGGCTCCAGGGCGCGCCGTGCGCCGGGGCGCGGGGTCAGCGGCTGCCGGTGAGGTGCGCGAACACCACGACGTTGCCCTGATAGCCGGTAGTCCGTGAGTAGCCGCCGCCGCAGGTGATCACCCGCAGTTCGGGGCGCGGGGCCGCGCCGTACACCTTCTCGTCGGGGAAGGCCTTCGCGTCGTACACCTCGACGGCGTCGACCGAGAAGAGGGCCGTGCCGCCGTCCCGTCGGTCCACCTCGATCGTGCTGCCCCGCCGCAGGGCGCCGAGACGGTAGAACACGGCGGGTCCGTCGGCGTTGTCGACATGGCCGGCGACGATCGCGGTGCCGGTCTCACCGGGCGTGGTCCCGGCCTCGTACCAGCCGGCGAGGTTCTTGCGCTCGGCGGGCGGGACGTCGAGGCTGCCCGACCTCGTCAGACCCAGGCCCATGAGGGGGGCGTCGACGCGGAGCGAGGGGATGCGGATGCGGTCGGGAGGGGAGGGGGCGAGCGCGGGGGCGGCCGCGTGGCGGGGGTGCGGGTCGCCCTGCGCCGCCGACGGCTGCGGCGGGGCGTGCGTCGCGGTGCCGTTGCGCAGCAGCCAGGCGCCGGAGCACAGGGCGAGGACGGTGACCGCGGCTATGACGCCGTTGCCGATGCTCCTCTGACTGGGCACGCGTGCCTCCTGAGACTCTCTCCTCGAAAGGCTCTCTCCTCGAACCGCCCGATCCCCCTCCGGGCCGCGAGGGGCGTCGGACCCGGAGGGGGAGGGGCATGCGGTACCGGCGGACGGACAGCGGAGGGTGTCCGTCAGATCCCGTCGCCTCTCGCCCGGCGATGCAGGAGCCAGGTACCGCCCGCGGCGGCGACGGCGAGAGCCGTCACGCCGGCCGCGGTCTGCACGGGGTCGTGGCCGAACGCGCCGCCGACCCCTGTCTTCACACTTCCTCTCGGATGCGCCTGCCCCGGCGTCGACGTCAACGTGACCACCAGGTCACCCGCCACCCGCCGACCGCTCTCGGCACAGGTCGCGACGATCTCGTACGTCCCCGGCTGCGCGCTCGGCGGCACCCGGAACCGCCCGCCTCCGTCCTCGTCGTCCGAGCCCGGAGCCAACGTGAAGGAACCGGCACCCACCGCGCTGGCGTCACCCGCCGCACCGCCGTCCCGGCACGCGGCCGTGTTCACCGCGACCTGCCCGCCCGGCACGACCGAGGACGGATGCAGCTGGAGGCCGCTGCCCTCGTCCCCGTACGCGGGCGCGACGACGAGGCCCACGGCACCGACGGCCAGCGCGGTCCCGGTCAGCACACGGGCGGTACGTCGCATCGATGCTCCTCCGCGCACGGACCCACGACCCGCGACACCCCCAAGTGCCGCCGCCTCGGCCGAGCCCCTGCTCTTCCGAGGTAAGGGGGTCAGCGGCGCGAGCGCTTGTCGAGAAAGCGCCGGAAACGGGGTGAACGGGTGGCACAGGGGAGGTCGCGGAGCGCCGACACGACGGCGTTTCAGCAGGTCATCGCCGTGTCGAGGGCGCGTCGGGGAAGAGAAGCCGTTGGTGGGGGGCCGGGGGTGTGAACGGGTGACCCAGGGGCGCGGGGCTGTGACGATGTGCGGCTTGGCCGCGTGGGCGCGACCAGCCACAAACAGTCGCACCCGGCCACGCACCCCGCACCCCTACGGCGTCAAGCCATCGTCAGCCCACATTCACCGCCCTCCAGGCAGCCCCCACAGCCCCGTACTCCGCACTCCCGGCCCCATACAGGTCCTTCGCCGCGCTGAGCATCGAAGCCCGCGCCCCCGCGTAGTTCGTCGAGGACGTCATGTACACCGTCAGAGCCCGATACCAGATCTTGCCCACCTTGTCCCGCCCGATCCCGTTCACCGAGGAACCGTCACAGGTGGGCGAGTCGTAGCTCACCCCGTTCACCGTCTTCGCCCCGCTGCCCTCGGCCAGCAGATACGCGAAGTGATTGCCGACCCCCGACGAGTAGTGCACGTCGAGATCTTTCGTCCCCGTGCTCCAGCAGTCGACCGACACACCGTCCTTCGACGGCTTGTCCATGTACCGCAGGGCATTCCGGGGGAACCCGGACCGCACGACCTTCTCGCCGATCAGATAGTCGCCGGGGTCGGCGGAGTTGCCCGCGTGGAACTCCACCAGCGTGCCGAAGACATCCGACGTGGCCTCGTTCAGCCCGCCGGACTCGCCCGAGTACGTCAGGGCGGCCGTCTTCGACGTCACGCCGTGCGTCATCTCGTGCCCGGCGACGTCCAGCGACACCAGCGGACCGAGCTGGGTGCCGTCACCGTCGCCGTACGTCATGCAGAAGCAACTGTCGTCCCAGAAGGCGTTGTTGTAGTCCTTGCCGTAGTGCACACGGTTGAACGACCCCTTGCCGTCACCCGCGATGCCCTTACGGCCGTGGACGTCCTCGTAGTAGTCCCACGTCATGTCCGTGCCGTACTGCGCGTCCACGGCCGCCGTCGAGCGGTCCGTCGTCGTGCCCGTGCCCCAGTGGTTGTCGGCGTCCGTGAACACCGTCGACGGGGCGCGGTTGAGGCAGATGGCGAGGACGCACAGGTCCGTCTTGTTCGCCGCGTCGCCGGTGTACGTGCCGCCGCGCGTGGCGTCCTTCAGCTGGTACGCCGATCCGGACGCCGTCGTCTCCAACGGGACCGTGCCCGAGTACAGCGACTTCCCGTCGCCCGCCGCATGCTCGACGCTGTCCCACGCGTCGATCTTCGCGCCGGTGCGGGCGTCGGTCAGCGTGGTGCGGGCGACCGGGTTGCCGTCCGAGTCCTGGGCGACGGCGTCGGTCCGCCAGGCCAGCTTCGGGGCGCCGTGCAGGGCGTCGACGACCAGCTCGGGCCTGGACGTCAGCCGCTTCAGCGTCTCGCCGACGTTCGCGGCCCGCAGCACGGCCGCCGCGAGGTCGGCCGCCTTCGGCGCGGAGACCTTGGGCGTCACGCTCGCCAGGGAGATCGCGCCCCCGGTGGCGCGCGAGGCGCCGCGGTACGTGCCGTCCTTCGCGAGATGGACGACGAAGTCGCCGCCGAGAACGGGCAGTTGGCGGTACGTGCGGTCGTAGCGGACGTGCTGCGTGCCGTCCGTGTCCACGATCACGTCCCGCACGGTGGTGCCCTGAGCGGCCGTCAGCCCCAGACTGCCCGCCTGGTCCTTGAGGGCCGCCGCCGCGTTCCTGATCGCGGTGGCCCGCGTCGGACTCTCGTCCGCGCCGGCGGTGGGGGAGAGTGCGGTGGCCAACAGTGTGGCGGTGGCGGCGACGACGCCCGCCGTGGCGAGTCGGGAACCTCGGATGTGCGGCCGTATTCGGCTCATCGGTCTCCTTGAACTGGGGGCGGCGCAGAGGATGACCAAGATTCAAGGGGGCGTGCACATGCCGTGACCAGGGTGAATACGTGGAGGTGTGTGAGGGGAGAGAATCGTTTCCGTGACCCTCTCTCCCCGACTCCCGTTCTTCGTCTACGGCACCCTGCGCCCCGGAGAGCCCAACCACGACCACTTCCTGCGCGGCCGCACCCTCGGCGAGGAGGCCGCGCGACTGGCCGGAGCGGTGCTGTACGACGGCCCGGGCTACCCGTACGCCGTCGAGGAACGCGGCGACAGCGGCACCGTCCACGGCGAGCTCGTCACCGCCCGCCCCGAGGAGTACCCGGCGCTGCTGGCCGCCCTCGACCGCCTGGAGGAGTTCGCCCCGGGCGACCCGCGCAACCTCTACGAACGCGTCGCCCGCGAGGTGTTCCGCGCCTCGGACGGAACGGCCGTACGGGCCTGGGTGTATGTCGCCGCCCCCTCGATCGCCGCCCGGCTGCGCGCCGACGGCAAGCTCATCGAGAGCGGCGACTGGGCTACGGCTTCACGGCCTCCACGCGCACCGCACACGCCTTGAACTCCGGCATCCGCGACGTCGGGTCCAGCGCCGGGTTGGTCAGGGTGTTGGCGCGGCCCTCGCCCGGCCAGTGGAACGGCATGAAGACGGTGTCCGGGCGGATGCCGGTCGTGATGCGGGCCGGCGCCACCGCCCGGCCCCGGCGCGAGACCACGGCCACCGGGTCGCCCTCGGCGGCCCCGAGCCGCGCCGCCAGCCGGGGGTGCAGCTCCACGAACGGGCCCGGCGCGGCGGCGTTCAGCTCGTCGACGCGGCGGGTCTGGGCGCCGGACTGGTACTGCGCCACGACCCGCCCCGTCGTCAGGAGCACCGGGTACTCGTCGTCGGGTTCCTCGGCGATGGCCCGGTACGAGACGGGGACGAAGCGGGCACGGCCGTCCGGCGTGGCGAAGCGGTCGAGGAAGAGGCGCGGCGTGCCGGGGTGGACGTCGCCGGTGATGTTCTCGCCCCGCGCGGGGCCGTCCTCACCGTCGGCCACCGGATCGTCGTCTGCGGCGGCGACGTCCAGCGAGGCGTCCTCGGAGTCACCGGCGGCCCTCGTTCCCAGATCGTCATCGCCCGCGCCCGGGCCGCCGGCGACGCCCGCGTCCAGGCCGGTGCCCGCGCTCAGGTCGCCGTCCACGTCCAGGTCGCCGTCCGTCGCCGGGCACGGCCAGAACACCCCGTTCTCCGCCGCCAGCCTGCGGTAGGTGATGCCCGAGTAGTCCGCCGCCCCGCCCGCACTCGCTCGCCGCAGCTCCTCGAAGACCTCCTCGGGGTCGGTCGGGAAGCCCTTCTCGAGGCCCCGTTCCCCGCCCAGCCGCGCGGCGAGCTCGTGCATGACCTCCAGGTCGCTGCGGACGCCGTCCGGCGGGGTGATCGCGCGCCGCCGCAGCAGCACCCGGCCCTCCAGGTTGGTCGTCGTGCCCGTCTCCTCCGCCCACTGGGTGACCGGCAGCACGACGTCCGCCAGGGCCGCCGTCTCCGACAGCACCACGTCGCACACCGCCAGGAAGTCCAGGGACTTGATGCGCTCCTCGATGTGCGCGGCCCGCGGCGCCGACACCACCGGGTTCGAGCCCATCAGCAGCAGCGACTTGATGTCCGTACCCAGCGCGTCCAGCAACTCGTACGCACTGCGTCCCGGCCCCGGCAGGCTGTCCGGGTCCACACCCCACACCTCGGCGACGTGCCGCCGGGCCTCCGGGTCGTCCAGCTTGCGGTAGCCGGGCAGCTGGTCGGCCTTCTGGCCGTGTTCGCGCCCGCCCTGTCCGTTGCCCTGCCCGGTGAGGCAGCCGTAGCCGGAGAGCGGGCGGCCCGCCCGGCCCGTCGCCAGGCACAGGTTGATCCAGGCGCCCACGGTGTCCGTGCCCTTGGCCTGCTGCTCGGGCCCGCGCGCCGTGAGCACCATCGCGTGCTCCGGCTCGCAGAACAGCCGTACGGCTTCCCGGAGTTCGGGAACGGACACCCCCGTGATCCGCTCCACGTACTCCGGCCAGTGCGCCATCGCCGCGGCCCGCGTGTCCTCCCAGCCGGCCGTGCGCTGAAGGACGTACTCCTCGTCCACCCGCCCCTCGGCGACGACCAGGTGCAGCAGGCCGAGGGCCAGCGCGAGGTCGGTTCCCGGCCGGGGCATCAGGTGCAGGTCGGCCTGCTCGGCGGTCTTCGTACGGCGCGGGTCGACGACGATCAGCGTGCCGCCGTTCTCCTTCAGCTCGTTGAAGAAGCGGAGCGACGGCGGCATCGTCTCGGCCAGGTTCGAGCCGACGAGGATCACACAGCCCGTCCTCGGGATGTCCTCCAGCGGGAACGGCAGCCCCCGGTCGAGGCCGAACGCCTTCATCCCGGCCGCGGCCGCCGACGACATGCAGAAGCGGCCGTTGTAGTCGATCTGCGAGGTGCCGAGCACGATCCTCGCGAACTTGCCGAGGCTGTACGCCTTCTCGTTCGTCAGACCGCCCCCGCCGAAGACCCCGCACGCGTCCGGGCCATGTTCCGTACGCGTGCGTGTGAGGCCCTCGGCGACGCGGTCCAGCGCCTCTTCCCAGGTGGCGGGCACGAGCGTGCCGCCCGAGCGCACCAGGGGCGAGCTCAGCCGGACGCCCGACGCCAGCACCGCGGGCGCCGTACGGCCCTTGCCGCACAGCGCCCCCCTGTTCACCGGGAAGTCCGGGCGCTCGACCACCGTGACACCCCCGTCCTGCGAGGGCGTGAGGTTCATACCGCACTGCAGGGCGCAGTACGGGCAGTGCGTGGGCGTCACGGAGTTCGGCATACCGTTCAGCGTGCTTCCGGCGTGTTACGCGCACGGCGGCTCCCTGTTACGCGGCCGGGACGGTGACCTCCCCGTCGCCGCCCGGCCGCCGTGAGGCGCCTGGGCGCTCCGCTTCTGGTCGCCGCCGGGTGGGGCGGAGGTTGCCGGTGGTGTGGAAGTCGGCACGTGTGTCTTGTTCCTTACCGTAGTTGGCCGGTCACGCCTTGTTGATTGTTGAAGGGGCGGGGCTACAGTCGTTCGTCTGCGGCGCCGTCGTGGCTGGTCGCGCAGTTCCCCGCGCCCCTGGAACGAAGGGGCGTTGCCCTTCTGCGGCCGCATCTCCGCACGGCGTTCGACTTACCGTCAAGCAGCCAGCCAGGAGGTTCCCGGACCATGCCCCTGAGCCACCTCACCCCCCGCGACCAGCACCTCTTCTGGCGATACGGCCGGGGCCCCACCGTCCCCGTCCCCGACTCCCTGCTCCATCGCGCCGTCGAAAGACGGGCAGCCGCCGCCCCGTACGCCGTCGCCGCCGAACACCTGGGCGCGACGATCACCTACGGCGAACTCGACCGGTACGCCGACGCCGTCGCCGCCCGCCTCGCCCGCGAGGGCGTACGCCCCGGTGACCACGTCGGGCTCTTCGTCCGCCGCTCGATCCCGATGCTCGTCGGCCTGCTCGGCATCCTGAAGGCGGGCGCCGCCTACGTCCCGCAGGACATCGGCCTCGCGCCCCCGGCCCAGCTCGCCCACGTCGTCCGCGCCGCCCGGAGCCGTGTCGTCCTCACGACCGCCGAGCACGCCCACCGCGTACCGCTCCCGGACGGCCACCTGGTGATCACGCTGGACGCGCCACAGCCGTACGCCCCGGCGCCCCGCCCGCCGATCCACCCCGACGACGGCTGCTACGTCCTCTTCACCTCCGGTACCACCGGCCGCCCCAACGGCGTGAAGGTCACCCACCGCAACGTCGCCAACATCCTCCTCACCGAACCCGGCGGCCTCGGCATCCGCCCCGGCGACCGTGTGGCCCAGCTCCTCAACGTCGCCTTCGACATGGCCGCCTGGGAGATCCTCGGCTGCCTCGCCCACGGCGGCACCCTCGTCATCCGCGGCAAGGACACCGCCGCGGCGGCCCGCACGGCCGACGTGATCATCGCGACCCCGACCGTCCTGTCCGGCATCGATCCCGCTGCCTGCCCCCGCGTCCGCACGGTCGCCGTCGCCGGGGAACCCTGCCCCCGCCCGCTCGCCGACCGCTGGGCCCGGCACGCCGCCTTCCACAACTGCTGCGGCCCGACCGAGACGACCATCGTCAACACCATGCACCGCCATCGCCCGACCGACCCCCTCCTCACCATCGGCCGCCCGACCCCCAACAACACGGTCTACGTCCTCGACGCCGACCGCCGCCCGCTGCCCATCGGCGAGGTCGGCGAGATGTGGGCGGGCGGCGACTGCGTGTCGGCGGGCTACCTCGGCAACGACGCCCTGAACGCCGAGCGCTACGCCCCGGACCCCTTCCTCGGCGCCGGCCACCGCATGTTCCGCACCCGCGACCTCGGCCGCTGGACCCCGGACGGCGAGCTCGAACACCTCGGCCGCACCGACGACCAGGTCAAGGTCCGCGGCTTCCGGGTCGAACTCGACTCCGTCTCCTCGGTGCTGGAGTCGGTGGAGGGCTGCGTACGGGCGGTGACGCTGAGGAAGGACGCGCGGACCCTGGTGTCGTTCGTCTGTCCGGCCGACGTCGACCCCGGCACGGCCCGGCGCGCGGTGGCGGACGCGCTGCCGTACTACTGCGTGCCCGAGGATGTCATGCCCCTGCCATTCTTACCGGAGACCGACCGCGGCAAGATCGACAAGCAGGCGCTGCTGCGGATGGCGGAGGAGCGGGCCGCGGAGGAGAGCGCGGCGGGAGAGCCGACGGCGCGGAAGCGGGCGGCACTTCAGGGGGCGGCCCGATGACCACCTCACTGGAACGGCGGTCCACCGACCTGCCCCCGCTCACCGCACTCCCGCGCCGCCTGCTCAAGCACCCCCGCCTGATGCACCACAACCGACTGGCGGCCCTGGTCCTCGTCACCAACCTGGCGTTCCTCTGGGCGAGTTGGTCCCCTTCCCCGCAGACCATGGGCCACGCGGCCCTCGCCGACCTCGCCCTCGCCGTCCTCGTCCGCCAGCAGTACGTCATCAACCTCTTCTTCCGGCTGGCCACCTCGGTGCCGACGACCTGGCCGCTGAAGATCCGCTGGACCCTGGGCAAGGTCTACCACTTCGGCGGACTGCACGTGGGCGGGGCGCTGGCCGGAGCCGGCTGGTTCCTGGCCCTGACACTGACGTCGACGATCACCGGCGCCGGCGGCCTCCTGACCGTGGTGAACTGGTCCCTCGTCGCGCTGCTCGCCGTGATCGTCGCCACCGCCCTCCCGCCCTTCCGCTCCCGGCACCACGACCACTTCGAGAAGATCCACCGCTTCGGAGGCTGGACGGCCCTGGGTCTCTTCTGGGCACACACCTCGCTGTCGGCGTCCGGCCCCGTCCCGCTCATGGTCCTGGCCGTCGTCACCTTCAGCGTCGCCCTGCCCTGGCTACGGCTGCGCAATGTGGCCGTACGCCTCGAACGCCCCTCCCCGCACGTCGTCCTGGCCCGCTTCGACCACGGCGAGACCCCCTTCGCCGGTTCCTCGACCGCGATCAGCCGCAGCCCGCTGAAGGAATGGCACTCCTTCGCCAACGTCCCGGCCCCCGGCGAGCCCGGCTTCCGGCTGACCATCTCGCGCGCCGGGGACTGGACGGGTGCGTTCATCGACGACCTGCCGGCCAAGGTGTGGGTCAAGGGCATCACCACCGCGGGCGTCGCCAACATCGAGACCCTGTTCACGAAGGTCGTCTACGTCGCGACCGGCAGCGGCATCGGCCCCTGCCTCCCGCACCTCCTCGCGGCCGAGGTCCCCTCCCGTCTGGTCTGGGCGACCCGCGATCCCCGCGCGACCTACGGCGACGCCCTGGTCGACGAGATCCTCGCCGTCCAGCCGCACGCCGTCGTCTGGGACACCTCCCGGCACGGCAAGCCCGACATGGTGCGGCTCGCGTACGAGGCGTACCGGGACTTCGGGGCCGAGGCCGTCATCTGCATCTCCAACAAGAAGCTCACCTGGCAGGTGGTGCACGGGCTGGAGCGGCGCGGGATTCCGGCGTACGGCGCGATCTGGGACTCATGACCGGGAGGGACCTCGTGAACAACCTCAAGATCGAACGCGACGGCGCCGTGGTGACCGTACGCCTGCACCGGCCGCACGTCCTCAACGCCCTCAGCAGCGACCTGCTGACCGAACTCCTCGACACGCTCGGCCCGCTGGACGCCGATCCCCAGGTGGGCTGTTTCGTCATCACCGGCTCGCAGAAGGCGTTCGCGGCCGGCGCCGACATCAAGGAGATGGCGGGGAAGACGGCAGCGCGGATGGCGGCCGAGGACTACTTCGCGGCCTGGGAACACTTCAGCGCCCTGCGCACCCCGAAGATCGCCGCCGTCAACGGCCTCGCGCTGGGCGGCGGCTGTGAGCTGGCGATGATGTGCGACCTGGTCGTCGCGGGGGAGTCGGCCGTCTTCGGCCAGCCGGAGATCAAGCTGGGCGTGATCCCGGGCATCGGCGGCACCCAGCGGCTGACCCGTCTGGTCGGCCGGGCGAAGGCGATGGACCTGATCCTGACCGGCCGCACGATGGACGCCCGGGAGGCGGACAGCTGCGGCCTCGTCTCCCGGGTCGTGCCGGACGACCGGGTCCTCCCCGAGGCCCTGGAGGCGGCGGCGACCATCGCCTCGTACGGCCGCGCCGCGGTCACGGCGGCCCGCGAGTGCGTCGACCGGGCCCTGGACACCGGGCTTCGCGACGGCATCCTCTTCGAACGCCGCGTCTTCCATGCCCTGTTCGCGACCGCGGACCAGAAGGCGGGCATGAGCGCGTTCCTGGAGAACCGCCCACCGCGTTTCACCGGCCGCTGCCCCCGGGGCCCGTCCCCTGGCGCCGGGCCCCGGAACGCCGAGGGCGGGAGCAGGGCGACGGCCCCACTCCCGCCCAATCAGGGACGGCCCCTGGACAGAGGGCCCCTGAGTCGGCACCCGTACGTCCGATTCGGTACCTGCGCCTGCGAGTCGGCGTCGACCTCGACGGTCGCGCGGATCGTGTGCCCGCACTCGCTCCAGATGTCCGCCCAGCCGTAGCCCTGGGCCGACGACATGGGCGCGGCCCGGCTCCCTCGCCCGGGCGTCGTCGGCCGGGTTGGCGGTTTCGGCGGCGGTGCCCGCGCTCGCGGCGGTCGGCCCAATGTCGTCGGGCGCCTCTATCGCTCCGCCGCCAGCGCGTTCGCCACCCCGGTCTCCCGTGGCCCGAGGAAGCGCGGGTCGGGCTCGAAGACGGCGTCCAAGGCCGCCTTTCCGGCCGCGAAGAGCTCCCGCGCGCCGCCGTAGTACCAGGTGGCGTCGTGCTTGGCGTCGACCCCGACACCGTACGACTCCACCCCCGCCTCCTGGCACAGCGCGACCGCCCGCCGGATGTGGAAGCCCTGGCTGATCAGCACCGCCTCGTCGACGCCGAAGATCTTCTTGGCGCGGACACAGGAGTCCCAGGTGTCGAAGCCGGCGTAGTCGCTCACGATCCGCGAGTCGGGCACCCCGTGCCGGGTCAGATACGTGCGCATGGCGTCGGGCTCGTCGTAGTCCTTGCGGCTGTTGTCGCCGGTGACCAGGACGACCTCGATCCGGCCCTCGCGGTACAGCGTGGCCGCCGCGTCGAGCCGGTGGGCGAGGTACGGCGACGGCTCACCGGCCCACAGACCGGCCCCGAAGACGACGGCGACGTCGGTGCGCGGCACGTCCGCCGTGGTCCGCAGCCGGTCGCCGGTGACGAGGTACATCCAGGTTGCCGGAAGCAGCCCCAGCACACACCCCGCCATCACGGCCTGCACCAGCCGCCGCTGCCCCGTGCGCGTGCGCGGCAGGCGCGGTCGCGCCAGACGTGGTCGAGGCAGCTTCGGTCGGCGCATCGGATGGTCCCTCCCCGGTCGGCTCACGGCCCGTTCTCGACAGTCAGGGACGCCCCGGCGACACCGGCGGTTCACCGCCCGTGACGTGATCAGCTTCACTACGGCCGGTGAAACCGCAGGTCACGTCCCCTCACACGGCGCCCGTCCCGCATCGTGAACCCGGTGTAAGAACCCGTCATTCCCGCGAAACGGGAAGGCAACGTCCCGCCGCCACCATCGGTTCATGACGGCGTCGAACCCTCTTCACGACGAGTCCACGACCGCCCACCTCGACAGTACGGCGCACCTCATGAACCGGATCAGCAGCCAGCTCGCCAGCCAGCTCCGCCTCGTCTCGCTCGACGGCAGGCGACGCCCCGACGCGTCCGCTCTCGTCGTCGTGGCCCACGGCAGCCGCGACCCGCGCGCCCTGAGCACCGTACGCGCCCTCCTCGACAAGGTCCGCGCCCAGCGCCCCGGCCTGCCCGTCCACCTCGGCCACATCGAGCTGAACGAGCCCCTCCTCCCCGACACGCTCGCCTCCCTCGGCGACCGGGAGGCGATCCTCGTCCCGCTCCTGCTGAGCCGTGGCTACCACATCAAGCGCGACATCCCCGAGATGGCTGCCGAGTCCCGGGTACGCGCACGCGTGGCCGGCGCCCTGGGCCCGCACCCCCTGCTGGTGGAGGCCCTGTACGCCCGCCTGGTGGAGGCCGGCTGGCGCACCCGCATGGACGAGCCCACTCGCCGCAGGACCGCGGTCGTCCTGGCCGCCGCCGGCTCCCGCGACCCCGACGCGAAACTCGACACCGCCCACACGGCCCACCTCCTGGCCAACCGACTGGGCGTCCCGGTGATCCCGGCCTACGCGACGACAGCGTCCCCCATGGTGGCCGACGCTCTGCGCACCCTGTCCGCCCGAGGCCGCACCCGGGTCGCCATCGCCTCCTACTTCACGGCCCCGGGCCGCTTCGCGACGGAGTCGGCGGAGGCGGCCCCGTGGATAGCGTCGGCCCCCCTGGGCACCCACCCCGCGATGGCCCGCCTCCTCCTCCACCGCTACGACCAGATGCTGACGACGCGGGTCACGAGGGCACAGGAGCTGGCTTCGGCTTGAGACGCCGGGCGAGGAGACGTACCTGAAGGGGCGCGGGGCCGTATCGATTTGCGGCTCCGCCGCGTGGGCGCGACAAGC
>CBFGZZ010000105.1:0-24589 GCA_965653385.1 uncultured Streptomyces sp. | reverse complement strand
CGCACCGGCCAGGTCTCCGACCTCATGTTCGGCGACTATCTGAGGCTCCTGGACGGGGACCAGACGAAGACGTCACTGGCCGAAGCCGCCGACGCCAACTGGGAAGCCCTGAAGTGGCCGAGCATGCCCAGGGAGCAGTTCATCGGCCGCCTGAAACGAGTGAAGGACATCCGCAACCGGATCGCCCACTTCGACGAGAAGCCGCTTCCGCAGGAGCTGCTCGACGAGCTGACGACGTTCGCGAAGCTGCTGCGGGCGTTCGTGGCCTGAAGCGGCGGGGTGCCTCGACGCGAACGTCAGAGGCACCCCGAACGCTGTCAGCCCGCTCGGAGGGCGAACTGCTCGCGCAGCAGCGCCTCATGGAGCCGTAGCGTGCGCCCGTCCGGCAAGGTCTCCAGCACCTGTACGCCGTCGTAGTTGAGGAGCTGCCTCAGGACCGCGGCGAAGCCGTCGCCCCGGGCGGTGGGCATGCCCGAGCGCTGGGCGAGCGCGGTCACGGGCAGGGTGCCGCCCGCGTCGAGCAGGGCGGCGAGGGCCTTGTGGACCTGCTCCTGCTGCGGTTTGCGCGCCAGACCGTCGAGCTGCCCCTGATACGTCTCCGAGTCGAGCAGCGCCGTCACGAGCGCCTCGGTCCGGGAGACGACGGCCGGGGTGAGCAGGGCGTCGTCTCCTCCGGCGGTCAGCGCCACGTCGAAGAGCGCGTCGGGCAGCGTCCCGGGTTCGGGTTGCTTCTTCCGGGGTTTCGCCGCCGCCTTCTTCGGAGCCGCGCCGGACAGCTGAGCCGGACGCTCGTCCGATGCCGGCCCCCCCGCCTCCTCCGGAGCCCACCAGGTTGGCCGCTGGTCTCCCAACTCCCGCCAGCCCTTGGGCGGTTCCGCACCGAACGGCAGGAAGGCGAGCACCGGGATGGTGAACTCGGCGAGGGAGGCCCCGCCGTGGTAGCCGGCTTTGAGGGCGGTGTAGCGGGAATCCGCGTCCCAGAGCGCGACGATGGACGCGCCGGGCTCGGGCCAGACCACGCGCGGCCCGGAAAGGGCGATCTCCCGTTCGCCGAGGGGGCCGCCGCCGGGCAGGCGGTGCCGCGCGGACACGGGCTCGGTGGCCGCGTCGGCCTTCGTGCCGTGCCGGTCGACGACGTGGCCGTGGTCGCTGGTGACGATGACCGCCATGCCCTGGGCCGCTGCCACCCGGAGCAGGTCGCGCAGGCCGGGTACGTCGTCGACCCGCCAGGCTCCGTCGCCGAGTTTCTGTTCCTTGGCGAGGCGGTCGTCGATGGCGTTGAGGACGACGGCGACGTGCGTCCTGCCGTCATTGAGGGCATCCGTGAGGGCCGGGCCGAAGGTGTCGCCCGCGGTCTCGGTGCGCAGGTCGTCCTTGTGGAAGACGGCGGCCGGTGCCCCGCTCCACAGCTTCAGCGCGGGGAAGAGCCTCTTCTCGTCCGCCTGGGTGCCCTTCATCAGGGTGCCCGCGAAGAGCGACGTCCGGGACACGGCCGTCACGGTGGGGAGGGCGGCGGCCATCGCCCGCCGACGGGGCGTGTCCTCGGCCAGCGGGTCGAACTCCGCCCAGGAGCGGCGTAGTTCCTCGCCGAGTTCGTTCGCTATGGCTGCGCTCATGCCGTCGAGCACGAGCAGCAGCACCCGCCGCTCCTCGCCGCGCCGGACGACGGGCCCGACCACCCGGTCGAGGAAGGTCTCGACGGTGAGCATGCTGCCGGGCCGGGTGCCGTCCTGCGTCCAGCCGGCCAGCGAGCGCGCGAAGGAGGAGTCGATCTGCCGCCGCCGGTCCCTGACGCGCGTGCCCAGCGTGTCGTAGGCGGCCTTGAGGACGGAGTCCGGGTCGCCGCCGGCCTCGATGTGCTCCAGGGCAAGGTCGGCCCAGCCGGTCTCGGCGATGTGCCGCTGGATGGCGTCGGCGACGGTGAGGGCGTCGGCGGACGGATCGGTGGCCAGCCAGAAGGCGAGCCGCTGCCCCATACGGGCGCGTTCGATGCGGGCGGACTCCGCCGGATCGGTGGCGAGCCTGTGCTCCGCGAGCCGTCGGACGGCCTCCGCGACCGCGGCCGTGTCGCCCGCCGCGAGGGCCTGGCCCACGGCGGTGAACCGCGCCTCCAGTCCGCCGCGCAGGACCGGGCTCGCCGCGGCGGCCGTCTCCGCGCCGAACTGGCGGGCCAGCACGGCTGCCCGGTCGAGCACGATGCCGCTGGTGCGGCGTGCCTCGCGGGCCTGGTCGGCGTCGGCGCCGCCGCCCCGGTGTCCGGCTGTCAGCAGCGTGCTGACGTACTCCTCAGTGGACCGTCCGAAGACGCCCACCAGGGCATCGAGTTGTTCGCCGACGGCCGGGGGCTGGTCACCGAAGTAGCGTTCGGCGCGGCCCCGCGCCTGGTACGTCTCGGGGGCGGGCTCGGCGTGTTGCCAGAGGGCAGCGCATACGAGGCCGAAGGCGGCCGCGTCCACGCCGCGCTCGGCGTCGACGAGAGCGAGCAGGGCGCGTCCGGCGAGACCGGCCTGGTCCTCCTCACCGAGGAAGGCGGTCAGCCCGGAGCGCTCGGGGCCTCGCAGGCCCAGCAGCCGCTCGGGGGCTCCGGGCCGGGTCGACCAGTGCAGCAGCGTCTGTGCGTCGAGCCGGTCGTCTCCGGGGCGCCGGGTGCCGCCTTCGGTGTCGTAGCGTCCGAGGCGCAGTCGGCGCTGGGCGAGCGCGGTGAGTGCGTACTGCCGCGACAGCCAGCCGCCGGGCACCGGCTGCCAACCGCCGGGCGGGGTGGCGTCGAGCAGGGCTTCGGCGGCCCAGTTGACGTCCTTCAGTCGCGGGTCGATCTGCCGGGCGCCGAACGCCTCCCGCACGACGTCCCAGCTGTCGACCGTGTCGATGCGCAGCTTGTGGACGCGGGCAAGGATCGCGGGGTCGAGTTCGTTCTGCTCGCGCTCCGTGAGGACGACCAGGACGGCGGGGCCGGGTCGCCGCCCCGCGAGATGGTCGAGGACAAGCTCGTGGACGGCGAGAGGAGAGGGTGCCACCGCGACACCGGCCGCCCGGCCCTCGCCCCAGGCTGGTTCGACGGGCCCGTCCCACTGGGGCGCGGACCGCAGCAGCACGACCCGGCGCCTGCCCCCGCCGTCCCCGGTCAGGGAGGCGGCGAGGGAGGACTGCGAGGACAAGTACTGGGTGACGGTGGCGGTGTTCAGCCGGACGGCGCCCGGGGCGGCGGCGACGATGTCCGTCATTCGACGACCTTCCAGGTGATCTCGATGGTCGCGTCGGGGTGGCGGGCGGCCAGTTCGGACAGTTCCGCCTGAAGATCGGCGGCGGCGCGGGCCACGGTCGTACGGCGGCCACCGGCCGTTCGCGCGGAGCCGCTGCCGGAGGAAGCCGGTGTGGGTGTCTCCTGCGGGGCGTAGGGGATGCGCGGGTCGCTGGTCGGCGTGTTCAGGGACAGGTCGTCGGCCGTGACCGGGGGCGCGGCAGGAGCGGGCGGCTGAGCGGCGGCCTGGCTGCGCTTGACCAGGGCCACGACCTCGCGCTGGGTCCGCGTCAGTGCGTCGCGCAGGTCCGCGGTGCGCTGGTCGTCACGGGCCACGTTGCGCAGCGAGTCGAGCAGTGCCTCGCCCTCCGGGCCGAGTCCGGCGGCGAGTTCGAGGGTGCTCCAGGGCGCGGATGCGACGGCCTCCGCGACGCTGCGGGCCTGCTTGATGGAGGTGCCGTACCGGTCGGCGCTGGTCTCGCCCAGGTCGAAGGATGCGAGGGCCTCCACGGTCTTCTTCGCGCCGGCCGCGCCCTTGCCCGCCTCCGCCGTGAGGGCGTCCAACAGTTGCAGGGAGCGGCGGGCGAGGGCGAGCCGTCCGGTGTCGGTGGTCTGGTCGAGGCCGAGGAAGGCGGCGTGGGCCTCCAACTGGTGCACCAGGTCGGCCGCGTGGTCCCGGTGGGTGCGGGCGCCCTCGATGATCTGGCGGGCGAACTGGTTGACCATCCGGCCGCGCCGCAGGGCGGGCGCCTTCTCCCCGAAGATCGTCTCGAAGCGCTGCCGTGCCGCGTCCCAGTCGGACTCGGCGGGCAGCGGCTGGCTGCGCAGCGCGTCATGGTCCTTGATCGCGGACAGTTCGGGCGCAGGGTCGAGCACGGTGCCGCCGCGCACCCAGACCCGGTCGTCCATCTCGGCGAAAGCGGCGACGACGAGCCGGGCGAGGAAGTCGGGCAGGCCGCGCGGGTCGGGCTTGTCGGTCCAGTCGGTCAGGGTGATCAGGGACAGGTCCCCGGTGACGCCCTGGGCGCTGGCGAGCTGCCGGAAGTGGTCGGCCCAGTAGCGGGACAGCTCGAAGTACGCCTCCTTCTGCTGCCCGAGGCGGAGGGACCCGGCGATCCGCTGCATGAGCCTGCGGTCGGCGGCCGGGACCTCCACCCGCCCGTCGCGCGCCTCGGCGGCGGCCCGCACATGGGTGAACACCTTGCGGGTGTCGGCGGACTTCACGGCGGTGCCGGTGGCGTCGGGGTCGAGGTCGGGGTGCGCCGGGTACTGGTGGGCGAGCAGCCTGCCCGCGACATGCCGGATGCCGTCGTGCAGGCTCTGCCCGAAGGACAGGGTCAGGTTGTCGACATCGGGCACCGGGACGAGGTGGTCGTCGAAGTCGGGCACGACATCGGCAACCTGCTTCTGGGCGAGCCCGTACGCCTGCTTGAAGGCACCCTTGACCTGCTTGAGCAGGGCCTCGCGCTGGGTTTCGAGGAGTCCCTTGGCGCGGCTGCGGTTGTCGGCGTTGAGGTGGCCGGCGTACTGGGTGTCGAAGCGGTGCTCGTCGGCGAGGGCCTTGTCGATGACGACGAGGCGCCGGAAATCGGCGAAGCGCTGCGCGGACAGATGGGCGGGCAGCCAGGCGACGATGCGGGACCGCTCGCCCTGCTGGCGCTCGCGCAGCCGCCGGACGCGGTTGACGTCCTCGACAGGACCCCACTCGCCCTCGTCGAAGGGGAGGTCTATGGCGATCCGCCAGCGGCCGTCCTCCTGCGGCATCAGGTCGTGGTCGGGCAGCTCGTCCTCGTCGGCGACGTTGCCGAACACGATCTCGGCGGTGCGGGAGGTGCCGCGCCACACGAAGCCGAGCTGGTCGCTCAACTGCCCGTGCTCGACGCCCAGTTCCTGGGACAGCAGACGGCGGGCGAGGGCGACCCGGTTGCCGGGGTTGTCGTTGACCTGGGCGTTGGCGATGACGGAGTCCACGTCGACGCCGGACAGCTCCAGCCGTACGCCGGGGTTGGCGTCGGTGCCGGTCTCCTTGATCTCGGGGAACCGGGCCGCCCACTCGGCGACCTTGTTCTTGATGATGCCGACCTCGGCGCCCGGGATGGGTGCGAGGACCGACCCGTGGTTGAGGGCGCCGAGCCGCCGGATGGTCAGCTCGGCCAGGGAGGGCACGCTGGGCGCGAGTGCGGACAGCAGCAGGGTGCACACGAGCCGGTTGTCGCCGACGAACATGCGGCAGCGGTTGGCGCGCTGGGGGTCGGTGATGGCCTCGGGACGGTTGCGGTACTGCTCGACGTCGTCCTCGGTGATGTCATAGGAGCTGAGCAGATACGGCCGCAGCTTGGTCTTGTAGAGCTTGTCGGCGGCCTCGAAGACGACCTTCAGGCTGTCGGTGAACGGCTTGTCGCCGCCCTCCGCGATCACCGGGTAGAGGTCGCCGACCGGGATGAGCTGTCCGAGCCGGATCTCGTTGCGGTGATCGGCGAGCAGCTGGCCCATCAGCTTCAGACCGGTACGGGAACGCTGCAGCGCGGACGAGATGTGGACCAGGGTGTCCATGAACGCCGGCGAGAAGGGGTACGTCAGCCGGAACGACTCCGCGTCCGCGCCGGTCGTGCCCTTCTCGGAGCCGAGGAGGGTGTCCCAGACCTGGGTGCCGACCCGCTTGGTCTGCTCGAAGGCCGCCTCGACGAGCTGTTCCGCCTCGGTGTCCTTGGGCTTGAGGAGGCGGGCGTGGGCGATCTGCGGGAGGTTGCGGTCCTCCAGGGTGATCTTGTCGAATCGGCCGGAGGCCAGGTTCAGGGTGTCCTGGATGGACGACTCGGCGGCACCCGACACCTCTTCGCCGACGAGTTCACGCAGGTCGCGCTGGCGGGCGATGAACGACACGACGGGAATGGCACGTCGGGCGTCACCGCCCTCCACGAAGTTGGTGATCTTGCTGGCCTCGCGGGCCACGAACTTCTGGTCGTGGATGAGGGTGGCGAGCCAGAGGATCAGCTCGTCCATGAATAGGATCAGGCCGTCGTAGTGGAGCGACTTGGCGTGCTCGGCGATCACGGACAGACCGGCGTCGAGCGAGATGAACCCGTGCTCGTCCTCGGCCGCGTTCTTGGAGAAGCCGGGGAGGAGGTTGGTACTGGCGTCGTTGACGAGCTTGGCGCGCAGTTCGGCCGGGGCGGAGGGGTTGCGGAGGTCGAGCGGCGTGCCTCCTTCGTGGTCCTCCTCGGCGGCCAGCGCGGTGTCCAGGAGCTGCGGAGTCCAGGCGAAGCCCTCGCCCCACTCGTCCTCTTCGCCGTCGTCCGCGTCACTGCCGCCCAGGCCGCGGATGACCGCTTCGTCGCCCATGTTGGCGCGCATGGCGTGGATGTCGGCGAAGAGGGAGTCGGTCCGGTACACCTGCGGTGTCGGGGCCTCCGGGTGCAGCTTCTTGACGTGCGTGACGTACCCGCCGAGCACCCGCTGTTCGAGGGCCTTCGCACCGAGCATGTGGTACGGCACGAGCAGGAACTTCTTGCCGTCCGTGGTCAGCCACTCGTGCTTGGTCAGCACCGGGTCGAACTCGGTACGGGCGCGAGCGGCCGGGTCCCCGCTGAGCAGCGCATACAGCACTGCCATGAAGTGCGACTTACCGGAACCGAACGAGCCGTGCAGGTACGCCGCCTTGGAGCGGTGCCCGTCGAGCGAGGACTTGATGAGCGCCAGCGCCTCGTCGAAGTTCTCCAGCAGCCGCTCGGTGACGACGTAGTCCTTCAGCGCGTGCCGGGCGCCATCGGGTGTCGTCGCCTCGGCAAGGGACAGCACGAAGTCCGAGGTCGAGATGTTCTCTTTGATGCCGATGACATCGCGGAGGAGGGGCGGCTGCTGGGCCATTACAGGTCACGCTCTCCATCTGGTGGCCTCCGCCACCGCTTGTACTCGATCGTGCGGGATGTCTGCTATCGGCTTGGCTGCCCGATCAAGCCTCGGTATGGTCGAGGGTATGGCAACCAAGAAATACACCGTGACGCTTCCCGAGGAACTCGCCGAGGCCATCCGGGCCGAGGTCGGCCCCGGCGGCTTCAGCCGCTATGTCACGCATGCCATAGAGCGCCAGCGGGAACGCGACCGCCTCGGTGAGGCAGTCACCTGGTGGGAGAAGGAATACGGCGGGATCACCGAGGCCGAGATGGCCGAGGCGGAGGCCGAGCGACGGGAGATCGAGCGCAGGCACGCGGAACTCGCCCGTGCGCGTCGCGTGGCCGAGGAGGCACAGGAGCCGTCCCCCGGAACGCGGACGGCCGAGGCGCCTGAGGCATCCCGGACGGCCGCGTGAGGGGCGCAACGGCCTACCTGCTCGACAGTGAGGGTCTGTCCCAGTGGGTCCGAGGGGAGCGCCGGATGGGCATGCGCATCAAGGACGCCCTCAAGGCCGACATTCGCGTCATGACCACGTCGATGACCTTGATCGAGGCCTACGACCCGACGCGCTATCTCCCCTCCTGGCAGTGGGCGCTCTCCCAGATCCGTGTCGAAGCGGTGACCGAGGAGATCGCCAACGAGGCGATCCGCCTCGTCAAGGAGACGGGCCTGCACGGCCACAAGTACGCCATCGACGCGGCCCTCGCCGCCGTCGCCCTGCGGCAGCCCGGCCCGGTCACCGTGTTCACATCGGACGAGGACGACATGCGCAAGCTGTGCGCCGACCGTGTCGTGGTCGTGAAGCTCTGAGCCGAGCACGACCCATCCCCCTTCGCACTTCGCTTCCCGTCGGTGCCCGCCCGCCCCCGTGTCCGGACGGCGGCACACCGGCTCGACCCACAGGGTGCGGTCCGCCGCTCCCGCCCGAGGCCGACCACCAGTCCAGATCGTAGGGCCGAATCCGGAAATTAGGCGGCGATACGCGCGACCTGCCAATCCTAACGAAGGTCGTCCAGACCGAGGTCCGCCATGGAGCGACCGCGTAAAGGAGGACCGTCCCGATGCGCCCGGGGTGAGGCGCGTCGAGCACCCTCGCGTCGGCCGTGACAAACGGCTCGGGTGAGCAGGCGCTCCCGTACAGCCGGGCGCTAGGTGTGCATCTATCGGATCAGGCCTCGCACTGAGGGCGAATCCCAAAGATTGATCACGACTCGATACGCGCCCTAGCTGTAGTGGTGGGCGAACATCGTCTTTGCGGCGAAAACGCCACCGGGCCTGAGCCGTCGGCAGAACAGGGGGAAGAGACGGCAAGGGGTCGGTGAACCAAGCGGCACCGAAGATCGACCAGGGTCCCTTGTGCGTATGCGGCGACGGGCCCCGCCCGGGAGCCGTCTCTTCGGGCGGGGCATACGGCCATGGTGCGAGGTCAGCTACTGCTGCCGGTCGCCGACAGGTCTGTGCCGAGTGCGGGCAGGCCGTCGAGAATGTCGGTCAGTGTTCCGGTGAGGCCGCCAAGGAGGCCGCCGCCGGGCAGGCCGGGGATCCAGCCGGTGTCGATCACGGTGAGGCCGGTGCGGAGCGGTTGGGGTTCGGCCGTGTCGAGGTCCCAGCTGGCGCCCGGGGTGCTGTCGTAGAGCGGTTTCGTGGGCGGGTTCTCGCCTTGGGAGAGAGGCCAGACGACGCCGCGGAAGGCGTCTTTCTCCAGGTAGCCGACGAAGCCGTGGGTGGCCGAGCGGCCCTTGACAGCGACCTTGCCCTCGGAGTTGATCACCAGCCAGTCGAGGCGGGTGGAGAGCAGTGCGCGTTTGCCGTCGGGGGTGGGGACTGCGAGCGCGACCGTGCCGGCGGGGATCGTGGAGCCGGTGGTCGGGTACTTCGCGGTGATGCTGTACCCGGCGCCGTCGGCCAGGGCGCCGGTGCCGGAAACGAGTCCGGCGCGCGGGTCGTAGACGACGATCATGCGTTCACCCTTGTCGGTGCCGGCGTCGTCGTCGGTGACCTGGAGGGAGAGGGTGTTCATGCCAGCGTGCTGATAGGTGTGGGTAGCCGTACAGCGGCCGTCCTTCGCGGTGGACTCGGAGGTGGTGCCGTCGTCCCAGGTGACCTTGCAGGTGTGGGTGTCGTTGCTGCTGGGGTCGGTGAAGGAGGCGACGAGCGGTACCTCGTGCTCCACGCGGTGGACGTCCCAGTCCTCGGGTGCTTCGGAAAGGTCCAGGACGGGGGCAACGTTGCGCAGCGTAACGGTGGCGGAGTCGCTGACCGGGCGGTTTACGCCGTCGTCCGCGGTGAGGGTCAGGGTGAAGGTCCCGTCGTCGGTGCAGCGGAAGCCGGTGCTCGGGCTGGTGGCGTCGGTGAAGGTGCAGGTGGTGCCGGCGTCGACGTCGTCTCCCGCGCGGTAGGTCCACTTGGTGTCGGGGGTGCCGTTGTCGTCGGCGACGGATCCCTTGAGATTCACCTCGGAGCCTTCGTCGCCGGTGAGGTCAGGGCCGGCGTCGACCATGGGAGCCAGGTCGGCGGGGGCGGTGCCGTCGGTGGGCGGGCGGTAGTAGTAGCCGCCGTCCCCGTCGCTGCCCCAGTTGCACTTGTGATCCTTCACCCCGGTCTTCACCCGGTCCCAGCCGATGTTCGGGTGAGCGGCCTCCAGGTCCCAGGTGGGGCCGCCCTTGCGGCCGTCCAGCGAGTAGGCGACATGGCACCACAGCTGCTTGTACATCGACTCCTTCTCGTCGGCGGTGGCCGTGTCGGGTACCGGGGTGAGCAGTTGGAGGGCGGTCCAGATGAGGTTGGTGTAGTCGTCGATGAAGGTGGGCGGGTGTGGGCCGTTCGCGAAGTCGGTGGGGACCAGGGAGGTGGTGAGGGTGTCGCCGCCGCCGTCGAAGGGCTCCACATAGGTGCTGGAGTGCGTGAAGAGGCTCGCGTCCTTGTCGTGGTAGTACGAGCCGGCCCAGTCGGACTGGAGCTGGCTGCCGGCCGGCTGCTCACCGTTGGTGTCCTTGATGGCGAGGGACCAGGTCATCTTCGCCATCTCGGGCCCTTCGTAGCCGATGCGGACCGAGTGCATACGGAAGGGGAGGAAGAAGGTTGAGCGCGTGCAGTCGGGAGCGCTCCAGCCGTCGACGTCGCGGCCTTCGACGGTCCAGCTCAGGACGGGAGCGTAGCCGTCGTCGCAGCGGTCCATCACCTGGAAGGAATTGGCGCCGGGGCCTTCGTCCCAGTTGTCGTGCCAGTAGTGCAGGCCCGAGTTGAACTTTGCGTTCGCCCGGAATTCGTCCGCGTGATATACGGCTGCCGGTCCGCTCGTGGCGGCCTGTGCGGTTTCGGAGCCACCGGGCAGAAACTGAAGTCCGAGGAGCACGCTGAGTGCGGTCAGGAGCGTGGCGCTTCTGAAGAGTGATCTGAGCAGTGGTCGCATCGGAGGTCCCCCGCCTCGTCGTGCCCGGCCGGCCGGGCGGCCCGCCGGGAGTCGCGGCGTCGCCAGAATGGGCGCGCCCGAGTGGATGCTACGAGGCGTCATCGACTGGTGGCGTCATGAACTGTGTTGATTTCGGGGAGAGTTGTTGCCTTCTGGGAGAGTGTGGGGCGGTCATTCCCAGGTGAGCTGGAGGCTGCCGAGGCCGAAATGGGGGGGTGCGCGAAAGCGCCGCTAGCGGCAGGCCGCAGCCGAGGCGGTGACCTCGGCCGAGGAAGCCGGGACCGATCCGGAGCGCGAGGAGCGCCGGTTGCGGCGCCGGGCGGGCCCGGCTGAAGGCGGCGGCTCTGGGGCGTTCTCGCGGCGGCTTGACCTGCAAGGTTCACCTGTCGGCAGACCGGCGGTGCCGCCCGCTGTCGTTCGTGGTCACCGCCGGCAGGCCGCCGACAACCCGCAGTTCGCAGCGGTGCTGGAGAAGGTTCGATCGCCCAGCCAGCCAACTCACAGCCCGAGAACCAGTCACGCCCACACCACGTACAAGCGCACGGCGTACGTGTGCAGCCCGCACCCGAACGGAAGCTTGCGATGGACTTCCCCTCCGCCCCTCACAGCGGGTGAGCTACGAGGGCCGAGGGCCCTCTGCCGTGATGGCGGTTCCGTCCGAGGCATGGCTCTCACCATGTTCCGCGACGAAGGACTCGTGGACTTCCTCGGCTTCCACAACCACGACTCGGTGCGTCGGCTTCGCCAGTTCCGACTCGGCGAGGTGCTTCTTCAGCCGCTTGGCCATGGGGCGATAGGTCGCAAAGGTGAGCGTGCCGGACACAGCGGCCCCGACGACAGGGATGGCCTTCGAGATGCTCTTCGCGAAGGTCTGCTTCGTCATCTGGACGCCGATGTAGGCCGCGACCTTCTTCACTATGGGGTAGATGACGCCTTTGGTGAGTGCCTTCTGTGGCAGCTTCTTGGCGACCTGCTTCGCCATCATTTCGGCGACCTTCCCCACAGCGACGTTCGCCGACTGGGTACCGAACATCACGCCGAAGAACAGCGTGAGTACCGCCATGGTCGCGTCGTCGACGTCATCGCCGTCGTCAGAGAACAGATCGGGCCAGCTGTAGAGGTAGGCGAGCTTCTGGGCGATACGCAGCATGTGGCCGAAGTACTGGGCCATATCGGCGGGCACGGTGGCAGGAAGGGCCATGAAACCGGGTAGCCCCGCAGCGGCGGAGAGGGCGCTGACATTGGCAGTCTCGTAACGGATGGAGTCGTTGGCCGCTTTGTCCAGAACGTCGAGAGAGATACCCGCCGCTGCGGGGGTCTCTGCGATTGCTCTGCGGATCTCGTCCTCGGAGCAATAGCGTGCCAGCGCCTTCCGGAGGTACGCCTCCCTATGGATACGCACGCCGGGCAGCCTGGCTGAGCTCACCAGCACTGTGGAGAAGCGCGACTCGGGGTTCTCGCTCGCTTTGCCCTGATTCATAGCAGGAACCTACAGTAGCTCCGCCCTCCAGTGACCCAGTCTTGTCCGCTCAGTTTGGGCCGCCTTATGTGAGTGACGATTGGCGGGCGGGCTGGCCGCAACTAACTGTCTGTGCAGCTGAGTTGGGCGCTCGGCGTTGCCCTGCCGCCCTTGCCTTCGGTGTACGCCGCCTGGGTCCGGCAGGATGCTGATCGTCACCTGGGAAAGCGACCGCCGCCGCGAACTGAGTGCCTCCGCGCGGAGGTGAGGTGGGCTGACGCGACCGGGCTGTCGGTCGGCGCCCGGGATCGACTCCTCTCAGACTGCGATGACCTGCTGGGCCAGCAGCAGCGCCAGCGGCCCCCCTTGAAGCAGGAAGCGTCCCTCAGTGGCGGCCCGGATCGCGTCCGACATCGGCCACCACATGAGTTTGAAACTCTCCTCGTTGGGCGTGAGCTGCTGCGGGCCGCAGGTGAGGCCTTCGGCCAAGAAAAGGTGGATGCGGGCAGTGGAGTTCAGGGTGATGGCGTACGAGCCGAGGGGCTGCCAGGTCTGGGCGGTGACGCCAGCTTCCTCGCGCAGTTCGCGCCGCGCGCACTCTTCCGATGTCTCACCGTCCTCCCGGCGCCCTCCGGGCAGGAACACGTACTCGCCGCCGTGCTGGGGGAATTCAGCGGTCAGGACGGCGACCATGCCGTCGGCGTCTCGGGCCACGATGACGGAGGCGTCGCGCATCGCCCCGCGACGGGGGTTCGTCACGGAGCGACCGCGCGGACGAGTAGCGTCCCGATGTGCCCGGGGTAAGGCGCGTGGAGGACCTGGGCGTGGGCCGTTGCGAACCCGGCCCGCGTGAGCAGGCGCTCCCAGACGGCCGGACGGTAGCTGTAGCGGTAGGTGAACATCGCCTTTCCGGCGAAGCCTCCCTTGTACATGCCCTGCGGCCCGTACGCGCCGGGGATGGCCGGCGGCTGCGAGAACGCGAAGACGCCGCCGGGGTTGAGCCTCCGGCGGACAAGGGGGAAGAGACGGCCCGGGTCGGTGAACCAGGCGGCTCCGAAGATCGAGTAGACCGCGTCATACGCGCCCTCGTGATCGCTCAGGTACTCCAGCACCTCGGAGCACACGAACTCCGCGCCGATCCCGGCCCACTTCGTGGTGGTCTTCTCGACCATGACGGGAGACAGGTCCACGCCACGAGCGGTGATGCCGTGCTGGGCAAGGTGGGCGAGGGCGCGGCCGGTGCCGCAGCCGATCTCCAGCACGGAGCGCGGGTCGCCCAGTAGCTCAGGGCCGGGTCCGTGACCGGCGTACTGGGTCCAGCAGAAGCTGGGCTCGGCGTCGTCCTTGAAGGCGGAAGCGGCGTAGGTGTCCCACAGTTCCGTCTCGGCGGCGATGTCGTGGTGTGCGGGCAAGACGATTCCTCTTCGCAAGGGCTGGCCCCTGTCCTCCGGGGGACCGAGGACAGGGGCCAGGGTAGGGCCGTTCAGTGGCTGTCGGGGACCTTGTTGTCACACGGCGAGCAGTCCGTGCCGTCGATCGCCCACAGTTCCTCGTCGACGTCGAAGCCGATGGACTGCAGGAAGTCCGCCGTGCGCAGGCACAGGCCGTCGCGACGGCGCTCGATGAACGGGGCGTGGTGCTTGTAGCGGCCCTCGTTGTACGTGTCGCAGAGGGCCCACCACACGGGTGTGTCGAGGATGAGCTGGTGAACGCCGATGTCGACGAGCTTGCCGACACCCAGGTGGACCTCGGGGTGCTCCATGCAGCCGATGGTGTACATGATGGCGTTGCCGAGGATGCGTTCGGCCATGTCGCGGACCATCGTGTGGTCGCGCAGCAGTAGGGCGACCTCGCGGTCCCACAGGGGCATGCCGCTGTCCAGCACGTTGATCGTCAGGTGCTTGACGCGGGGCTGGACGGCGTTGAGGAGTTCCTTCGGATCCCGTGTGCGGGTGCTCGTGGGTCGGTCGATCGTGACGGTCATGGACTACTCCTTCGGAGAATGGTCGTGCCGGACTGATGCGAGCCCGTTCCGCATGTCGGCCCCTCGTGGGCTGGAAGCGCGGCACGGGCGCCCTGAACATCCCGCTCCAGCGAGGGCTGCCGGCTGACCTGGCCGGATCGGGCGACTTGGGTGGAATCCTGGCGGTTGTAGCCGTGACACAGACAGGTGCAGCGGCGCACGAGCAGGAGTCCGGTGGCGAAGGAAAGAGGAACGTCCTCGGTCTGGCGGCACTCCGCGTGCAGATCCTCGTACGGGGCGGAGACCCGCAACGTCAACCGGGGCGGCAGACCGCCGTCCTCGCCAGGTCTCCCCGGGCTGGCTGCTCATTTCTCGCCGCCCTGCCGGAGCGCATCTGCCAGTCGCATGGCCACGTCGGCGCGTACGCGGCCCAGTTCCACGAGCCCGAGAGCGGGCGAGCCGGCATCGACCGCGAGCGAGGGCAGCACGACGCCTGCCTGAGAGAGTGCCGCCTTCAGGGCCTCCGCGGCCGCGAGAGGGTCGGTGTCCTGAGCCTGTTGCGTTGTAGCCATGAGCGAGACGTTAGGGATGGGCGGGGACCGGGGGACAGGGAAGTTCCTCGAAGTTGCTTGACTTCACGGAGAAGTTCCTCGAAGTTCCTCATATGGCCCGTCTGAACAGCGCGCATGAGGCGCCGCCCGTGGGGAGGCTTGACGCATTGGTCCCCTGTGAAAGGAACTGCTCATGGTGCGACGGCTGCGCTTCAACGGGACGGGTAGCGGCGTCAATGGGTGTCCGTCTGTCCATGAGGACCTCGACACGGGCGAGGTCATCGTGCACGGCCCGCCACTCACCGCCCCCGAGGACATCGCCCGACTCCGGCACTTGGGCGAGGGCGAGGTGCCGATTGTGGTGCCACGCGAACTCCTCGTGGATTGGAGCCCCAAGGACATGACCCGCAAAGCGAAGGCCATCGACCTGGACGAGTTCGATCGGCTCTTCACCCAGTTCGAGCACACGGCCTGGCGGCTGGAAACTCGGCGTCGCTACGCGTCGGACGAGGTCACCGAGACCTACGCCCAGTTCACCCGAGGTGAGCCGGTGAACTGGGACGCCCAGGACTCGGAATGGTGTGCCAACCGGCGCGCCCAAGCCGCGCTCGGCAAGCGGGTGGGACGGGTACGCATCGTCGACAACCCGCCCACGACAGGTCAGCTGTACTTGCTCGACAACGCACGTCGCAACAGCGCTGTCGGCGAGCGGATCATGAATCTCCGGCGCGTCGACGCCGACCGGCTGAACCTCCCCTCCGAAGACTTCTGGATCTTCGACTCACGGATGGTCGCGTTGCTCAAGTTCGACGATGCCGACGACCTGGTAGGGGTCGAACTGATCACGGAGCCCGCCGAGGTGGTGCGGTACTCCATGGTGCGCGATGCGGCCATGCACCACGCGGTCCCGTACGAGGAGTTCGCGGCCGGCCTGGCCGTGAAGGAGTAACAGAAACAGGTGTGTACCGGTGAGCACGGACTACCAGAAGGCACGCGAAGCCCTCGGGATACGCCTCCGGGAGCTACGGCTGTCAGCCCCCGGCGGTCGTCTCACCGGTACCGAGCTGGCCGACAGGTGCGGATGGCACAAGTCGAAGGTGAGCAAGCTGGAAAACGGCCGGACAACGCCAACGCCCGAGTGCCTGCGCAGGTGGGCGGAGGCAACCGGCCAACCGGAGGCGTACGACGAACTGCTCGGGCGGCTGCGGGGCTTCGAGTCGCACATCCGGTCATGGCGGCGACAGCTGGCCTCTGGGCACAAGGCGGTCCAGGACACTCACCTGCGCGCCCATGCCGACGCCTCTGTATTCCGTGGCTGGGAGTCGTCCATGATTTTCGGGATTCTCCAAACGCCGGAGTACGCGCAGTCGATCTTCACGAGATACGCGGAGCTACAGAGATCACCGCGCGACACCGAGCAGGCAGTGCGCTCTCGGATGAGACGGCAGGAAGCGCTCTACGCCTCGTCGAAGCGTTTCCACCTCATCCTGTGGGAAGCCGCCCTGCACGCCCAGATCTGCCCTCCGTCGGTGCTCGCCGCCCAGCTCGACCGCCTCATGGGAGTCATCGGCCTCACCACGGTCGAACTGGGGATCATCCCGCTCTCCGCCGCCCTTAAGATCCCTCCGGCCACCGCCTTCTGGATCTACGACGATCGCCAGGTGATCGTGGAGAACTGGCACGCGGAGTTGTGGATCGACGACGAGGCCAGTGTGGACACCTATCTGCGCACCTGGAGGACACTCCGGGAGTCCGCCGTGTACGGCGTTGACGCGCACCGTCTCATCAGTGCGGCGCGGCGGGCGTTGCACTGACCGATCGTGACGGCGGGCCATGCTTCAGAGGGGCGACTCTCATCGGCTCGCGCACCAGCGCCTCCCCGGCGGGCAGTCGCTCATCCCCAGGGGACAAAGGGGTGTAGCCCTGATGCCGAACGCGGGAGGGTCTGCCCCCTGTTGAGAGAAGCGCTGGGCCCTCGGCACGTGCACACCTGCCGAGGGCCCAGCGCCTGTCAGAGTGCAGCGAACTCGACGAACGCGGTCCACGCCGTGGGTTGTACGGCTAGTGCGGTACGGGTCGTGTCCTTCGAGTCGCGGACGTGCACCCTGCCGGGGCATGCGGCGACCTCGACGCACTCCCCACCCGCCCCGCTGCTGTAACTGCTCTTGAACCAGGCCGACTCAGGCACCGGCGTTATGGGCTGTTGGGCGTTCATCTCTCTCCAAGCAACTTCTCGACGAAGGCCAGCGACTCGCGCGGAGTGAGCGCTTGGGCTCGTAGGAGTCCGTACTGCTCCTCGATCTCCCGGACCGGCTTCCGCGCCGTGTAGAGGCGGCTGTCCTGTTGTGCCTCCACGTACGCGATCCTGCGCCCTTCCTTCGTTTCGATCAAGGTGAACGGACCAGCCAGTCCAGCGTGCTCTTCCCGCTCGATCGGCAGCACCTGAATTTCCACGTTACGCCGCTGCCCTTGCAGCAGGATGTGCTCCAACTGGCCTCGCATGACGCCCCATCCGCCCAGCGGCCTACGCAGCACCGACTCCTCGATGACAAAGCTGATGGTGGGCAGTTGCGTACGGCAGAAGATCTCCTGCCGAGCCAGTCGCGCAGCCACCCGCTGCTCAACGACGTCCTCGTGCAGCAGGGGCCGCCAATTGGTGAACACCGCCCGCGCGTACTCATCGGTCTGCAACAGCCCAGGCACCGCCTGGTTCGCGTACACATGCAGCTCAACGGCCTCCGCCTCCAACCGCGCCGCATCCCGGAAGAACGCCGGATACTGAGCGCGAGCCACCTCCTCCTTACTTGCGCTCAACACCCCGCCCGCGTCGAGCACTTCATCCGCCCGGTCGATGAACTTCGGCGGCGGAATCCTCTTCCCCTGCTCGAACGCCGCGATGGTCGAGGCCGAATACCCCGTCAGCGACCCGAACTTCGTCCGGTCCAGCCCCGCCCGCTCCCGGAACAGCTTCAGCTGCCGCCCGAACACGCACAGAATGCCCGTCCCGAACTCATACTCCGGCTGCTGAACCTCGTCGCTCACGTCGCCGCTCCTCCCGTACCACAGCCACCGGACTCCACCCAACGCACGGCTTGGGAACCGGTCACGCCCCGCACCGCACACAAGCGCACCGCCAACGCATACAACCCGTACCGGTCAGCGCATCACTCCTGTTCAACGCTACGCACAGTCCGCAACCGTTCACCTCATGAAGTCAGCAACTCCCACGAACGGGCATATGCCAGAGCCCACCGCACCCGAACGCGAGTTCGCCATGCGGTTCACCTCAACGCCGCGCGGCGCCCGCCTCGCCCGCCGCCTCGTCTCGCACCGCCTGAACGAGTGGGGCTACCCGTACACGACCCCGGTCAACGAAACGCTCACCCTCATCGCGGCAGAACTGACCGCCAACGCGGTACAGCACGGCCACGTCCCCGGCCGGGACTTCCATCTCCAACTCACCCTGGCCGACGAGACGTTCCGCATCGAGGTGACCGACACCCGAGCCGAGAAACAGCCCCCGTCGACTCCCCCGACCCCCGACTCCGCATCCGAGTCCGGCCGCGGCCTCCACCTCGTCGATGTCCTCGCGGACCACTGGGGCGTCACCCCGCGCCAAGCCGCCCCCGGCAAAACGGTCTGGGCGGAGCTGCGCGTACCGACCGGGGGCCCCTCGCACACGCACCCGGCGGCCCCTCGTCCAACCGACTCGGTATCGGCGTACGGGCACAACACCGAGTCGTTTACGGCTACTTCTTCACGGCTGTCCGACGAGCTCGGGTTGCGGCCGGGGGCTTCCAGTTACGGAGATCGTCGTCCGTGAGTCCGTGCTCGCCCTGCTTCTGCTGGCGGTAACCGGCGAAGAAGTCCGCCGGGGAGCCGCTGTAGAGCATGTCGAACTCGTTGTGCCACTGGGACAGCCACGGCTGGAGTTCCAGCAGGCCGGCGAGGAAGGGCGTGATCTCCTCGGTGGACAGGGCGGTGTTGGTGAAGTACGTGGCGAGGGCCTGGGCCTGCTCACGGTGGTCCCAACCGGCCCAGCCGTACAGCTCGGGGGTGGCGGCGTTGGACTGCCCGTAGGAGACGAACCGCTCCTTGGGCACATCGAGCTTGCCGCGCGCCCTCCAGTAGGAGGGGCGGAGGAAGTCAGCCGAGGTGTACTTCGGCGGCACGGGGATGGAGTCCCGGATCTTCCGCTTGGAGGGCTCGTCGGGTGCGGCATCCTCCTTGCGCTGGAGGTCCCACACCTCTTCCCAGTCGGCGCGCTTCTTCAGGCCAGAGGGCTTGTAGCGGAGGGCGGAGAGGAACGGCACGTGCTCGTCGGTGATCAGCTCGGCGACGACCTTCGCGAGTTCCTTGCGGGGCGCATAGAGTTTGGCGACGGAGACGAAGTCCTCATCGCGGGAGAGGACGTCGGTGAGACGGGCCAGGTTGAGGATGGTGGGCTGACCGTTCTCGTCGAACCAGTGGTCCCGCTTCTCCATCCGGTCGAGCAGCCAGGATCGCAGTGCCTTCTCCTGGAGCACGTCCCATCCTTCGGTGGCCCAGCGACGCTTGTACTCGGGACGCTCAACCATGCCGATGGCGCGGGACGACTCGATGGCGTGGATCCGCTTCTGAACAACCTCCCGGTATGTGGAGGGCCAGTCTTCTGGGAAGTGGATCGATGCTGTGATGTTGTGACGCCTGAACCAGTCGGTGGACGCGGTGCCCTCTTTGGCTCGGCGAGCGAGGACAAATTCGAAGGCCCGCTGCCCAGGGGCTAGTTCGGGAACGTCGGATTCCGGGGCTCGGAGGTCGTCGTAAATTCCATAGAGGGCGTAGACTTGCCAGTCGAGTTCTTCTTGCAAAGCAACCATCCGCGCACGGATGGCCTCCCACGAGGCCCTGGCCGCGTACAGGGCGGCGGGTTTCGGTACTCCCTGCGCCACAATACTTGAGGGGCTGGTCGCCGCGAGTTCTTGAACTAGAACATCCAGGGCGGCGCCAAGACGGGCGGGGTACTCGGCCGGCAGCGGGAATTCTTGGAGCTTGGTTCCTGTGAATTCATAGAACTCCTCCCATTTCTCGCCCCGAAGTCCCTCGTTGACTCCGCCGTTCCCCCTACCATGGCTGACCATCTTAAGCCAAAAGCAGGTTGTAGAGCTACTTAGAAGCCCAAGCAGTCGCAAGTGCTCCTCTTCGCCCATATTCTCCCGCAGCTTAATTACTGGCGCATGGCGGTTATAGACCTTTCCACCACGGTCCAGTGCGAAGTGGTTGTGTGTCGCCACGAATGAGAATGTGATTCCGAGGGGCGAGGCATACCTCTTAGGGAAGAACATGCTGTGGTCGAACCAGCGGAGGCCTCGTTCCGTTGGTGTCTGACCGAAGTCAATTCGTCGCTGGAGTGCGGTTCGATTGGGCCACAAGAAAGTAGATCCGTGCGTATTGACTGCCCGCGGGTGTCCATCTTGACCATAGGGGAAGAATGTTACGTTGGGTGCAGTAGCCTCGAAGTCTCGCACCCCATCGCCAAGCACTACTGGCACTGAGTAGTCCGTCAAGGAGAGAGTCTTGGACGCTGACACAGGCATGTAGAAAGCGTCATCGAGGCCAGTGTGAGTGGTGCGGCCAATAGCGTCGGCCATGCTGCCGAGCTGGCCAGTGGATGCGCTATAGAGCTGCTCAACCATCTCAAGGCCACCGTCGACCAGAACCCAGGGCTGCTTGCCGAAATAGCGCCGGCGCTCCAGATCATCTGCCGAAACCCACCGGGTGACGGATCCTGGCCTGTCGATCTGGTCCACGATTGCGTTCCAGACCTTGCCGTTCTCAGCCTTTTCCGGCGGGGACGTCTCACCCTGGATGCTTCGCACAGTGCGGATGACCCCCGAGCGTCTAATTCCGCCGCGTCGCTTCCCCACAAGGATGACCGTAGGTGTCCCATGCCCCGGAATGTAAGCCCCTGAGGTGTCAATAACCTCGGTCAGTTCCACCTCGTGACCGAAATACGTCTCAATAAGTCGAGTCCCGAATTCTCGCTTCATGAAGGAATTTGCGGTGATCTGCCCGACCATTCCATAGCAGAGCCCGCTCTCCGTGTCTCCAACCTTCGCGAGCTCGAAGAACCGCTGAGCAAATGGCACAGACAATGCGTACGTACCCGAACAAGCATCGTACAGCCCCCGATAAAGCTCATTGAGCTTCTTGTCCTTCACCGTGATATACGGCGGATTCCCCACCACCACGTGATACCGCCCCGGCCGCAAAATCTCCGGATGCTCGTGTACATCCTCAGTCTCATACTTGAAGTCGGCCAGCTCATCCGTGCCCTCCTCCTCCAAGCCGTCAAACAGATTCCCTTGCTTGTGTCGGTGTTTGATGAGCGAGTCACCCACTGCCAGATGAATCGGCCACTCATATTTCGCAGCCTCCCTCAGCGCCCGCACACCACTCGCCGCCATAGCCGCGACCAGCAACCGGAACCGAGCAATGGCCACCGCAAACGGGTTGATATCCACACCGTGCACCGAGTCCAGCGCAGCCCGCACCCGCTCGTGCACGTCACGCCCAGGCTGCCCCTCCCCCCACAGCCGCACCAACCGGCGAAACGCCCCCAACACAAAGTGCCCCGACCCACACGTAGGGTCGATCATCTTCAGTTCCTCGTACCCGAACTCCCGCACAGCCGGATTCATCGTCCGGTCGAGGATGAACTCCTCCACGAACTCCGGTGTCTGCAGCAGCGCATACGTCTTCCGCGCCGCCTCACTCAGGTCCTGATACAGATCCCCCAGGAACCGCGTGTCCCACCCCTCCGTACCGTCCTCGTTCAGCGGGTCGGTGAAGTCATGGACAAGGACACCCCCCTCGTCCCTCCCCCGCCAGAACTCCACCAGCTCCCGAGCCCCATCATGCGAAAGCGGAACCTGATACAGCGGGTTGTGCCGCTTATCAAAAAGAAGCCGCCCCGCCTGCCCCTGCCCCAGCTCCTCGAACGCCTTCTCCAGCCACCCGCGATACGTCGGATCCTCATCCGACTCCACATACGCGTCGTACCGAGACTCCGCCAGCTCGCGCCGATCCTCGTCCGGCCCCGTCAGATACGGCTCCGGGATCAGTCGGTTGTCCTCACAGAACCGTACGAAGACACTCCCCAGGACCCACGCCACCGCGACCTGCGTAACCCGCTCGTCCAGCCACGAGGTCCACGTCGCCGCCGTACGCCCCAGCTTGCGCGCCTGGTCGTACTCAGCCCTCAGCCGCGCACCGACGCCCTCCAGCGCCTTCACCTGGCGCCCAAGGTCAGTCTCGACCGCCTTGACCTGCTGCTTCAGGTCATCCAACAGAGCCTTGCGGTCGATCACTTGACGTCTCCCTCGACACCACTGGCACTAGCACTGGCCACGCCCTCACCGGACCCCCGATGGGCATTACCCACCCACGTATCCGGAAGCTGAATCCACTCCCCCAGGCCGGCCTGATACGGCACGGCCACCTGCCCCAGCCGGGGCTCCCGCGACGGGTCGGCCTGCGGAACCAGGAGCCACAGCCCCCGCCCGCCCCGCCGAGCCACCGACGCCAGCCGGTCCAGGACCCCCATCGCGTCGTACCGCGCGAACACCCCGGCCTCCGTCAGCAGCACAGGACCGGCCCCGCCTCCCCCGCCACCGACCTCCACCAGCTCCGCGATCCGAGGCTCCACCACACCCCACGCCGTCCGCGCAAACTCCGCGAACCGCACCGCCCCCTTCGAACCCGCCTCTGCGGCATCCGCCTTCAGCAGCGTCTCCCAAGTGGGCTTGGTGCCAGGCGTGACCTGCGCATGCAGCGCCTCGAGGAACAGCTCCGTCACCGACACCGCATCCGTACCCAACCGCCCGGCACCCAGCTCCCGCACCGCGTCCCGCACCAACTGCTGCCGTACGGTCAGCACCCGGAACCCGTCCCGGCGGGCCGACGCGAGCAGCCGTTCCTCCGCGTGCACCGCGCCCGCGAGCTGCGGATCGTCGGCGTACCGCGTCACCGCACCCGTACGCGTCGACTGCCGCCACGCACCCGTCGTGAGGTAGCTCGACGCGTCATCGACCCGCGTCGGCAAGTAGCGCAGCACGCCCTCGCGTTCGTGCATGTTGAGCGACAGTTCGAAGCCGGCGTCACGCAACGCCTTGGTGAGCGGGCCCCCCGTCGGCAGTTCGTGGTGCGTGCCGCCACGCCCATCCGGAACGACCATCTCCGGGAAGCGAGCACGGACCCGCTCATGCACCGCCTCCCCGGTCAGACCCGGCTGCTGCCCCTCCGGCATACCCGGGATCCAGCGGACAAGCCCGGCCTGCGTGAGGCGCAGCGCTCTGACCAGCGACAGGTCGCGCGGGTAGATCTCCAGGCGCGGAGTGGCGGCAGCGTTCACGGACGCTGCAGCCGCCAACTCCACCATGCGCCGCTCGTCCCAGTCCACCGCACCCGGCGGCACCGTGAGCGCTCCCAGCTCGGCCAGAACGGTCGCCGCCGTCGGCAACGTGTCCAGCCTCGCGAGCCTGTCCGCCGTCTTGCCCAGCCGTGCCGCGTACTCCAGGAGGCCCGGCGCGGTCGGGGTGTCCGGTCCGTCGGTCTCCCGTACGTCGAGGGCGAGCAGGCCGGCGCCCAGGGACTCGTCCGTCGCCTTGCGGTTCGGCTGGTGCTGGAACTCGGCCTCCTGTGGGGCCAGTTGCTCCACCTCGACCACGGCCCGTACCGCCGCCAGCGCCATCGCGCGCCGCTGCTCGCGCCCGGCGAGATGCGTGCCACGCCGGACCGCCAGGGCATCCGCGATCTCCACCGCCGAGGCGACCCGGCCCATGCTCACCAGCAGGTCGATGATCTCCTCGCGCAGCGCCTGGACGGCAGGCTCGGCCTTCCAGCGCTTGCGCTCCTCCTTGAGCATCTGCGGGATACGGCCATGGCTCAGCCCAAGGCCCTCCGCGACATCCTTCTGCTTCGGCCAGACCCCGATGTCCGGCAGGACCCCGTGCTCGTCGGGCAGGCGCAGCAACAGCCGTACCATCTCCGCCTTGTTGCGGTTGGAGCCGTTGTTGTTGACGGCGGGCACGAAGACGGTGGCGAGGGTGTCGAGGCTGACGGAGCGCAGGGTGCGCGGGGGCAGCGTGCCCGCCGAGGGGCCCGTGGCGAGTTCGCCGACGAGGGCCGACTCGGCGGCGGTGAGCTGGTCCAGCTCTTCCTTGGCCTCTGCGCGGCCCTTCGGCGTCAGCGGTGAGACGGGGATCTCGCGCAGCCGCTCGCCCCACTCGCGCTGGCGCTGCTGGACCTCGTTGCGGGTCTTGGCGCCGAGGCCGGGGGCGTTGACGAGCTTGCGGCGGCTGTAGTCGAGGAGTTCGCCGACTGTCGTGATGCCCAGACCGTAGAGGAAGGACTGGGCGGCGGGAGTGAGGCCGGACACGGTCAGCGGGGTGTCCCGGGTGACCTCGGCGGCGAGCCGGTCGCGCTGCTGGTCCGCGCTCTCCGGCTCGGCGTCCGCGATCGCCGCAGCGGCGGTGCCCTCGGCGGGTGTCCCCTCTCCCGTGGTCGCGGCGGCCGGGTGCCGGGAACGGTGGCTGGACGGGACCGTCTGCGAGGCGTCGAGGAAGACCTTGCGCCAGGCGTCCCGCATCGGCTTCAGCTCGGGGAATCGCTTGGCCGCGTCGCGGTGCAGGGCCTTCTGGAAGAAGGCGACCAGTCCGTCCCGTACGGCCGGGTCGAAGGCCTCGGCCGCGATGGTCGGGTACGGCCACTCCTTCGCGTCGGTCATGCGCGGCAGGACAGTGCCGTCGCCCCACTTGGGCAACTCGCCGGAGGCCATCTGGTGCAGGGTGACGGCGACGGCGTAGCGCTCGGCGTGCGAGTCGTAGGTGCCGCGCGTGATGACGTCGACGAAGGGGTCGAGGTAGCCGTCGGTGCCCGCGTCGGTCTTGTTCGCCGGATAGCCGGCGAGCGAGAAGTCGATGAGGACGAGTTCGCGGGTGCGGTTGGGGCGGATGCGGATGGCGATGTTGTCCGGCTTGATGTCGCGGTGCCAGACGCCCTCGCCCTCCAGGAAGTCGACCGCGCCGAA
>CBFGZZ010000104.1:0-24871 GCA_965653385.1 uncultured Streptomyces sp. | reverse complement strand
CCCCGCTCCACCAACCGCGGCACCGGCACCCGGACCGCCCGCGCCGACCCCCCGACCACCAGGGCGGTCAGTTCGCGAGCCGCCGTGCGTCCGAACTCCACGCTGTCCCGGGACAGCGCCGACAGCCACGGCTTGACCATGCGGCACAGCGCCGAGTCCTCCCAGGACACCACCGAGACGTCGGCCGGTACCGAGAAGCCGAGTTCGGCGGCCGCGGCGGCACCGGCGACGGCCATCACGTCGTTGTCGTAGATCAGGGCGGTCGGGGGAGTGGGACCCTCCAGCACCCGGCGGGTGACCGCCGCGCCCTCGGCGTCGGAGTAGTCGGTGGTCACGGACTTCACCTCGGACAGGCCGCGCCGCCCGGCCTCGGCACGCAGGGTGCGGATGCGGCGCTCCGTGTGCGCGAGCCCCGGCAGTCCGGCGATGTGCACGATCCGCCGGTGCCCGAGGGCGTGGAGGCCGTCCACGACCGAGGCCATCGCGCCCGCGTCGTCCGCCCACACGGTCGACAGGCCGGGGTGCCGGTCGTCGGGTGCGCCGCCGATCACCACGGCGGGCAGGCCGAGTTCGTCGAGGAGATCGGGGCGGGGATCGTCCGTGCGCGGGTCGACGACGAGGACGCCGTCCACGCGGTGCTCGGCCCACCAGCGCCGATACACCGCGCACTCGTCCGCGACGTCCTCCACCACCTGGAACAGCAGCCCGAGATGGCGCTCCGCCAGCACTTCCTGGATACCGGAGACGAGTTGCAGGAAGAACGAGTCCACACCCAGCGTGTCCGCGGGCCGCGCCAGCACGAAGCCGACCGTCGCGGCGCCCTCCCCGGACAGGGCCCGCGCCGCCGTGCTGGGCCGCCAGCCCAGCTCCTCGGCGACCCGCCGCACGCGGTCACGGGTGTCCTCCGAGACGCCGGGTCGTCCGTTCAAGGCGAAGGAGACGGCGCTCTGCGAGACGCCGGCGTGCCGCGCTATGTCCTTCATCGTCGGCCGACGGGCCGGTGACCGCTTGCCTGACATGGTGGTTCCCCTGATTCCCCATTCGGGCGACACATTCCCGGAGCAGTATGCACTAATGCGGTTCAGCTCGGTGATCCTAATGCGCATTAGTCACTAATGAAATTAGCTGCGCGACAGCCATTGACGGGCTCGTGGAACGGCGTGCAGGGTCTGCCTCGTCACCAACCCGCCCATAAAAGGAGGACGGTTCACGGTGCCCGTTTCCCGTAGAGCCCTCGCTGCCGCAATCGCCGTCTGTGTCGTCCTGCCGCTGAGCTCCTGCGGCTCGGGAGGGGGCGACGGTGCCGCCGCCGACGCCTCCGGCAAGGTCGAGGGCGACATCACCTTCCAGACCTGGAATCTCCGCGCCAACTTCAAGGACTACTTCGAAGGCCTGATCGCCGACTTCGAGAAGAAGCACCCCGGCACCGACGTCAAGTGGATCGACCAGCCCGCCGAGGGCTACGCCGACAAGATCAGCGCCGACGCCGCCGGCGGCACCCTCCCCGACGTCGTCAACGTCTCGCCCGACCTGGTCGCCCCGCTCGCCGAGGCCGGCCTCGCGCTCGACCTCGACAAGGCGGCGTCCCAGTACAAGAAGGAGTACCTGCCCGGCGCCTGGGCCAGCCATCGGATACCGGGCATGACGGGGACGTACGCCTTCCCCTGGTACCTCAACACCGGCCCGCTCTTCTACAACAAGACCCTGTTCAAGGAGGCCGGCCTCGACGCCGAGCAGCCGCCGAAGACGTACGACGAAGTCTTCGCCGCCGCGCTGAGGATGGCGGAGAAGACCGACGGCAAGGTCGCCACCCTCGCCAACGTCCCCACCATCGAGGACTTCGGCCGCTATGGCGTCCAGCTCATGAACAAGGACGGCGACGCCTTCACCTTCAACGACGCCAAGGGAGTCGAACTCCTCACCAAGTACAAGGAGTTGTACGACGCCAAGGCCCTCGACCCGCAGGCCCTGACGGCCACTCCCGAGTCGTCCGGCAAGAAGTTCCTCACCGGCGCCGTCGCCATGAACCCCGGCAGCGCGCTCGACCTCGGCAACTTCAAGAAGCAGGCGCCGAACCTGTACAAGAACATCGGCATCACCGACCAGATCACCAGCACCGGCCACGTCAACATGTACGTGATGGGCGTGATGGTCAACGCACAGACCAAGCGCACCCCCGCCGCGGTCGCCTTCGCGCACTACGTCACCGACGCCGCGCACCAGATGTCGTTCGCCAAGCAGGTCGCCATCTTCCCCAGCACCGCCGGCTCGCTCGACGACCCGTACTTCACCAAGGAGGACGGCACAGACGAGACGCGGGTGCGGGTCGCCGCCGCCAAGTCGCTGAAGAACGCGGTCAACTACACGCCCGTGCTGTTCAGCGAGCAGATGAAGACCGAACTGCGCAACGAGGTCGCCAAGGCGTTGCAGGGCAAGGAGAGCCCGAAGGAAGCTCTTGACAACGCTGTCGAGGCCTGCAACCGGCTTCTCCAGCAGCAGGGGTAGCGGGCGATGGCCACCTCGACCGTCTCCCGGACACGGCGTCCCGAACAGCGGGTGCGGCGCCAACTGCCCACCAGTCCCTGGCTGTTCGCCGCCCCTGGGATGCTGATCATCGGCGCCTTCATCCTGTACCCGTTCGTCTCGACGGTGGTCAACGCCTTCACCGACCGCCGCACCCTGATCCCGGGCGAGTTCGTGGGCCTGGCGAACTTCCGTGAGCTCCTGAACGACGAGATGTTCTGGATCGGCCTGCGCAACAGCACGCTGTACGTCCTCGGAGTCGTACCCGCGCTGGTGGTCCTGCCGCTGCTGCTCGCGCTGCTCGTGCAGAAGAACATCCCCGGTATCACCTTCTTCCGGTCCGCCTTCTACACCCCGGTCGTCGCCTCGATCGTGGTCGTCGGGCTGATCTGGGTGTGGCTGCTCGACGAGCGCGGACTGGTGAACTCGCTGCTGGAGGCGATCGGCGTCGGCCGGGTCGGCTTTCTCAGCGACCAGTGGCTGCTCCTGCTGAGCGCGATGGCCGTGACGGTCTGGAAGGGCCTCGGCTACTACATGATCATTTATCTGGCGGCGCTGGCGAACGTGCCGCGCGAGCTGCACGAGGCGGCCGCCGTGGACGGCGCCGGCGCGATCCGCCGCTTCGTCACCGTCACCGTGCCCGCCGTCCGCTCGACCATGGTCCTGGTCGGGGCGCTGTCCTCGGTCGCCGCCTTCAAGGTGTTCTCCGAGGTGTATCTGATGGCCGGCCCGAGCGGCGGACCGGCGGGCGAGGACACCACCCTCGTCATGCTCGTCCAGCGCACCGGCACCGGCCTCACCGGCCGCGTCGGCTACGCCTCGGCCATCTCCGTCGTCGTCTTCGTCGTCACCGTCGCCCTGATGCTGCTCGTGCTGCGCGCCGACCGGAGGGAGGAGTCATGAGCGTGCTGGAGAAAGTACGTCCCACCGCGTCCAGACCCCCGGCCGCCGCCCGCGAAGCCCGCGTCACCGACGAGAACGGCCGCCGCGTACGGGTGTGGGAACTCACCCTGCGCTACCTGCTGCTGCTCGCCGTCCTCGCCCTGACCGTCGGCCCGTTCCTCTGGCAGCTGTCGACCTCCCTCAAGGGGCCGACCGAGGACATCTTCAGCTCCCCGCCGAAGTTCCTCCCGGGCGAGCCGACGCTGCACAACTACGAGCGCGTCGCCGACACCATCCCCGTCTGGGACTACGCCCTCAACTCACTGAAGGTCGCCACCGCCAACGTCGTCACCAACTGCGTCGGCGCGGCCCTCGCCGGCTACGCCCTCGCGCGGCTGCGCTACCGGGGCCGCCGCGCGGCCACCCTCGCCTTCATCCTCGCCATGCTGGTGCCCGTGGAGGGCATCATCATCGCCCAGTTCACGACCATGCGGGAACTCGGCCTCAACAACACCCTCGTCGGCGTCGTGCTGCCCGGCTCCATCAGCGCCCTGAACGTGCTGCTCATGCGTAACGCCTTCCTCAACCTGCCGTACGAGATCGAGGAGGCCGCCTATGTCGACGGGGCCAACGTCTGGCAGCGGTTCCTGCGGATCGCGCTGCCGTCCGTGAAGGGGACGGTCGCCGTCGTCGCGATCTTCGCGTTCATGGGTGCCTGGGACGACTTCCTGTGGCCGCTGATCGTGCTGAGCGACCCGTCCAAGTTCACGCTGACCATCGGACTCAACTATCTGCACGGCACCTTCGCCAACGACGAACGCCTCGTCGCCGCCGGCACGATCATCGCCGTGGCGCCGCTGATCGCCCTGTTCGCCTGCCTCCAGCGGTACTTCTTCCGCGGCGTCGGCGAGGGCGCGGTGAAGGGCTGAACCCCCAACCCCCCGCCTAGCAAGGACACCGCATGCCTTCTGCCGTGCGCTTCGGCGTCAACTACACCCCCAGCGAAGGGTGGTTCCACCACTGGCTCGACTTCGACCTCGACTCCGTACGCGCCGACCTCGACTCCATCGCGGCGCTGGGCCTCGACCACATCCGGGTCTTCCCGCTGTGGCCGTACTTCCAGCCCAACCGCACCCTGATCCGTGAGCGGGCCGTATCGGATCTCGTACGGCTCGTCGACGCCGCAGCCGAACGCGGCCTCGACGTCAACGTGGACGGACTGCAAGGCCACTTGAGCAGCTTCGACTTCCTGCCGGCCTGGACCCGGACCTGGCACCGGCGCAACCTCTTCACCGACCCGGAAGCCGTCGAGGGCCAGGCCGCCTACCTGCGCACACTGGCGTCGGCGCTGGCAGACCGCCCCAACTTCGTCGGCATGACCCTCGGTAACGAGGTCAACCAGTTCTCGGCGGGCCCGCACCCCGACCCCGACCGGGCAACGGCCGAGCAGATCGACGCCTGGCTCACCCGCATGCTCGCCGCCTGCGAGGAAGGCGCCCCGGGGCGGCTGCACCTGCACGCCGAGTACGACGCCACCTGGTACCAGGACGACCAGCCGTTCACGCCGGCCCAGGCGGCCCGGCACGGCGCCGTCACCGCCGTGCACTCCTGGGTCTTCAACGGAACCGCCCAGCGCCACGGCCGCACCTCCGTGCCGGCCGAGCACCACGCCGCGTACCTCGTCGAGCTGAGCAAGGCCTGGGCCGACGACCCGCACCGCCCCGTCTGGCTCCAGGAGGTCGGCGCGCCGGCGCCCCTGGTCCCGCCCGAGCACGCCGCCGCCTTCACCGGGGCGACCGTGACCCATGCCCTGGACTGCCCCGACCTGTGGGGCATCACCTGGTGGTGCTCCCACGACGTCTCCCGGGAACTGGCCGACTTCCCCGCACTCGAATACGGGCTGGGCCTGTTGACCAACGACCGGAAACCGAAGGACACGGCCGGCGTGCTGGCCCGGGCCGCGAGTGAGCGGCACACGTACGCGCCCGCGCCCCGGACCACCGCACTCGTGGTCCCCGCCGACCCGGCCGTGCGCTCGGCCTGCGCCCCCGGCGGCACCGTCTTCGACGCCTTCTTCCAGCTCACCGCCGACGGCGCCCGCCCCACCACCGTCCTCGACACCCGCGCCGACGACCAGGACCACCTGGCCGCGCGCGGCGTCACCGAGGTCGTCACTCCCGATCAGGTACTCCCCGCCCCACAAGGACTCCAAGGAGGCACCCGCTCGTGAAACCCACCAGACGCACCGTCCTGCTCGCCGGCGCCGCCGCCCTGCTGCCGCTGACCTCCTCGCCCGCGACGGCCTCCCCCAGGACCAGGCCCGCCGCCCTCCAGCCGTACGCCTCCTACTGGTACCCGGACTCCCTGCCCTCCGGCACCCCGGGCCCCGGCATCACCTGGCGCGGCCTGAAGTCCTGGCGCCCCGCCGACGACCCGGACCTCGCCTTCAACGCGTCGACCGTGCCGCTGGCCCCGCGCTTCACCCCGACCCCGGCCAACGCCACGGCCCGCGCAGGGCAGGCCCGTATCCAGTCCCTCGTGTCCTTCGGGCCCACCGCGAGCAACCCCTCCCAGGGCTCGGCCACCGCCGACTACTACGCCCTCACCCACTGGGCGTACATCGACGAGCTGGTGTTCTGGGGCGGCTCGTCGGGGGAGGGGCTGATCCTCGCGCCGAACGCGCCGATCGTGGACGCCGCCCACCGGCACGGGGTGCCCGTCCTCGGGAACGTTTTCCTGCCGCCCGTCGCCTACGGCGGGCAGCTGCGGTGGACGCGGGACCTGGTGCAGAAGGACGCCGCCGGGCGGTATCCGCTGGCCGAGCGGCTGGTGGCGGTCGCGGAGGCGTACGGGTTCGACGGGTGGTTCGTGAACGCCGAGACCAGTGGCGGGGACGCCGCTCTCGGTGCCGCCATGCTCGGCTTCCTGCGGGAGCTGAAATCGCTCGCCCAGGGCAAGGGACAGCGGGTGACCTGGTACGACTCGATGACCGTGAACGGGAGCGTGAGCTGGCAGGGGGCGCTCAACTCGCAGAACGAGGCGTTCTTCCAGGCCGCCGACGACATGTTCGTCGACTTCCGGTGGACGGCCGGCAGTCTGTCCTCGTCGGGGCGGCGGGCCCAGCAACTCGGCCGCAGCCGGTACGAGTTGTGGGCGGGTGTCGATGTCGAGGCGAACGGGTGGAACTCGTCCGTGCGGTGGGACGCGATCGTGCCGTCGGACAAGGCGCATGTCACGTCGGTCGGCTTCTACCGGCCCGAGTGGACCCGCAACCACCTGCCGGCGGAGGGTCGGGCACCCGGTGACTTCCATGCAGCCGACGACCGGTTCTGGACCGGACGCTCACTCGACCCGTCCGCGCCGGACGGCACGGACAGCTGGCGGGCACCCGCCGTGTCCGTCGCCGACCGTTCGACCGCGACGTCGGTGCCGTTCGCGAGCGTGTTCAACACCGGGCACGGGCTGCGCTGGTACGAGGCGGGGGAGGTGACCTCGGACGCCCCCTGGAACCATCTCGGGTTGCAGGACCGGCTGCCGTCCCGGCGCTGGGTCGTGCACACCGAGGGGCAACGTCCGGCTGTGAACTTCGACTTCGCCGACGCGTGGTGTGGCGGGAGCAGTGTGCTCGTCGACGGTGAACTCGACGAACCCGTGGTGGTGGATGTGTATGCGACACGGCTGCCATTGAGTGTTGACACGGTTGTCGAGCTGACGCACCGGGTCGACGAGGGCCGTGTGAACGTCGAGCTGGGCGTCGCCACCGCCGAGCCGAGCGCGCCGGGGGCGACACCGCCGTACACCTTCTTCCCTGTGAACTCGGTCAACACGTGGCAGTCGTCGACCGTACGGCTCACCGGCCTGAGCGGAACCGTGCGCGCGCTGGGGATCCGGCTCACCGCGATCGACGGCCCGGTGAGCTGGCGGCTCGGCGGGATCGCCGTACGGAACGAACCCGTCACCCCCGCCCCTCCCTCCCGCCTGCGGATCACCGGTGCCTCCGGCGGCGAGCTACGCCTGGCCTGGAACGCCTCCCCGGACGCCGTACGGCACTACACCCTGCACCGCGTCCTGCCCGACGGCACCCGGCGCTTCCTCGGCGGAACCTGCCAGCGCGCCTACTTCGTCGCCGGTCTTCGGCCCGAACAGGGCGAGGCGGCCGCACGGTTGGAACTGCGTGCCGTAGGGGAGCTGTACACAGCGTCGGCCCCCGCCACCGTGACCCACCCCTGGTAACCGTTCCCCCAGCCTTGGAGCACCCCGCATGCATGACGACCGCAGCCTGGTCGAAGCCCGTCTCAAGCGCGTCCTCGACGAGCGCGTCCGACCCGCCGTGTACCCCGAGTCCGTGCCACTGGACGTGGCGGTGTGGCATGCGCCGGGCGAACCGGTGCCGGTCGCCGAGGGGCTCGCGGCCGAACCCGAGGCCGTCGAGGTGGGGACGCGTTGGGGTGCTCCCTGGGGCACCAGCTGGTTCCGGGTCACCGGGACCGTCCCCGAGGCGTGGGCCGGGAAGACGGTGGAGGCGCTACTCGACCTCGGGTTCGACGAGAACATGCCAGGCTTCCAGTGCGAGGGCCTCGTCTACCGGCCCGACGGCACGCCCGTGAAGGGCCTCAACCCGCGCAACCAGTGGGTGCGCATCGGCGCCCCTGCCGAGGGCGGAGAGCAGGTGCGGCTGCACATCGAGGCCGCCTCCAACCCGGTCATCCTCGACTACCACCCCTTCCTGCCCACGCAGTTGGGCGACAAGGAGACCGCCGGCGGCGAACCGCAGTACACGCTGACCCGGATGGATCTCGCGGTGTTCGACGAGACGGTGTGGCAGCTCGTGCTCGACCTGGAGGTGCTCGGCGAGCTGATGGCCGAGCTGCCGGTGGAGTCGGCGCGGCGCTGGGAGATCCTGCGGGCCGTGGAGAAGGCGCTGGACGCGATCGACCTCCAGGACGTGGGCGGCACGGCGGCCCGCGCCCGGTCCCGGCTCACCGACGTCCTCGCCGCCCCCGCCGTACCGTCCGCCCACCGCATCAGCGCCGTCGGACACGCGCACATCGACTCGGCGTGGCTGTGGCCGCTGCGCGAGACCGTGCGCAAGGTGGCCCGCACGACCTCCAACATGACCGCGCTGATCGAGGACGAGCCCGACTTCGTCTTCGCCATGTCGCAGGCCCAGCAGTGGGCGTGGGTGAAGGAGCACCGGCCCGAGGTGTGGGCGCGGGTGAAGAAGGCGGTCGCGGACGGGCGGTTCGTGCCGGCCGGCGGGATGTGGGTGGAGTCGGACACCAACATGCCCGGGTCGGAGGCGATGGCCCGGCAGTTCGTGCACGGCAAGCGGTTCTTCCTCGACGAGTTCGGCGTCGAGAACGACGAGGCCTGGCTGCCCGACACCTTCGGCTTCGCCGCCGGACTGCCCCAGATCATCAGGGCCGCCGGCTCCAAGTGGCTGCTGACACAGAAGATCTCCTGGTCGCAGACGAACAGGTTCCCGCACCACACCTTCCAGTGGGAGGGCATCGACGGCACCCGGATCTTCACCCACTTCCCGCCCGTGGACACCTACAACTGCTCCATGAAGGGCAGCGAGATCGCCCACGCGGCCCGCAACTTCAAGGACAAGGGTGTCGCCCGGCACTCCCTCGCCCCCACCGGCTGGGGTGACGGGGGCGGCGGCACCACCCGCGAGATGGTCGCCAAGGCGGCCCGGCTGCGTGACCTGGAGGGCTCGGCGACCGTCGTCTGGGAGACCCCCGAGGCCTTCTTCCGCAAGGCCGAGGCCGAATACCCCGATCCGCCCGTCTGGGTCGGCGAGCTCTACCTCGAACTCCACCGCGCCACCCTCACCAGCCAGGCCCGGACCAAGCAGGGCAACCGCCGCAGCGAGCACCTGCTGCGCGAGGCCGAACTGTGGGCGGCGACGGCGGCCGTACGGGCCGGATTCCCCTACCCGTACGAGGAGTTGGACCGCATCTGGAAGACGGTGCTGCTGCACCAGTTCCACGACATCCTGCCCGGGTCGTCGATCGCGTGGGTGCACCGGGAGGCGCGGAAGACCTACGAGCAGGTCGCCGAGGAGCTCACGGGGATCATCGGTGCGGCACAGCGGGCCCTGGCGGGGGACGGGGAGCGGATCCTGCTGTTCAACTCCTCCCCGCACACCCGCGCAGGTGTCCCGGCGGGCGGCGTCGGAACCCCCGAGACCCAGGGGCGGACGCGGGTGACGCCACGGCGCGACGGCGGCCACGTCCTGGACAACGGCCTGCTGCGCGTCGAGATCGACGGACGGGGCCTGGTGGTGTCCGTGTACGACATCGGCGCCGACCGCGAGACGATCGCGCCGGGCGCCGCCGCGAACCTCCTCCAACTCCACTCCGACTTCCCGAACATGTGGGACGCCTGGGACGTCGACGAGTTCTACCGCAACACGGTCACCGACCTGACCGACGTGAAGAAGGTCGCCGAGAGCGGGGACGGAGTCCGGGTCGTACGGGCCTTCGGCTCCTCCCGTGTCACGCAGCGGCTCAGCCTCGCGCCGGGCGACAAGCGTCTGCTCGTCGACACGGTGGTGGACTGGCACGAGACGGAGAAGTTCCTGAAGCTCGCCTTCCCGCTGGACGTGCACGCGGAGCGGTACGCGTCGGAGACCCAGTTCGGGCACTTCCACCGGCCCACGCACACCAACACCAGCTGGGAGGCGGCCAAGTTCGAGGCCTGCAACCACCGCTTCGTCCACCTGGAGGAGCCGGGCTGGGGCGTCGCCCTCGTCAACGACTCGACGTACGGCCACGACGTGACCCGCACGGTCCGCACCGACGGCGACCGCGGCACGACCACCACCGTCCGGGTCTCCCTGCTGCGCGCCCCGCGCTTCCCGGACCCCGAGACCGACCAGGGTGTCCACCGCTTCCGGCACGCCCTGGTGCCGGGCGCGGGCATCGGGGACGCGGTGCGCGAGGGCTGGCGGATCAACCTGCCCGAGCGACGGGTGAGCGGCGGCGTCGACGAGGTGGCACCGCTCGTCGGCGTCGATCAGGACGCGGTCGTCGTCACCGCCGTCAAGCTGGCCGACGACGGCAGCGGAGACGTGGTGGTACGCCTCCATGAGGCCCACGGTGGTCGCGTACGGGCCACCCTGACGGCGGGATTCGAGATCGCGGACGTCGTGGCGACGGATCTGCTGGAGCGTGCGCTGCCCGAGGCGCCGGCGTACGACGGGCGGCGCGTCGCGCTGCGGTTGCGGCCCTTCGAGCTGGTGACCCTGCGGCTGCGCCGGGCCGCTTAGCCCGGACGGGGGACGGCGGCGCGCCGTCGTGGATCGGGACGCCAACTGCCCTCACACGCAAGGGCGTTGGCGTCCCCATCGCGCCTTGGAGGCACTCTTGAAGCTCGTCGCACGAGCCCAGCCCGGCCGCCCCGCGTCCGCCGCACCCCTACAGACCTCACTGGACCCCCTCGGCGACGCCCACGACTTCGACGTACGGCCGTAGGACGCGGAACGGGAAGGACCCGGCATGGGAAGACCCCGGCACCGGAAGGACGCGGGTCACCCGCCGAGCTGTGCCCGCAGCCACTGCTCCACCTCGCCCACATGCGCGGCCGCCGCCGCCCGGGCCGCCTCCGGATCGTGGGCGACCAGGGCGCGGTGGATCGCGGCGTGTTCGCGCCGGGTGCGGGCGAAGGCGCCTTCTTCCTGGTAGCCCCGCCAGACGCGGGCGCGGAACGTGCGGGAGGACAGGCCCTCCAGGATCGCGGCCATCGTCTCGTTGCCGGCGGCGGCCGCGATCTCGCGGTGGAAGGCGAGATCGTGGGCGAGGATCTCCTCGGGGTCGTCCGTGGCGTTCATCGCCGTCAGGTGCTTCTCGACCTCCGCCAGCTGGTCCGGCGTGATACGCGCCGCCGCCAGGGCCGTCGCCGTCGACTCCAGGATGCGGCGCACCTCCAGCAGCTCCACGAGCCGCGGCCCCCGGGACAGGTCGGCGACCACCCCGAACGTCTCCAGCAGATCGCCGGCCTCCAGCTGGGTCACGTAGATGCCCGAACCGTGCCGGGCCTCCAGTACCCCCAGCACGGTCAGCGCGCGGATCGCCTCCCGCATCGAGCTGCGGGAGATGCCCAGCTGTGCCGCCAGATCGCGCTCGGTCGGCAGCCGCTGGCCGGGCTCCAGCCGCCCCTCCGCGATCATCGCCTTGATCCGCTCGATGGCGCGCTGCGTCACGGTGCCCTTCTGCGGGGCTGTCTCGTCCACGTTCACGCCGTTCCTCCTGTCACCGGTGCGCCGCAGTCTAACCAGCGAGGTGGTCCGACCAATACGGTCGCGATGCTGGAAAATCTGCCGCTGGAGGGTGTTCTCCCCGGAAGTGGTCTGATAAATATGCGGGCATCTGCTCGAACCATGTGCTCGAACACGCTCAACGAGGAGCCGCCAGATGCACGGCACAACAGCGCGGAAGCAGAACAGGACTCGGAGAGGTACGGCGGTGGCCGCGGTCGTCGGCGCCTCCCTCGTGCTCGCCGCCTGCGGCAGCACCAAGGACACCGGCGCCGCGAGCGCGGAGGGCGGCGGCAGCGGCAAGGTCGGGGTGATCCTGCCGCTGCTCACCTCGCCGTTCTGGCAGTCGTACAACGACTACGTGCCGAAGATGGCCGACTCCGAAGGCGTCGACACGCTCAAGACGGTCAACTCCAACAGCGACCCCTCCCAGCAGATCACCGACATCAACAACCAGCTCAACCAAGGCGTGAAGGGCCTGGTCGTCGCCCCGCTCGACAGCGCCGCCATCGAGGCCGGCCTCGACCAGGCCGAACGCAAGGGCGTGCCGGTCGTCGCGGTCGACGTGGCGCCGGACAAGGGCAAGGTCGCCATGGTGGTGCGCGCCGACAACGTGGCGTACGGCGAGAAGGCCTGCCAGTACCTCGGCGAGCAGATCCCCTCCGGCAAGGTCGTACAGATCATGGGCGACCTGGCCTCCGTCAACGGCCGTGACCGCTCCGAGGCGTTCCGCGCCTGCGTGAAGAAGAACTTCCCCAAGCTGAAGGTCCTGGAGATACCGGCCAAGTGGGAGTCCGACACCGCGGCCTCCAAGCTGGACACCCTCCTCAACGCCAACCCCGACATCAAGGGCATCTACCTGCAGGCCGGCGGCGTCTACCTCGCCCCGACCCTGCAGACCCTGAAGTCCAAGGGCATGCTGAAGAAGGCCGGACAGGACGGGCACATCACGATCGTCTCCAACGACGGCATCCCGCAGGAATTCGACTCCATCCGCAAGGGCGAGATCGACGCGACCGTCTCCCAGCCCGCCGACCTGTACGCCAAGTACGGCATGTACTACATCAAGGCGGCGATGGAGGGGAAGACCTTCGAGCCCGGCCCCACCGACCACGACTCGACCATCGTCAAGCTGCCCAGCGGCATCCTGGAGGACCAGTTGCCCGCCCCGCTGGTGACCAAGGACAACGTCGACGACCCCAAGCTCTGGGGCAACACGGTCAAATGAGTACGGCTGTGATCACACCCCTCGCCGAGGCACGGGACATCGTCAAGCGGTACGGCCCCACCACCGCCCTCGCCGACGGCCGGCTCACCGTCCTGCCCGGTGAGTCCCACGCCCTCGTCGGCCGCAACGGCGCCGGCAAGTCGACCCTGGTCAGGATCCTCACCGGCCTCCAGGCATCCGACGAGGGCACCGTCCGCTTCGACGGCGAACCCGCGCCCCCACTGGCCGACCGCGACGCCTGGCGTCGCAAGGTGGCCTGTGTGTACCAACACCCCACGGTCGTCCCGGAGTTGACGGTCGCCGAGAACCTCTTCATCAACCGGCAGCCTCTCCGGCGCGGCTTCATCAGCTGGCGCAGGCTCCGCGCCGAGGCCGCCGACCTCCTCGCCACCTGGGACGTGCACGTCGACCCCGAGGTTCGCACCGCCGACCTCAAGGTCGAGGACCGCCAAATGGTCGAGATCGCCCGGGCACTGAGCTTCGGCGCCCGCTTCATCATTCTCGACGAGCCCACCGCCCAGCTCGACAACCGCGAGATCGAGCGGCTGTTCACACGGATGCGGACGCTCCAGGACTCCGGCGTCACCTTCCTGTTCATCTCGCACCATCTCCAGGAGGTGTACGAGGTCTGCCAGACCGTCACGGTGCTGCGCGACGCCCGCTGGATCACCACCGCCCCGGTCGCCGAACTCCCGCGCCGGGCCCTGGTGGAGGCCATGGCGGGGGAGTCCCTGGAGACCATCGCCGAGCAGGCCGTCGACCCCGGGGACGTCGACCATGACGCCCCCGCCCTGCTAGAGGCCCGCGGGCTCACCTCACCGGCGTACGAGAACATCGACCTCACCGTCCGGCACGGCGAGGTCGTCGGGCTCGCCGGGATCAGCGGCAGCGGCAAGGTCGAGCTCGCCGAGTCCTTCGCGGGACTGCACACCCCGACGGGCGGAACCGCTCGACTCGGCGGTGAGCGGCTGCCGTTCGGGGACGTGAAGGCCGCGTTGCGGGCCGGGGTCGCCTGTGTGCCCCGGGACCGGCACGACCAGGGCCTCGTCGCCGGCATGACCATCGGCGACAACGCCACCATGAGCGTCCTCGACCGGCTCGGCCGCTTCGGCTTCGTCGGCACCGACCGCAGGCGCGGCTTCGCCCACGCCCTCATCGAACGCCTCGACATCCACGCCGAGGGCCCCGACCAGCCCGTCTCCGACCTGTCCGGCGGCAACGCGCAGAAGGTCGTCATGGCCCGCGCCCTCGCCTCCGACCCCCGCCTGCTCGTGCTGATCAACCCCACCGCGGGCGTCGACGTGAAGTCCAAGGAGTCCCTGCTCGCCCGCATGGACAGCGCCCGCGAGGACGGCACCTCCGTACTCGTCGTCTCCGACGAACTCGACGACCTGCGCCGTTGCGACCGCGTCCTCGTCCTGTTCCACGGCCGTGTCGTCGCCGAGCACCCGGCGGGCTGGCACGACCACGAGCTGATCGCCTCCATCGAAGGAGTGGACAACCATGGCTGACACCAAGGCCCCACCGGCCCTCCCCGTGAAGGTGCCGGACGCCCGTGCCGCCAGGACGGTCCTGCTCCGCCGAGCCCGCGAACTCGCCCTGGTACCGGCCCTGTTGCTGCTGATGGTGCTCGGTGCGGTGGTCAACGACTCCTTCCTCACCGAGCGCAACCTGATCTCCATCCTCGGTGCCTCCGCCGCCCTCGCGATGGTCGTGCTGGCCGAGTCGCTGGTCCTGATCACCGGCAAGTTCGACCTCTCCCTGGAGTCGGTCGTCGGTATCGCGCCCGCCGTGGGAGCGCTCCTGGTGCTGCCCGCCGCCAGCTCCGGCTGGGGCACCGAACTCCCCGCTGCCCTTGCCATGCTCGCGATCATCGCGGTGGGCGGGGCCGTCGGGGCCTTCAACGGCATCCTGGTGGTGAAGTTCAAGCTCAACGCGTTCATCGTGACGCTCGCGATGCTGATCGTCCTGCGCGGACTGCTGGTCGGCGCGACCAAGGGCAAGACGCTGTTCGGCATGCCCGACAGCTTCTACTCCCTCGCCACCACCACGTTCATCGGCATCCCGATGTCGGTGTGGCTGGCGGCGGCTGCCTTCGCCGTCACCGGGTTCGTGCTGAGGTACCACCGCGTCGGGCGTGCCCTGTACGCCATCGGTGGCAACGCGGACGCGGCCCGCGCGGCCGGCATCCGGGTCGAGCGCGTGATGCTCGGCGTGTTCGTCGTCGCCGGAGCCCTCGCGGCCGTCGGCGGAATCATCCAGACCGGCTATGTCGGGGCGATCAGCGCCAACCAGGGCAACAACATGATCTTCACCGTGTTCGCGGCCGCGGTGATCGGGGGCATCAGCCTGGACGGCGGCAAGGGCACCATGTTCGGCGCCCTGACCGGCGTGCTCCTCCTGGGCGTCGTCCAGAACCTGCTGACCCTCGCCCAGGTGCCGTCGTTCTGGATCCAGGCCATCTACGGCGGAATCATCCTGGTCGCCCTCATGATCGCCCGCGTGACGACGGGCCGCGCCCAGGACTGACCCAGCGCCGACCCGACCACGCCGTCACCGACCGAAAGGCCCTCCGTGTCCCCGACCCCCGGCACCCCCGCCCGCGTCACCGCGGTCGACACCTATGACATCCGGTTCCCCACCTCGCGCGAGCTCGACGGCTCCGACGCGATGAACCCGGACCCCGACTACTCGGCCGCGTACGTCGTCCTGCGCACCGATGCGGCCGACGGGCTGGAGGGGCACGGGTTCACCTTCACCATCGGGCGGGGCAACGAGGTCCAGGTCGCCGCGATCGAGGCATTGCGCGGACATGTCGTCGGCCGCCCCGTCGACGAACTGTGCGGCGACCCGGGGACCCTGAACCGCGACCTGATCGGCGACAGCCAGCTGCGCTGGCTCGGCCCCGAGAAGGGCGTGATGCACATGGCGATCGGCGCCGTCATGAACGCCGTGTGGGACCTGGCCGCCAAGCGGGCCGCCAAGCCCCTGTGGCGGCTCCTGGCCGACGCCGACCCGGAGTGGATCGTCCGCCAGATCGACTTCCGCTACCTCACCGACGCGCTCACGCCCGCGGAGGCGCTGACGATCCTGCGCCGGGGACGGGAGGGGGCGCAGGCGCGGGTGGCCCGGCTCCTGGAGCGCGGCTACCCCGCCTACACCACCTCCGCCGGCTGGCTCGGCTACGACGACGACAAGCTCACCCGGCTCGCCGCCGAGGCCGTCGCCGACGGGTTCCGGCAGATCAAGCTGAAGGTCGGCGCCGACCTGGAGGACGACGTACGGCGCTGCCGGGTCGCCCGCTCGGTCGTCGGCCCGGACATCCGCATGGCCATCGACGCCAACCAGCGCTGGGACGTGGCCGAGGCGATCCGCTGGACCAAGGCCCTCGCCGAGTTCGACCCGTACTGGATCGAGGAACCCACCAGCCCCGACGACGTCCTCGGCCACGCGGCGATCCGGGAGGCCGTCGCCCCGGTGAAGGTGGCCACCGGCGAACACGTGCAGAACCGCGTCGTCTTCAAGCAGCTTCTCCAGGCCGGCGCCCTCGACGTCCTCCAGATCGACGCGGCCCGCGTCGGCGGCGTCAACGAGAACCTCGCCATCCTGCTGCTCGCCGCCAAGTTCGGCGTTCCGGTCTGCCCGCACGCCGGCGGCGTCGGCCTGTGCGAACTCGTCCAGCACCTGTCGATGTACGACTACGTCGCCGTCACCGGCACCACCGAGGACCGCGTCATCGAGTACGTCGACCATCTGCACGGCCACTTCCTCGACCCGGTGGTGATCAGGGAAGGTCATTACACGGCACCCACCGCGCCCGGCTTCTCGGCCGCCATGCGGCCCGAGTCGATCGCGCGGTACACATTCCCGGACGGCGCCTTCTGGGCCGCCGATCTCAGGGCCACCGACGAGAAGGGGCACGCGGCATGAGCGACTTCGACGGTCTCAAGGCGCTGGTGACGGGAGGCGCCTCCGGCATCGGCCGGGCCACGGCCGAACTCCTCGCCGCGCGCGGCGCCCAGGTCGCCGTCCTCGACCTGGACCCGTCGTCGGTGGAGAAGCCGCTGCTCGCCTACGGCGCCGACGTGACCGACGACGCGTCCGTGCGCACGGCCGTGGCCGCCGCCGTGGCCGACCTAGGCGGACTGGACGTGCTGATCAACAACGCCGGCGTCGGCGCCCAGGGCACCGTCGAGGACAACGACGACGCCGAGTGGCACCGGGTCATGGACGTCAACGTCGTCGGCATGGTCCGCGTGGCCCGCGCCGCCCTCCCGCGGCTGCGGGAGTCGGCCAACGCGGCGATCGTCAACACCTGCTCCATCGCGGCCACGGCCGGGCTCCCGCAGCGGGCGCTGTACAGCGCTACCAAGGGCGCCGTGTACTCGCTCACCCTGGCCATGGCCGCCGACCACGTCCGCGAGGGCATCCGCGTCAACTGCGTCAACCCCGGCACGGTGGACACCCCCTGGGTCGGACGACTGCTGTCCAAGGCCGCCGACCCGGCCGCCGAACGCGCCGCACTGGAGGCCCGCCAGCCCACCGGCCGCCTCGTCTGCGCCGCCGAGGTCGCGAGCGCCGTGGCCTACCTCGCGAGTCCGCTCTCCGGCGCCACCACCGGCACCGCCCTCGCCGTCGACGGCGGCATGCAGGGCCTGCGCCTCAGGCCGGTGGGCCGGTGAACCGGCTCGGCCGCGCCGACGTCGAGGTCAGCCCGCTGTCCTTCGGCGGGGCCGCCATCGGCAACCTCTACAGCGAGGTCGGCGAGCAGCAGGCGTACGAGGCGGTGGACGCCGCCTGGGATGCGGGCATCCGCTACTTCGACACCGCGCCGCACTACGGCCTCGGCCTTTCGGAACGCCGCCTCGGCGAGGCGCTGCGGGAGCACCCCCGAGGCGAGTACACCATCTCCACGAAGGTCGGCCGCCGCCTGGAGCCGCTGACGGACGCGACGGGCGACGACCTCGCGGGCGGCTTCGCCGTCCCCGCCACCCACCGCCGCGTCTGGGACTTCAGCGCGGACGGCGTACGACGCGGCCTGGAGGAGAGTCTGGAACGGCTCGGCCTCGACCGCGTCGACGTCGTCTACCTGCACGACCCCGACGACCACGCCGAACAGGCCTTCCGCGAGGGCTATCCGGCGCTGGAGAAGCTGCGCTCCGAGGGCGTGGTGGGCGCGATCGGCGCCGGGATGAACCAGGCCGAGATGCTCACCCGTTTCGTCACCGACACCGACGTCGACGTGGTGCTCTGCGCCGGCCGCTACACGCTGCTCGACCAGAGCGCGCTCGACGACCTGCTGCCCGTGGCCGTCGAGTGCCACACCTCCGTCGTCGTCGGCGGCGCCTTCAACTCCGGCCTCCTGGCGGATCCGAGGCCCGACGCGACGTACAACTACGCGCAGGCCCCGCAGGAGTTGCTGGACCGCGCCCTGCGCATGAAGTCCCTCGCCGAGCGCCACGGCATCACCCTGCGGGCCGCCGCCCTCGCCTTCTGCGCCGCGCACCCGGCCGTCGCGAGCGTCCTCGTGGGCGCCCGGTCGGCCGACGAAGTCCGGGACTGCGCCGAGCAGTTCGCCACGGAGGTGCCGATGGCGTTCTGGCAGGAGCTGCTGGAGTCCGGTCTGCTGTCCGACAAGGAACCGTCATGAGAGTCGCCCTGCACACCAAGGTCCGCGCGGACCGCATCACCGAGTACGAGGCCGCCCACCAGGAGGTGCCGGTCGAACTCACGGAGGCCATCCGCGCGGCCGGTGCCACCTCCTGGACGATCTGGCGCAGCGGCACCGACCTCTTCCACGTCCTGGAGTGCGAGGACTACGGCCGTCTCCTCGCCGAGCTGGAGAAGCTGCCGGTCAACGTGGCCTGGCAGGCCCGCATGGCCGAACTGCTGGACGTGGTGCACGACTACTCCGACGAGGGCGCGGACGCCGGCCTGCCCGTCGTATGGGAGCTGCCGTGACGATCGTCGACGCCCACCACCACGTCTGGGACCTCTCGGTCCGGGACCAGGACTGGATCACCGGCCCCGAACTCCGGCCACTGCGACGGAACTTCACGGTCGTCGACCTCGCCCCCGAGGCGCGGGCCGCCGGAGTCGACCGCACGGTCCTCGTCCAGACGGTCACCGTCGCCGAGGAGACCCCGGAGTTCCTCGCCCTCGCCGCCGAGCACGACCTCATCGCGGGCGTCGTCGGCTGGACCGACCTCACCCGCCCCGACGTCGCCGACGAACTGGCCCGGCTGCGGGAGCTGCCCGGAGGCCGGTATCTGAAGGGCATCCGCCACCAGGTCCAGGGCGAGGCAGACCCGCAGTGGCTGCTGCGGGCGGACGTTCGGCGCGGGCTGGCCGCCGTGGCGGAGGCGGGGCTGGTCTACGACCTGGTCGTCCTCCCGCACCAACTGCCGGCCTGTGTCGGGGCGGCGGCCGCACTGCCTGAGCTCACCTTCGTCCTCGACCACCTGGGCAAACCGCCCATCGCCTCCGGCGAGCGGGAACCCTGGGAGACGGCGGTCCGCTCCCTGGCCGCTCTCTCCAACACGGTCTGCAAGGTCTCCGGCATGGTCACCGAGGCCGACCCCGCCTCCTGGACGGTCGCCGATCTGCGCCCGTACGCAGGCGTCGTCCTGGACGCCTTCGGCCCGGACCGGCTGATGTTCGGCTCCGACTGGCCGGTGTGCACGCTGGCGGCGTCGTACGGGCAGGTGCTCGACACCGCACGTGAGTTGACGGCGATGTCCGACCCTCGGCAGATCTTCGGGGCGACGGCCACGCGGGTCTACGACCTCTGAGCCACCCCGGCCAGCCTGGTCGGCGGCAGATACTCCCGCACATACGTCCGCTCCCAGCACGCCCCCGTCTCCCGCAGCTCGCGCCACGTCGTGTAGCGGTAGCGGAAGAGTCGGGCGCGGATGTAGCGCGGCGGCGCGTCGGGCGGGAAGGGGGAGCGGCGCAGCAGCTTCAGCGTGGCGCGGTCGTTCTCCAGCAGCCGCTCCACCAGCGTGCCGAACCAGGACCCGGCGTACGCGGGTGACAGCGCGGCGAACCACATCAGCCAGTCCAGCCGCAGATGGTAGGGCGCGAACTGCCGTGGCCAGCGCCGGGGGTCGCCGGGTTTGCCCTTGAACTCGTACTCCCGCCAGTCCGAGTCCTCCCGCGGCACGTCGTCATCGGTGCCCTCGATCACCACCTCGTACCGGATCCGGCTGACGCTGCCGAAGGCGCCGTAGGTGTTGACCAGATGGAGCGGGTCGAAGGAGCGGTTCATGATCTGGCGGCGGGAGATCATGTTGGCGACCGGGTGGTAGCTGAGGAAGACGAGGAGCGCGGCGACCGCGAGGACCAGGGCCTCGTACCACAGCGGTGCGTCCGCCGTGGACGGCGGATCGCTCGGGAACTCGATCGCCGACAGGGCCAGCACGATGGTGATCCAGTTCAGCCAGGAGAAGTTGCCCGACAGGACCAGCCACAGCTGGGTGACGACCATCAGGGCGGCGGCGGCCGTCGCGATCGGCTGGGGGGTGAAGAGGAGGACCGGGACGACGAGTTGTGTGACGTGGTTGGCGGCCACCTCGGCCCGGTGCAGCGGCCTCGGCAGATGGTGGAAGAACCAGCTCAGCGGGCCCGGCATCGGCTGGGTCTCGTGATGGTGGTCCAGGCAGGTGAGCTTGCGCCAGCACTCGTCGCCGCGCATCTTGATCAGGCCGGCGCCGAACTCCACGCGGAACAGGATCCACCGCAGCAGGAACAGCACCACGATCGGCGGCGCCACCTCGTCGTTGCCGAGGAAGACGGCGAGGAAGCCGACCTCCAGCAACAGGGACTCCCAGCCGAACGAGTACCAGGTCTGGCCGACGTTCACGATCGACAGGTACAGCGCCCACGGGACCAGCCACAGCAGCATGGCGGCCCACAGCGGCACGGCATTGTCCAGCCCGGACAGCAGCGCCGCCGACACCGCGGCGCCCGACCAGGCGCACGCGGCGAAGAAGCGGTCCGAGTAGTGGAGTTGGAACAGGCTCGGCGCGGCCCTGAAGCGCACCTGCGCGACGAAGCGTGGCACGGGCAGCATGCCGCGCTCACCCATCAGCGCCCGGAACTGGAGGGCCGCTGTCAGGAACGCGACGAGATACACGCCGGCCAGAGCCCGCTGGAAGACCAGCCGGCTCGTCCAGTAGTCCGGTGCGATGAACCACTCCACGGCCCGTCCCCTCCTCTCCTCATTGTCGCGCCACCCGACTCATGTGACTCTCCGTATACCACTTCTCCGCTTGCGTAACCCGAGTGAGTGAAGCAGGCAATGCGGCCCCCGACGTCTTCGACGGATGACCGGTGCCGTGGAGCGGTCGTGGAATCGAGTGAAGGCAGTTCCGTCACCCCGGTCGAAGAATCCGGCAAACCCTGGCAAGGTGGCCCCATGGTTGATCGGGGAGCGAGCGCCCTGTCACTCCCGGACGACTGGCCCGCCCACCCGGATCCGATCCTGGCGCTCAACCGCATGGGCAGCTTCGACTGGGACCTGGACTCCGGTCAGTTCCACATGGACGCCCAGGCCCACGAGGTCTTCGACCTGCGCCCCGACGAATTCGACGGCAACCCCGCGACCCTGGCGATCCGGGTCCCGCCACCGGAGGCCTACCGGCTGGACGGACTGGTCTCCAAGGCGATGAAGGACGGCAGCGAGAACTACGGCGTCTACTTCCGCATCCGCTGCCGCGACGGCACCCTGCGCTGGACCCACACCCAGGGCTACATCCGCCGCGACGAGACCGGCCGCCCGCGCCGCATCATCGGCATCGTCCGGGACGCCACCGACGAACTCGCCGAGAGCGAGGAACGGCGCGAGCAGGCGGCCGAGGACGAGGCACGTCGTCAGCAGACCAGCGTCGTGCAGCTCACCACGGCAGCTCTCGCCCACGCCCGCACCGTCCAGGACGTCATCGACGTCCTCAAGGACACCCACGGCATCACCCACCTCGGCGCCACCAGCCTGGTCATGGGCCTGGTCGAGGCCGGCCGCATCCGGCTGGTCGCCGAGGGCCCCGCGGGCAGCTTCGTGCCCGGGACCATGGTCACCCGGATCGACGAGCAGTACCCGATGAGCGAGGTCGTACGGACCCTCAGTCCGCGCTTCATCGAATCGCCGGAGGAGTTCGCCGAGAGCTACCCGATCCTGTGGCCGCACATCACCGACCTGCGCATCACGTCCGCCGCCTATATGCCGCTGATCGCCCAGGCCCGGCCCATCGGCGCCATCGGCCTGCTCTACAGCGACCGGCGCGGCTTCTCCACCGAGGACCGCAACGTGCTCGTCGCCCTCGGCAGCAGCATCGCGCAGAGCCTGCAGCGGGCCATGTTCTACGAACAGGAGAAGGACCTCGCCACCGGCCTCCAGCAGGCCATGCTGCCGCGCACCATCCCCAGCGTGCCCGGCGCCGACGTCGCCGTCCGCTACCGCTCCGCCTCCCTCGGCCGGGACATCGGCGGCGACTGGTACGACCTGATCCCGCTGCCGGGCGGCAGGGTCGGCGCCGTCATCGGCGACGTCCAGGGCCACGACACCCACGCCGCCGCAGTCATGGGCCAGCTGCGCATCGTCCTGCGCGCCTACGCCGCCGAGGGCCACACCCCGGCCACCGTGATGGCCCGCGCCTCCGTGTTCCTGCACGAGCTGGACACCGACCGCTTCGCGACCTGCCTGTACGCGGAGGCCGACCTGTCCACCGGAGTCGTCCAGGTGGTCCGGGCCGGCCATATCGACCCGCTGCTGCGGGAACCCGGCGGCACCTGCCGGCGCGTGCCCGTCGAGGGCGGGCTGCCGCTCGGCCTGTCCGCGGAGTTCGGGCGGCTCGAATACCCGGTCGGCACCATCGAGCTGGACTCCGACCACACCCTGCTGCTGTGCACCGACGGCCTGGTCGAACAGCCCGGCGCCGACCTGGACGACGGCATGCAGACCCTCACCGCGCTCATCGCCACCGGCCCGGACGACGTACGGGACCTCGCGGACCGGCTCATCGACGTCGCCGAGGAACGCGGCGGCGACGACGACGTCGCCCTGCTCCTGCTGCGCCGCCGCGTCCTGGACGCCCCGCAGGCCGGCGGCCGCCTCCAGCAGCACGTCGCCCCCGGCGACCCCGAGGCCCTCACCGGCGCCCGGCACATGATCCGCGCCGCCGTGCGCGCCTGGAGCGCCGGCGACCGGGCCGACGAGATCGAACTGGTCGCCGACGAGCTCATCACCAACGCCCTCATGCACACCGAGGGCTCCGCCGTGGTGACCCTGCGGGTCCTGGCCGGCTCCGACCGCCGGCTGCGTGTCGAGGTCGAGGACTCCTCCAGTGCCCTGCCCCGGCGCCGCGAGGCGGGCGAGTCGGGCGTCTCCGGCCGCGGCCTGCTCCTGGTCGACCTGCTCACGGACGTGTGGGGCGTGGAGGCCCGGGGCGGCGGCAAGGCGGTGTGGTGCGAGTTCGTCGTGCCGGAGCGGAGCTGAGGCTGTCGGTGCCGGGTGGCACTCTGGACGTATGCCGGAACTCCCCGAGGTCGAAGCGCTCAAGGACTTCCTGACCGAGCACCTGGTCGGCCACGAGGTCGTGAGGGTGCTGCCCGTCGCGATCAGCGTCCTGAAGACATACACCCCGCCGGTCACCGCCATCGAGGGGCACGAGGTCACCGCCGTGCACCGCCACGGCAAGTTCCTCGACCTCGTCACGGCCGACGGGCCCCACTTCGTGACTCACCTCGCCCGCGCGGGCTGGCTCCACTGGAAGGACGAGCTGCCGAGCGGGATGCCCCGCCCCGGCAAGGGGCCGCTCGCGCTGCGCGTGGCTCTGGAGACCGGCGCGGGCTTCGACCTCACGGAGGCAGGGACCCAAAAGCGCCTCGCGGTGTACGTGGTGGGCGATCCCCAGGAGGTCCCGGGCATCGCCCGGCTCGGCCCGGACCCGCTCGCCGACGACTTCGACGAGGCGCGGTTCGCGGCCCTGCTGAAGGACGAGCGCCGCCAGATCAAGGGCGCCCTGCGCGACCAGAGCCTCATCGCCGGGGTGGGCAACGCGTACAGCGACGAGATCCTGCACGCGGCGAAGATGTCCCCGTTCAAGCTGGCGGCAGCACTGTCACCGAAGGAGACGGCCAGGCTGTACGAGGCTCTGCGGACGACCCTCACCGAGGCGGTCGGGCGCTCGCGCGGGGTGGCCGCCGGACGCCTGAAGGCCGAGAAGAAGAGCGGCCTGCGCGTCCACGGCCGCACCGGCGAACCCTGCCCGGTCTGCGGCGACACCGTCCGCGAGGTCTCCTTCAGCGACTCCTCGCTCCAGTACTGCCCGACCTGCCAGACGGGCGGAAAGCCGCTGGCGGACCGGCGGCTGTCGAGACTGCTGAAGTAGGCGCCCGGCTGATCGCGCAGTTCCCCGCGCCCCTTTGCGCCGGCCGACTCCCCGGCGCTGAAAGGACGCCCCGGTGCGGAGAGGGCCCACGGCTCGCCATGGCTCACCGGGGCCGGCCGCGGCGCACCCCAGGCTCACCGCGACGCTCCGCTCCTCACCGTGGCTTGAGCGTCACCAGGTGGTCCCCGCCCGCCGTCCGGACCTCGTAGCGGACGATCTCGTCGGTGTGCATCGCCGAGGCGCCCGTCATGGTGTTCTCGCCGGAGCCGTGGTCGGAGGCGTGCCAACTGGTCACGGTCTCCTCCGAGCCGTCCCGGCCGATGGCGATCAGATGACAGGGACGCCGGCCCGACCCGTCCTTCACCTTCAGCTCCACCTGGCTGCCGTAGGCCTCGTTCTCGGTGGTGACCTGTGCCCACACACCCGAGCGCGCGTCGGTCGCCTGGACCACCTGGGCGGCCCCGTCGTCGCCGCTCGCCATCATCGCGACCCCGGGCCCGGCGAGGGCGATCACCACCGAGGCGGCGACGGCGTACATCGTGCGCCGGCGCCGGGCGCGGTGGCGGGCCGCCACCGCGTCGAGCAGCC
>CBFGZZ010000103.1:0-24914 GCA_965653385.1 uncultured Streptomyces sp. | reverse complement strand
CCCGCCCCGCCCCTAAGCATGTCCATGACCGTGGTAGCGCAGCAGGAGCATCGCCGCATCGTCATGCACTGGCCCGGCGACGTGCTGAACCACGTCTTCGCGCAAGGCCCGCAGAGCGGCGTGCGCGTCCAGATCCTTCAGCAGGTGGGCGCGATCGCCGAGGGGATAGAAGCGGCCGGTGTCGTCGCGGGCTTCGGTGATGCCGTCGGTGTACAGCAGCAGTTGCTCGCCAGGTGCGAAGCCCACGCGGAACGGCTCGGGAGCATCCGTCCCGTGCGCACCCAGTCCCAACGGGAGCGCGTACGCGAAGGGCTGGGGAAAGTCAGTCGTTCCGTCGCGCCGTACGAGCATCGGGGCCGGATGGCCGTAGTTCAGGAAGACGGCCTCGTGGTCGGTACCGATCTCGGCGAGTATCGCGGTGACGAACTTCTCCCCCTCCAACTCCCGTGCCACACTGCGCTCCAGACGCGCGCCGAGTCCCGTCAATTCGGGCTCGTCATGGGCGGCTTCCCGGAACGCGCCGAGCACCACCGCGGCCGTCTCCACCGCGGCCAGCCCCTTGCCCTGCACATCGCCCACGATCACCCGGACGCCGTGCGGCGAGGCCACCACCTCGTACAGATCTCCGCCGATCCGAGCCTCGGCGACAGCAGAGGTGTACGACACCGCCGCCTGCAACGGCCCCGCGGTCAGCGGCACCGGCCGCAGCAGCACCCGCTGGGCCACCTCCGCGATCGACCGCACACTGGCCAGCTCCGCCTCCCGGCGCGAACGCATCACGGCCGCCGCGATACCCGCGCCCGTCACTCCCGCCACAGAAGCCATAGCGGTGTATCCCCGCCGGGACTCGAACAGTCCGTCGTACAGCCCCAGCCCCACGCACAGCACCAGCGCCACGAAGCCGATCAGCGCGGTACGCCGCCACCCTCCGACCAGCCCTGAGAACGCCGGCCCCAGCGAAACCAGCGGAAGCAGCCCGACACTCGGGCCGGCCACGACGTCCACGCCCGCCACCGCCGCCATCACCATGATCGGCATCCAGGACAGAGCCCGGCCACCGGACGACGGTTTGTTCACGGTCACGACGTACTCCAGCGGTGTGGCAGCCCTGGAGGGGGTCACTCTTCCCAGATGTCTCCCCCCATCACATTTAGACTATGCAAAGGTTTGTCGAACGAGGAGATCCCCGCACCAGCCCTTTACCCAATCGAGTCCGGATCCGAGTCCGAGCCGAGTCCGAGCCGAGTCCGAGAGTCGACAGTTCCTACCCGCGAAAAGAGCCACGATGACGCGCAGACGCGAGGAAACATCCGTCCGCCCGCAACTCCCTGCCGGATGGCGGCGCCTGGCCGCACGGCTGCCGATCCTGCTCTTCCGCGCGGGACTGGGGCCGGTCTTCGGCAAACGGCTGCTCCTGCTGCACCACACCGGCCGCGTCACCGGACTGAATCGCCATGTGGTCCTGGAGGTCGTGCACTACGAACCCTCCGAAGGGAGTTGGACCGTCGCTGCCGGCTTCGGCCCGAAAGCCGATTGGTACCGGAACCTTCGCGCGGAGCCGAAGACGGTCATTCAGTTCGGCAACCGTCACCATGCCGTCACCGCCCAGTTCCTGTCGCCCGAGGAGGGAGGGGAGGAAATGGCCCGCTATGCCCGGAGGCATCCCGCAACAGCCCGCCGTCTGTGCGCATTCATGGGGCTACCGGTGGATGGTGGCGAAGCGTCGTTCCGAGATGCCGGACGAGCCATCCCCTTCGTGCGTCTCGACGCCGTCAGCCGTGCTCGCCGCTGAGCGAAGCCCGGCAGCGAGTCCGGCAGCGAAGCCCAGCGGGACGGCGGGACGGCAGGGGCTGGCGATCTCTTGCACTGCGCAAGGGTCTCGCCCCAAGGGCTGAGCCGGCGGCGCACGAGAGGCACAAGCACGGTCACCACCACCCGGGCCCTGCATGCCTACCTGCGATGGCGCGACACCAACGCCCGCCACCGCGACCTCCTGGCCGCCGAACGAAGGAACGAGCCCGCGCCCGCAGCGAGAAGGGCCACCACTGGGGGCCGCTCCCGCACCGCCGCGGTCGGATGCGGCATATCGCCCTCACTCGCTGCCCTCATTCCGACAACGGCAGCGTGCCCGCCGTAAGGAAGAACGTGACGGCGTAGGTAAAGCGACCTGCGCGCACGGCATCGTCGAACTGGGCCACGAACCGGTCCGCGTCCTTGAGGTCGAGGTAGCCCCGAGCAGCGGCGGTGTGCGCCCAGGTGCGCAGGCCCATGACATTGTCGGCCGCCGACGAGTCGCGCACGACCAGAGTCCGGGCTTCCACAGTGATGTCGTGGAGGCCGCGAGCACCGAGCAGTCCGGCGTGTCGGTGGGCCAGCGCACCGTTGCGCAGACCCGCGTCGGCCCGGAAGCGCAACACCCGGCGGGCGAGCTCCTGGTCTTCGATGTCGAGTACCTGGGTGTCGTAGTCCGGGTCTGCCAGGGCGATCCGGCCACCGGGGCGGACCACGCGTAGCAACTCGTCCAGCACCCGCGCTGGTTCGGCGACATGCTGCAGGACCCGGTCGGCCCAGGCGCCGTTGAACTGACCCGCCGCGAAGGGCAGCCGATGCCCGTCCGCGACAGCGGCGCGTGGCAGCCCTCGGTTCCGTGCCTGCGCGATCATCGTCAAGGAGCTGTCAACCGCCACGACCTCGACCCCACAGCGCGAGCGCAGGGCTACGGCGGCGTCCCCAGTACCCGCTCCGACCTCAAGGAACAGCTCGCCGGGCTCGGCACGCAGGAACTCCCGCAACCGCTGCTTGTAAGCGGCGTAGAACGGCTCCGCACTCAACCGGTCCAGGACCTGGACCCATTCGGCGGGCCGAGGCTGCGTGTCCACCGACGTGAAACCGTGAGCAACATCGCGATCGTTCATGGGAGCACGCTAGAGGTGCCGACCAGGCCCATGGGCCTTTCCCGCCAGAGCACCAGCCTCACTCGGCCATGCACAAGCCACGGCGTTTCCCAATCAGCACCTCTCCGGATGAATTGCCAGGTCAGCAAGCCCGTAGCGAAACCGTTGCCGTTCCGTCGGAACTCCCCCGCAGCGAGCGCATAGTGTGTGGTGCCGTCCCAACGCGCCGTGACACACACCGGACCAGCGATGGAACGCGGAAGTACACGGCCGCGGCACCAAGTACCGTCATCCCAGGGGGAGTCAGATCATGCGTTCGATACGGCCGTCGTTCACCGCTCGTCGAGGGAGGAACACGCGCCGCACCACCTCCCCGCTCCCCGTGGTCGCGCTGGCCGCGGCGCTGGCCTTCAGCGTCACCGCCTGCGAGTCGGGCGAGCCCGAGGCCGGCGGCGGCGCCACCGCGTCGGCGGCGGCCGGGGGCGAGGGCAAGATCACGATCCCGGACGACATCAAGGACAAGCTCAAAGAGCACGGGATCGACATCGACAAGTGGAAGGACGGCGCCTGGAAGCAGTGGGACAAGGACGACTGGCTCCGCGAGGCGCAGGACTACATCAACCCGATCATCGAGGGCCTGTGGGACCCGGACCGTATGCGGGACGCCGAGGATCCGGACCGTGGCGTCGACGACAGCGACCTCTCCGGTGACCAGGGCGTGACCGACCCGACGCCGGCGCCCGTGGACGCCCAGGCCGTACCGACGTCGTACCACGCCAACGCGCCCGAGGCGGGCAAGGTGTTCTTCGACTCCCCGGAAGGCACGATGGTCTGCTCGGCGACGGTCGTCCAGGACCCGGCCAACCCCGGCAAGTCCAACATGGTCTGGACGGCCGGACACTGTGTGCACGCCGGCAAGAGCGGTGGCTGGTACCGCAACATCGCGTTCGTGCCGTCCTACAACGACTCGGGCATGTCGGCCGCGCAGATCAAGAACGCCACGCGGGAGCAGGTCGCTCCGTACGGCGTCTGGTGGGCCGACTGGGCGCAGACCTCGGACCAGTGGATCGCGCAGGGCGGTGCGACGGGCGGCGACGGCGCCTCGTACGACTTCGCCGTGCTGCATGTGAAGCCGGAGAAGGGCGGCAACGGCAAGTCCCTGGAGGAGATGGTCGGTTCGGCCCTGCCGGTGGACTTCAACGCGCCCGCTGTCCCCGACGTGGACAGCATCAAGGCGATCGGCTACCCGGCGGCCGCGCCGTTCGACGGCCAGAAGCTGTACCAGTGCCAGGACAAGCCGGGCCGGCTGTCGCTCAAGGCATCGGACCCGACCATGTACCGCATCGGCTGCACCATGACCGGCGGTTCGTCCGGTGGCGGCTGGGTCGCGACGGGCTCGGACGGCAAGCCTGCGCTCATCTCCAACACCTCCATCGGCCCGGTGGACTCGGGCTGGCTGGCAGGCCCGCGGCTGGGCAAGGAGGCCAACGGCATCTTCGACAAGGTGAGCGACAAGTACGCCGGTCAGTGACGTAGGCACCGGCGGCGGTGGGGCGGGGGAGAAACCTTCACCACCTCACCGCCGTTCGCCCTCAACTCCACGGGCATAGTGGGGTGTCGCGTCCTAGGGGTCGCACTACGTCTCAGCACGTTCCAACGGGGGTTACCGCACCGTGCGTTCCACACCCATGCCCACAGCTCCACGCCGCAGGCGGCGCTCCGCCCTGACGGCCACCGGCCTTGTCGCCGCCCTCGCGCTCACCGCGACCGCCTGTGGCGGCTCGGTGGAGGACACAGCGAACGACCGGGCCGATGCCGCCGCGTCCAAGGCCGCCGACGAGATCGGCGACGGCAAGATCCAGATCCCGACCGACATCGCGGACAAGCTCAAGGAGCACGGCATCGATGTCGACAAGTGGACCAGCGGCGGCTGGAAGGACTGGGACAAGGACAAGTGGCTGAGTGAGGCCAAGGACTTCGTCAACCCGGTGATCGAGGGCCTCTGGAAGCCCGATCGGATGCAGTCCGCCAAGGAGGCCAACAAGACGGTCACCACGCAGGACGCCTCCGCCGACCAGGGCGTGAGCGATCCGGAGCCCGCCCCCGTTCAGGCCACGGCCGAGAAGACGCCGTACCACGACAACGCGGCACCGGTCGGCAAGGTCTTCTTCGACTCCCCCGACGGCCCGGCCGTCTGCTCCGGCACGGTCATCAAGGACGTCAACCACCCCGGCAAGTCCAACCTCGTCTGGACCGCCGGCCACTGTGTGCACGCCGGTGGCGACGGCGGCTGGTACCGCAACATCGTCTTCGTACCGGCGTACAACGATCTCGGCAAGTCCGCGGCTCAGCTGAGCAACGCGAACGCCACCGAGATCGCCCCGTACGGCAACTGGTGGGCGGACTGGGTCTCGACGTCCAACGAGTGGATCCAGGGCGGCTCGGAGACCGGCGGCGCGGGTGCCGCGTACGACTACTCCGTGCTGCATGTGAAGCCCGAGCAGGGTTCCAAGTCGCTCGAGGAGACGGTCGGCGCCGCCCTCGACGTGGACTTCTCGGCGCCGTCGGCGACCGAGGCCGGCACGATGGGCGCCTGGGGCTACCCGGCGGCGCCGCCGTACAACGGCCTGCGGATGTTCAAGTGCCTCGACCAGCCGGGCCGGTTCTCGCTCAGCTCGACTCTGCCGACGATGTACCGCATCGGCTGCACCATGACCGGCGGTTCGTCGGGGGGCGGCTGGTTCCGGGTGGTGGACGGCGAGACCAAGCTGGTGTCGAACACGTCCATCGGCCCTGAGGACAACACCTGGCTGGCAGGCCCGCAGCTGGGAGCGGGCGCCGAATCCGTGTACCAGTACATGAGCAAGACGTACGGCGGTCGCTGACACTCATACATACGCCGAAGGCCCGCCCCCTGCGTGAGGGGGCGGGCCTTCGGCGTATCTACGGCGTGGCTCAGGCGGCCGGCGCCGGAACGTACGGTGCGAGATCCGCCGCCAGTTCCTCGTGCACCAGCACCTTGAGCAGCGTGCCCTCCGGGGTGTGCTCCTCGGAGATCACCTCGCCCTCGGTGTGGGCGCGGGCGACCAGCTTGCCGTGGGTGTACGGCACGAGCGCCTCGATCTCGACGGACGGGCGGGGCAGCTCGTTGTCGATCAGCGCAAGCAGCTCGTCGATGCCCTGGCCGGTGCGGGCCGAGACCGCGAGGGAGCGCTTCTCGATCCGCATCAGCCGCTGGAGCGTCAGCGGGTCGGCCGCGTCCGCCTTGTTGATCACGACGATCTCCGGTACGTCGGTCGCGCCGACGTCCCTGATCACCTCGCGTACGGCGGCCAGCTGCTCCTCAGGGTTCGGGTGCGAGCCGTCCACCACGTGCAGGATCAGGTCGGACTCGCCGACCTCCTCCATGGTGGAGCGGAACGCCTCGACCAGGTGGTGCGGCAGGTGCCGTACAAAACCGACGGTGTCGGCCAGCGTGTACAGCCGTCCGCCCGGGGTCTCGGCCCGGCGCACGGTCGGGTCGAGGGTCGCGAACAGCGCGTTCTCGACCAGCACGCCCGCGCCAGTGAGGCGGTTGAGCAGGGAGGACTTACCGGCGTTGGTGTAGCCCGCGATGGCGACCGAAGGCACCTTGTGGCGCTTGCGCTCCTGGCGCTTGATCTCGCGGCCGGTCTTCATGTCCGCGATCTCCCGGCGCATCTTCGCCATCTTCTCGCGGATCCGACGCCGGTCCGTCTCGATCTTGGTCTCACCGGGACCACGGGTGGCGAGGCCGCCGCCCTTGCCGCCGCCCATCTGCCGGGACAGCGACTGACCCCAGCCTCGCAGCCTCGGCAGCATGTACTGCATCTGCGCGAGCGCGACCTGCGCCTTGCCCTCTCGGGACTTGGCGTGCTGGGCGAAGATGTCGAGGATCAGGGCCGTACGGTCGATGACCTTGACCTTGACGACGTCTTCGAGGGCGATGAGCTGGCCCGGGCTGAGCTCACCGTCGCAGATGACGGTGTCGGCGCCGGACTCGACGACGATGTCGCGCAGCTCCAGGGCCTTGCCGGAACCGATGAAGGTGGCCGCGTCGGGCTTGTCACGGCGCTGGATCACGCCGTCGAGCACGAGCGCGCCCGCGGTCTCCGCGAGGGCGGCGAGCTCCGCGAGGGAGTTGTCCGCGTCCTGCACGGTCCCCGAGGTCCAGACACCGACGAGCACGACCCGCTCCAGGCGGAGCTGGCGGTACTCGACCTCGGTGACGTCCTCGAGCTCGGTGGAGAGGCCCGCCACGCGGCGCAGTGCCGCGCGCTCGGAGCGGTCGAACTGGTCGCCGTCCCGCTCTCCGTCGATCTCGTGGCTCCAGGCGACGTCCTCTTCCATCAGGGCATCGGCCCGAAGACCTTCGGGATAGGTGTGCGCGAAGCGCTGCGAGTCCTGGGAAGGGGAAGAAGAGGAGGTCATTGGGTCCTTACGTCGATGGGGAATCCGTTTGCGGCGACGGTGGCAGTGGTTCTGGCCCTTCGGAGTGGGTCCGTAGCGCCCGGAAAGGGTCCTTAACCACCAACACCCCCGTTGACCCCGGGTATATCCCGGGGTCCGGCGCCGCGCCCACCTTTTTTGGGCCGCCCGCCACGGCCCGTCTCGTCACCGCCTTATTCGCCGGTCGCCTTCTTCCCGGCGGCCGTCCTGGCGGCGGCCTTCTTCCCAGCCGGCTTCCCGGTTGCCTTCGTCTTCCCGGCCGTCTTCGTCGGGTCCGCAGACTTCCACTCCGGCTGACCGGGCATCGGCGGGGTCTTCTCGCCGTACAGCCAGGCGTGCATGAAGCCGTCGAGGTGGCGTCCGGAGATGTCCTCCGCCAGCGCGACGAAGTCCGCGGTCGTGGCGGAACGGTCCTTGTAGCGCTGCACCCAGGCGCGCTCCAGGCGCTCGAACGCCGGGGCGCCGATCTCCTGGCGGAGGGCGTACAGGACCAGGGAGGCGCCGTCGTAGACGTTCGGCCGGAAGATCCCGTTCTTCTGGCCGGCGGCGGCCACCTTGGGCGCCGCGGGCGGCCCGCCTGCCGCACGCCAGCGGTCGGAGGCGGCGTACGCGGCCTTCATCCGCGCCTCCATCGGCCGGCCCGCCTTCTCCGCCGCGTACAGCGTCTCGTACCAGGTGGCGTGCCCCTCGCTGAGCCACAGGTCGGACCATGCGCGCGGGCTGACGCTGTCGCCGAACCACTGGTGCGCCAGCTCATGCACCATGATCGACTCGATGTACCACTTCGGGAAGGCGGAGTCGGTGAAGAGGTCCCGCTCGAAGAGCGAGAGCGTCTGCGTCTCGAGTTCGAATCCGGTGGCGGCGTCGGCGATGAGCAGGCCGTACGTCTCGAAGGGGTAACGCCCGACCTTGCTCTCCATCCAGGAGATCTGGCCCGGGGTCTTCTTCAGCCACGGTTCGAGCTGCTTGCGGTCCTTGACGGGCACGACGTCCCGGACGGGCAGTCCGTGCGGCCCGGTGCGGTGCACTACCTCCGAGCGGCCGATGGACACCTGGGCGAGTTCGGTGGCCATGGGGTGCCGGGTGCGGTACGTCCAGGTCGTCGAGCCGCCCGCGCGGTCCACGTCCGTCGGCAGGCCGTTGGCCACGGCGGTGTAGCCATTGGGCGCGGTGACCCGGATGGTGAACATCGCCTTGTCGGAGGGGTGGTCGTTGCACGGGAACACGACATGGGCGGCGTCGGCCTGGTTGGCCATGGCGAGGCCGTCCTTGGTCCGCACCCAGCCGCCCTCCCGGGTCTTGCCGTACACGGGGTCGCTGGTGTGCCGCACGGTGATCCGCGTCCAGCTGCCGTCGGCCAACGGCTCCTCGGGCGTGACGACCAGGTCCTCACCGGCGCTGCGGAACGTCGCGGAGGTCCCGTCGACCTCGACTGACTCGACCTTGCCGTGGGCGAAGTCCAGGTTGACGCGGTCCAGGTCCTTCGTCGTCCAGGCGTCGATCGTGGTGACGGCCTGGAGGGGCTTGCTGTTCGTGCCGGTATAGGTGAAGGAGAGGTCGTACGAGGCCACGTCGTAGCCGGGGTTGCCCAGGTGCGGGAACAGACGGTCGCCGACGCCCAGGGGTTCGGCCGGGGCGCTCGCGGCGAGGAGGCCGAAGGACGCGGTGAGGGCGACCAGGGCGGACGCCTGGGCCCGTCGGCGGGTTCCGGGGCGGGTGCGAGGAGCGCCAGGGACTGGTCGCTGAGCCTCGGTGCGGGGGGTGAGCAGCATGCACCACGGCTATCAGCGCGCGCGTGCGGGGCGTCGACGACGCGCGACCGTCCCACTCGAACGGGTATGTCAGGTGGGTCCAGCCGCTGGAGCCCCCCGTGCCTTCACGCGCCCGCGTCACCCCCTCACACGCGCCCTGCTCACACCCCCTGAGTCTGCGGCTGTGCCCTGCTCACGTCGTACACGCCCCCCACGTTCCGCATCGCCCGCATGAGCCCCGGCAACAGCGCCGCGTCCGGCAGCTGGACGGTGTAGGTGTGGCGTACGCGCTGCTGGGTCGGGGGTTCGACCGTCGCCGAGACGATCTCCGCGCCCTCCAGGGCCATGGCCTCCGTGAGGTCCGCCAGCAGATGGGGGCGGACGAACGATTCGGCGACCAGAGTGACCCGGCATTCGGTGATCTCTCCCCAGCGCACACCGACCTCCGCGCGCCCGGCCCCCTTCATACGCGCCACCGCGGAGCACCCGACGCGATGAACCGTCACCACTCCCCCGCGCACGGCGAATCCGGTGACCTCGTCGGGCGGTACGGGGGTGCAGCAGCCGGCGAGGCGTACGGTCGCGCCGGGACGGTCGACGAGCACGTCGCCGCCCTCGGACCGGCCGACCGGGCCCTCGGCACCCGGCCGCACGGGCGCCCCTTCCGGGGCAGCCGTCTGGTTCATGGCCCCTTCCGCCGCCCCCCGGAAGGCCACCCCGGCCTCCTTGGCCTCCGCGGTCCCCTGCGAGGGGTGCGCGGCCAACCACCGCTGGATGGCGATCCTGGCGGCAGGCGTGTGAGCGTGCTCCAACCACTCCCTGGAAGGCTCCGAGGCCGGGTCCTGGCCCATGAGGAGCTGTACGGTGTCGCCGTCCCGCAGAACGGTGCTGAGGGTCGCCAGGCGGCCGTTGACGCGGGCGCCGATGCACGCGTGCGCGTCCTCGCCGTACTGCGCGTAGGCGGCGTCCACACAGGTCGCGCCCTCGGGCAGCCCCAGAGTGCCACCGTCGGGCCGGAACACGGTGATCTCGCGGTCCTGGGCGAGATCCTCGCGCAGGGTGGACCAGAAGGTGTCCGGGTCGGGGGCGGCCTCCTGCCAGTCGAGGAGGCGGGAGAGCCAGCCGGGGCGCGTGGGGTCGGCGCGCTCGCCGTCGCCGGCAGCGACCTGCTCCTCCGAAGGAGGAGCATAGGGATTGCCGAGCGCGACGACGCCGGCCTCGGCCACCTTGTGCATCTGGTGGGTGCGGATGAGGACTTCGGTGACCTGGCCGTCCGCGCGGGCGACCGCTGTGTGCAGCGACTGGTACAGGTTGAACTTGGGGACGGCGATGAAGTCCTTGAACTCCGAGACGACCGGCGTCATACAGGTGTGCAGTTCACCCAGTACGCCGTAACAGTCCGCGTCCTCGTTCACCAGCACCAGCAGCCGCCCGAAGTCGGCGCCACGCAGTCGGCCGCGTTTGCGGGAGACGCGGTGCACGGAGACGAAGTGCCGCGGCCGGATGAGGACTTCGGCCTGGATGCCGGCCTCGCGCAGGACCGTGCGCATCTCGTCGGCCATCTCCGCGAGCGGATCGTCCTCGCGTGAGGCGTTGCCGACGATCAGCTCCCGGGTGTGCTCGTACTCCTCGGGGTGCAGGATCGCGAAGACCAGGTCCTCCAGTTCCGTCTTGAGCGCCTGGACGCCGAGTCGCTCGGCGAGCGGGATGAGCACGTCACGGGTCACCTTGGCGATGCGGGCCTGTTTCTCGGGGCGCATCACGCCGAGGGTGCGCATGTTGTGCAGCCGGTCGGCGAGTTTGATCGACATCACGCGGACGTCGTTGCCGGTGGCGACGAGCATCTTGCGGAAGGTCTCGGGCTCGGCGGCGGCGCCGTAGTCGACCTTCTCCAGCTTCGTGACGCCGTCGACGAGGAAGCGGACCTCCGCGCCGAACTGCTCGCCGACCTGATCGAGCGTCACGTCGGTGTCCTCGACGGTGTCGTGCAGCAGAGAGGCCGTCAAGGTCGTGGTCTCGGCGCCGAGTTCGGCGAGGATCAGGGTCACCGCGAGCGGGTGCGTGATGTACGGCTCGCCGCTCTTGCGCATCTGGCCGCGGTGCGAGGACTCGGCCAGCACATAGGCGCGGCGCAGCGGTTCGAGGTCGGCGTCGGGATGGTGGGCCCGGTGGGCCTCGACGACATGGCTGATGGCGTCGGGCAACCGGCCGCGCGAGGCGGGGCCGAGCAACGCCGCCCGGCCGAGGCGGCGCAGGTCGATGCGGGCACGGGCCTTCCTGCGAGGCACCGCAGGCGTCACAGGGCCTGCTACCGGGCCTGGCGTCGCGGAATTCGTGGCCTCCGCACTCATGGGCACCTCCGGCTGCGTGGACCGGCGAACGGGGTGCCCCATGGCGGACACGGCTCAGGGGATGAAGACATCTCCCCCGTCCGGGCCGGTGCTTGATGCTACCGAGCCCATCACGTGCGACTGACCGCCTCCCGCCGAGCGTGAAACGGATCACCCATTCGAGCGAGGGTGTGCGGGTATACGTTTTTGCGCCAGACAGCCAGCCATCGTTCGTGATCTCGAACGCCCTGAAGGTCCGACGGCTCACCTCTCAAGCCACGTCCGGCCCGAGACTCTGATGCCGCGTCGCCAAACCGTTCAGCGAACGAACTTTTCCAGCCACTCGGCGTCGATCTCTCCCTCGGCCACGATCACCGCGGGGCCGGTCATCTCGATCTCTCCGTCGGGCCGCTCGGTGATCACCAGGGTGCCGCCCGGCACCTCGACGGTGTACGTCGCGGGGACGCCGGTGACCGCCGGGTCGGTCCCGTCCCGCCGAGCGGTGGCCACGGCGACGGCGCACGCGCCCGTGCCGCACGACCGGGTCTCGCCGGCGCCGCGCTCGTGCACGCGCAGCGCGACGTGGCCGGGCCCTCGGTCGACCACGAACTCGACGTTGACCCCGTCCGGATAGGCCGAGGCCGGGCTGAACGGCGGCGCCGAGTACAGGTCGCCGGCGTGGGCGAGGTCGTCCACGAAGGCGACCGCGTGCGGGTTGCCCATGTTCACGTTCCGCGCGGACCAGGTGCGCTCACCGACGGTGACCGTGACGGCCCCTTCGGGAAGCAGCGCCTTGCCCATGCCGACGGTGACATCTCCGTCCTTGGCGATGTGCACGGTCTTCACACCCCCGCGCGTGGCGACCGCGAGATCACCCTCGGCGGCGTACCCGGCGTGCTGCAGGTAGCGCGCGAACACGCGCACGCCGTTGCCGCACATCTCCGCGATCGAGCCGTCGCCGTTGCGGTAGTCCATGAACCACTCGGCCTCGGCAGCCATGTCCTTGGCCTCGGGGTGCGCCGCGGACCGCACGACGTGCAGCAGCCCGTCACCGCCGATGCCGGCGCGGCGGTCGCACAGGGCGGCGACGGCGGCCGGGGGGAGGTCGATGACGTTCTCGGGGTCCGGGACGATCACGAAGTCGTTCTCGGTGCCATGACCCTTGAGGAAGGCGATCCGCGTGCTCATTCCTCGATCGTACGGTGCCGCTACGACAGACCCGTCAGGACGGCCCTCAGCGCAGGCGAGCCACTCGCCACACGGCCAGCACGACGATCGCGGCAACCAGCAGGACGTACGCCAGCACGACCCGCCAGTCCGGTCGGCGGCCGGAGCCTCGCTGCGGCAGCCCGGGCCAGGTGTAGCCGACCCGGCGGGCGGCCATCATGCCCCAGCCGGCCGCGCAGGAGCAGATCAGCAGCCCCAGCATGGCGATCACGGCCCCGCTGTCGCCGAAGTCGAAGGCCAGCGGGAAGGCGAACATCAGGGAGCCGACCGCGGCCAGGGAGACGATCGGCGCGAGCTGCCAGATGCGCAGTCGGCGCTGCGGGCGCAGCTCGACCTCGACCTCCGGGCCGCTCGCGTACATCTCCTCGGGCTCGGGGCCGTCGTCGGTGACGCCACCCTCGGTCTCGTCGATCCCGTCCGGCCCGTCGGGGCTCAGACGGTCGCCGTCCCGCTCCGGTTCGTCCCGGTCAGCGGTGACGTTCTCGGTGTCTTGTGCGGTGTCGCGAGGGCCGGCCTCCATCGCCACGCGCCCTCCCAACTCGGACTCCACTTGGTCGATCGAAGCTCGATGATGGCATGGCACCGGAGGCCCGGATGACGGCCGGAGCGTCCCGATGCCATCACGTGATCAGGCTGTAACCGGTCGTTCGACCAACGCCAGCGCGAGATGCGGAAGTTCTGTGAGATCCGCCGCAGCCCCACTTAGCCAGTGCACCCGCGGGTCGCGCCTGAACCATGAATCCTGACGGCGCGCGAAGCGCTTGGTGGCACGTACGGTCTCGGACCGCGCCTCTTCCAGGGCGCACTCCCCGGCGAGCGCCGCGAGCACCTGCTGATAGCCGAGCGCGCGCGAGGCCGTACGCCCCTCTCGCAACCCCTGCGCCTCCAGCGCGCGAACCTCGTCCACGAGCCCGGCGTCCCACATGCGGTCGACCCGGCGCGCGATGCGCTCGTCCAGTTCCGGGCGGGCCACGTCGACGCCGATCTGGACCGTGTCGTAGACCGAGTCATGGCCGGGGAGGTTGGCGGTGAAGGGCTTGCCGGTGATCTCGATCACTTCGAGAGCGCGGACGATGCGGCGGCCGTTGCTGGGCAGGATGGCCTGCGCGGCCTCGGGGTCGGCGGCGGCCAGACGGGCGTGCAGCGCCCCGGAGCCGCGCAGCGCGAGCTCCTCCTCCAGCCGGGCCCTGACCTCGGGGTCGGTGCCGGGGAACTCCAGGTTGTCGACGGCTCCACGGACGTACAGCCCCGAGCCGCCGACCAGGATCGGCCAGCGCCCTTCGGCGAGCAGTGCGTCGATCCGTTCCCGCGCGAGCCGCTGGTACTCGGCGACGGACGCCGTGACCGTCACGTCCCAGATGTCCAGGAGATGGTGCGGAACGCCGTCCCGTTCCTCGGGCGTCAGCTTGGCGGTGCCGATGTCCATCCCTCGGTAGAGCTGCATGGAGTCGGCGTTGACGACCTCGCCGCCGAGTTGCCGGGCCAGGAAGACGCCCAGATCGGACTTTCCGGCCGCGGTGGGTCCGACTACGGCAATGACGCGGGGGGCGGGGGGTGCGCTGCTCACCGCCCCAGTCTCGCAAACCTCGCGGGGTGGACTCGAACGAGTTACGTGACGGCACACGCGCGAGGTCGTTGCCTGTTGCGAGGTTTTCGCCGCCGGTTTCGCGGAGGCGGCGACCCGGGGGCGCAAACGGACGCACCGGACGACGCGGGATTTCGCCCGCACGAGTAACGTATGGAGTGGATATGGGCGTTTTCGCACGGATTTTCCGGCGGTCGAAGACCACGGAGGAGGCGTCAACCGTCGAGACTCAGGCCGACACACCAACGGCCGAGCCCGCGGCGGAAGAGGCGGCGGAGGCGAAGGGGTCGGCTGAGGCCAAGGCCGAGGAGTCGGCCGAACCGACGGCGGCGGAGTCCGTCGAGACCGACGCCGACGACGGCGTCGAGATCCCCAAGCAGCAGTCCGCCGACGAGGCGGCCGACAGCGAGGCCGGTGAGGGCGCCCGCACGTAACTGTCCCGCGCGGGAAGGTGAACGATGGGTCTGAAGGACAATTTGAAAGCCAAACTCGCCCCGGCGAAGGACAAGGTCTCCGGCCTCGCGCAGCGGCACGAGGGCAAGATCCAGCACGGTCTCGACAAGGCCGCGAAGGTCGTCGACGAGAAGACCAAGGGCAAGTACAGCGACAGGATCCACACGGGCACGGGCAAGGCCAAGGGCGCCATGGACCGACTCGCGCACAAGGGGAACGACACGGCGGCCGGGGGCAGCACACCGCCGCCGGACGCACCCCCGCCGACCACCTGAACGGCACATCGACGGACGGCCGCGGAGCTTGACGGCTCCCGGCCGTCCGCCGTTTTCGGAGATCTTTCGACGTCGGCTTTCGGGGGTTCGGCGTGCGCTACGACCAGGTCGCGACCAGGTAGCCGACGCCGTACGGCGCGTCCTCGTAGAGCAAGGCGCCCGAGAGACCCGCCTCCTCCGCGGCGCCCGCGAGGACCTGCCAAGGAGCCCGGCCGGACGCCTTCAGCTCCTGCGCGAGCCCGGTGTCCAGAGCCTTGAGGGCGGCCACGTCCCCGTCGCCGAGCGCACGCGCGACGGACGCGTCGAACGGTGCCGCTCGCTCGTCGAGGTACCCGGGCGCCTTGAGCGTGCGACAGGCACTGGCGTCGCCCATCGCCAGCAGTGCCACCCGCTCGGCCCGGGCGGCGATGTCCCTTCCGATTTCCATACACCGCTCGGCCTCAAGAGGTTCCCCCACACCGAGTCCCTCGATCGGGGCGTCCGACCAGCCGGTCCGCTCCAGAAGCCATGCGGCGACGGCGAGCGAGGACGGAAGCCGGAGCTCCGAAGACGCCGGATCGGCCCCGTCGCCGTCGCCCTGACCTTCACCGAGGCCCAGCCGTACGTCGACGTCCACACCGAAGCCGCGGAACGTACCCCCGGTCCCTCGCGGATATGTCCGCGCCCCGCTCCCGTCTGCGGGCCCCACGACCACCAGCCGGTCCGGTCGGGCGGCGGCGAGCAGGCCCAGCGCATCCGTACAGGCAGCTCGTGCGGCGTCCAGCTCGGGCGCGGCGCCCGCGGCGACCTGGGGCACGAGAAGAGGCGGGCAGGGGCAGACGGCGGCAGCGACAAGCATGATCGGCAGCCTACTGCGGGCCCCCGGACGCGCCCCGGGACGGCATCCGCGACGCTGCCCGAGAAGGCCTCCCCGGACTAAGAGGCGGCCTCCGTGCCCCACACGCGCTCCGCGAGCCAGTACCGCAGGCGGTAGGTGCACGCCCCCTCGCGGTCCGGTCTCCGGGTCCCGTCAGTCGATGGCGCAGCCCCCGGTGACGGCCGGCAGCGGCTCGGGCACGCCCATCTTGGGCAGCCCGAGCATGACACCAGCGGCCTTGGTGGCCTCGGCGGCGTTGCGCTTCTCCCAGGCGTCGCCCGCGCGGGTGCGGCGCACGTTCAGGACGGCTCCCTCGGCGAGGAGGTGGTGGGGGGCGGCGTACGTGATCTCGACGGTCACGACGTCGCCGGGCCGGACCTCCTGCTCCGGCTTGGTGAAGTGGACCAGTCGGTTGTCGGGGGCGCGGCCGGACAGGCGGTGCGTGGCGCCGTCCTTGCGGCCCTCGCCCTCGGCGACCATCAGGTCGACGGTGCGGCCGATCTGCTTCTTGTTCTCATCCCAGGAGATCTCCTCCTGGAGGGCGACGAGACGCTCGTAGCGCGCCTGGACGACCTCCTTGGGGATCTGGTTCTCCATGGTGGCCGCGGGGGTGCCGGGGCGCTTGGAGTACTGGAAGGTGAAGGCCTGGGCGAAACGCGCCTCGCGGACGACGTGCAGCGTCTGCTCGAAGTCCTCCTCGGTCTCGCCCGGGAAGCCCACGATGATGTCGGTGGTGATCGCGGCGTGCGGGATGGCTGCACGGACCTTGTCGATGATCCCCAGGTAGCGCTCCTGGCGGTAGGAACGGCGCATCGCCTTGAGGACCGTGTCCGAGCCGGACTGGAGCGGCATGTGCAGCTGCGGCATCACGTTCGGGGTCTCGGCCATCGCCGCGATCACGTCGTCCGTGAAGTCGCGCGGGTGCGGCGAGGTGAAGCGGACGCGCTCCAGGCCCTCGATGGTCCCGCAGGCCCGCAGCAGCTTGCTGAACGCCTCGCGGTCGCCGATGTCGGAGCCGTACGCGTTGACGTTCTGGCCGAGCAGCGTGATCTCGCTGACGCCCTCCGCGACCAGGGCCTCGATCTCGGCGAGGATGTCGCCGGTGCGGCGGTCCTTCTCCTTGCCGCGCAGGGCCGGGACGATGCAGAAGGTGCAGGTGTTGTTGCAGCCGACGGAGATCGACACCCAGGCCGCGTAGGCGCTCTCGCGCCGGGTCGGCAGCGTCGACGGGAACGCCTCCAGCGACTCGGCGATCTCGACCTGCGCCTCCTCCTGCACGCGCGCGCGTTCCAGCAGGACAGGGAGCTTGCCGATGTTGTGCGTGCCGAAGACGACGTCCACCCAGGGCGCCCGCTTCACGATGGTGTCGCGGTCCTTCTGCGCGAGGCAGCCGCCGACCGCGATCTGCATCCCCGGCCGCTTGGTCTTCATCGGCGCCAGGTGACCGAGGTTGCCGTACAGCTTGTTGTCGGCGTTCTCGCGAACCGCGCAGGTGTTGAAGACGACGACGTCCGCGTCACCGTCGGAGCCCTCGGGCGCGCGGACGTAACCGGCGTCCTCGAGCAGCCCGGACAATCGCTCGGAATCGTGGACGTTCATCTGGCACCCGTAGGTGCGCACCTCGTATGTCTTCACGTCCACTGCCTGGCTCCGGTCGCTGCTGCTCATGGGACAAGGGTATGCGGTCGCGAGAACCCGTCGCCCCGGCCCGAGCTGGCCGAAGCGCCGGGAAGAGAGCTACCGCGCGGGAGCCGCCCACCCCTGCCTGCGCAGCACACCGGACACGTCCGGCGCCTCGTAGTACTCGCCCTTGAGGACCTTGCCGTCGGCTCTGCGCGAGATCCGGCCGTCGGGGCCCAGCTTGGTCATGTTGGAGCGGTGGATCTCGGACAGTACGGCGTCGAGGTCGATGCCGTGGATCAGGGCCGTGCCGTACGCGACGTAGACGACGTCCGCCAGCTCGTGCGCGAGCCTGTCGAGCGGGCCGGTCACGGCGACCTCGGCGACTTCCGCGGCCTCCTCGGCGAGCAGCTCTCCACGGTGGGCGGCGAGTTCCGGGGAGACCTCGGTCGGCGTTCTGCGGGCGTCGAGGCCGAAGGCGAGGTGGAATTCACGGACCAGGTCGGCGGGAGAGGAACTCATGCGTCGACTGTATCGGCCGGGTCCGACACTCCTCGGTGCGCGACCGACGCTGTGACCCCTGCCCTGGTCAGCACCGCGTACGGGCTGGCAGGATCGCGGCCATGTTCAAGGCATTCACCCGCATCAGCAGGCGCCGGGCCCTAGAGGGCGCGGCCGCCGGGCTCGTGACCCTCGGGTTGCTGCTGTGGTGGGTGCTGCCGCTCGGTGAGGATCCGCCGAGCGGGACGATCACCTTCAGCACCGGCACGCGCGCGGGGGTCTACCAGGAGTACGGCGAGCTCCTGCGCCAGGAACTCGCCAAGGACATGCCGCAGCTGAAGGTGCGGCTGACCACGAGCGCCGGGTCGCAGGAGAACGTCGAACGCGTGGCTACCGGTGAGGCCGACTTCACGATCGCCGCCGCCGACGCCGTGGACACCTTCAGGATGGGCGGCAAGCCCGTCACCGACCGGCTGCGCGGCGTCGCCCGCCTGTACGACGACTATGTGCAGCTCGTCGTCCCGCCGGACTCGGACATCCGCTCCGTCGCGGACCTGAAGGGCAAGCGAGTGGCCATAGGGCTGCCCAACTCCGGTGTGCGGCTGATCGCCACGCGCGTGCTGGAGGCCGCCGGCATCGATCCGGAGAAGGACATCACGCCCAGGTCGGACGGCATCGACACCGGGCCCAAGCGGCTGGGGCACGAGCTCGACGCGTTCTTCTGGTCGGGCGGACTGCCGACGGGCGGCCTGGAGGAGATCGCCAAGACCTCCGCGTTCCGGTTCGTGCCGATCGACGCGGACCTCGTCGCCAAGGTGCACGCCCAGGGCGACACGGCCCACTTCTACCGCGCCACCAACATGCCGGAGTCGGCCTACCCCAGCATCCAGGACGGCGCCACGGTGCCGACGATCGCCGTGTCCAACCTGCTGATCACCCGCAAGAACATGGACCCCCGGCTCACCGAATGGCTGACCCGGACGGTGATCAAGAGTCGCGACGGCATCGGGGCCCACGTCCACTCCGCACAACTCGTCGACCTGCGTACGGCGATCTACACCGACCCGCTGACGCTGCACGAGGGCGCCAAGAGTTACTACCGCTCGGTGAAGCCGTAGCGCAGGCCGCCACGGGACCGGCCGTAGGCGAAGACGGGAACGCCCGCCGACCGGTACCCGCACGCACACGTGCACCGGAGTCGGCACCGGCTACGGCGTAGGCCCCGACCTCGGCACCGTCACCGTCACCCGCAACCCGTGCGGCTGATGACGGCCGTACGCGATCGAGCCGCCGCCCGGTGCGAGCAGTGCCCGGGAGATCGACAGGCCCAGCCCCGAGCCCTTGATGTTCTGGTGCCTGCCGCTGCGCCAGAAGCGGTCGCCGATGCGGGCGAGCTCCTCGTCGGTGAGGCCGGGGCCGTTGTCGGCCACCTCGATCGTCGACGTCCTGCCGTTGGACGCGACGGTCACCTCGACCCGCTCGTCGCGCGGCGTGAACTTGACCGCGTTGTCGATCACAGCGTCAAGAGCGCTGGACAGCGCCACCGGGTCGACCCAGGCGGTGGTGGGCGGGCAGGTGCCCACCAGCCGTACGCCCTTGGCCTCGGCGGTCGGCGCCCAGGCCGCGAGGCGCTCGGCGGTCAGCGCGCCGACGTCGGTCAGCCGGAGATCGGCCTCGGTGTGCTCGGCGAGGGCGAGGTCGAGCAGATCGTCGAGGACCTGCGCCAGGCGCTTGCCCTCGGCTTGTACCGAGGCGATCTCCGCATTGCCCTCGGGGAGTTCGAAGGCGAGCAGTTCGATGCGCAGCAACAGCGCCGCCAGCGGGTTGCGCAGCTGGTGCGAGGCGTCGGCGACGAAGGCGCGCTGCTGCTCCAGCACGTCCTCGACATTGTCCGCCATCTCGTTGAACGACCGGGCCAGCCGTCTGAGCTCCGGCGGACCGCTGGCCACCGCGACGCGTGACTTAATGCGGCCGCTCGCGATTTCGTGCGTGGTGACGTCCAGCACGCGCACCGGTCTGAGCACCCACCCGGTCAGCCTGAGGGCTGCCCCGACGGCCACCAGCATCGCGGCCGTCAGCCCCGCGCCGATGATCAGCCAGCCGTGCAGGATCCGCGAACGCATCTGCCCGGTGGGCGAGTCGGTGACCACGACCGCGACGACGTCACCGTCCCGGATGACCGGCGAGGCGATGACGAGGCGGTTGCGCTGCCAGGGCCACACCTGCTTGGGGTCGTGGCTGCGCCGGCTCAGCAGCGACTCCTGGAAGGCCTCGCGCTCTTCGCCGGTATCGGGCAGGAGCCAGGTCGTCGGGCCGGTGGCCAGGGGCGTGTCGTTGGGCAGGAAGACACCGGCCCGGATGCCGTAGACCTCGTAGTAGCTCTCGAGTTCCCGGCTCAGGATGCGCAGGTCGTCGCGGGAACCGGTCGTGGTGTCGGCGGCGGGCCGCGCGATCGCCGCGAAGTACGCGGTGTCGTCGATCCGGTCGACGACCACCTTCTGCTGCTGGGCCGACGCCAGGCTGACGGCGAGCGGTACGCCGAGGGCAAGCAGCACCGCCGCCATCAGGACGATCAGCAGCGGGAGGAGACGAGTGCGCACCCCTGCCCGCTACGACGCCGGGGCGACGAGTCGATAGCCGACGCCGCGTACGGTCTCGATCAGCGCCGGCATGCGCAGCTTGGCGCGCAGGGACGCCACATGCACCTCAAGAGTGCGCCCGGTCCCCTCCCAACTCGTGCGCCACACCTCGCTGATGATCTGTTCTCTGCGGAAGACCACCCCTGGGCGCTGGGCGAGCAGCGCGAGGAGATCGAACTCCTTGCGGGTCAGTTGGACAACCGAACCGTCCACGCTGACCTGGCGGGTCGGCAGTTCGATGTGCACGGCGCCCAGGCGCAGCACGCCGTCGCCACCCACATCGGCGTCCTCCTGCACGGTGCGCCGGCTGACGGCGTGGATCCGGGCGAGCAGCTCTCCGGTGTCGTACGGCTTCACCACGTAGTCGTCGGCCCCGAGATTGAGGCCGTGGATGCGGGAGCGGACGTCGGAGCGCGCGGTGACCATGATCACCGGGGTGCTGGTGCGCTTGCGGATCTTGCCACAGACCTCGTAACCGTCCTGGTCGGGCAGGCCGAGGTCAAGGAGGACGACGCCGAAGCCGTTGCCCTCGGGTACCAGCGCCTGGAGGGCCTCCTCGCCGCTACGCGCGTGCGTGACGTCGAAACCGTGCCGTGCCAGGACCGCGGACAGCGCGGCGGCGACATGGTTGTCGTCCTCGACGAGGAGCAGTCTCATCCCGGCCTCCTTCGGTTCATCGGCCGTACGATTCAGGTAGATACACAGTGCGTGCACGCGCGCGAGTGCACCATGGAAGTCACGCTGATGGACGAGGACGCCGTCAAGTGGGTTCCGGTTGCGCGCAGCTTCCGTTATCCAGCCGGTACGCGCCCGGTCCCAAGTGCTACGACACGTGTCCGATTGCTATCGGATCGTGATGCTCAGATTCACCTCAGAACTGATGACGCAGGTCGGATACGGTTACTACTGTCCTCCGAAACCGAGGAGGACGGAGCCTGAGAGCGATGACCGAAGTATCGGTGGCCAAGGAAGACGTGGCCGCGACCGGCGAGCTGGTCGTCCTGAAGAACGTGAACAAGCACTTCGGCGCGTTGCACGTGCTCCAGGACATCGATCTGACGATCGCCCGCGGCGAGGTCGTCGTGGTCATCGGACCCTCCGGGTCCGGGAAGTCCACCCTGTGCCGCACCATCAACCGTCTGGAGACGATCGACTCCGGCACGATCGCGATCGACGGCAAGCCCCTGCCCGCTGAGGGCAAGGCGCTGGCCAAACTGCGTGCCGACGTCGGAATGGTCTTCCAGTCCTTCAACCTTTTCGCGCACAAGACCGTGCTCGAGAACGTGATGCTGGGCCAGATCAAGGTCCGCAAGACCGACAAGAACAAGGCCGAGGAGAAGGCCCGCACCCTGCTCGACCGGGTGGGCGTGGGCAGCCAGGCGGACAAGTACCCCGCCCAGCTCTCCGGCGGCCAGCAGCAGCGTGTGGCCATCGCCCGTGCGCTGGCCATGGACCCCAAGGTCATGCTCTTCGACGAGCCCACGTCGGCGCTCGACCCGGAGATGATCAACGAGGTCCTGGAGGTCATGCAGCAGCTCGCCCGCGACGGCATGACCATGATCGTCGTGACCCACGAGATGGGCTTCGCCCGTTCGGCCGCCAACCGGGTGGTGTTCATGGCGGACGGCAAGATCGTCGAAGAAGCTGTGCCGGACCAGTTCTTCAGCAACCCGCGCAGCGACCGCGCCAAGGACTTCCTGTCCAAGATCCTGCACCACTGACGAGGTGCGATCCGGGCATCCCGTCAGTGGTTCGATCCAGCACCACTGACGGGGTGCCACCCGCACCACTGAAGGGGACGCGACCCCGCACCCCTGACGGACTGCTTCCGCACCCGACGACCTGCGTCACCGCCGTTCCTGACGGCACGCATCTCTTCTTCACACAAAGGATGTTCACCATGAAGCTCCGCAAGGCCTCCGCCGCGGCCGCCGCTGCAATCGTCCTCTCCATCACCGCCACCGCTTGTGGTGGTGACGGCGACAGCGACAGCAACTCGGGCTCCGGTGGCGGCGACAAGATCAAGATCGGCATTAAGTACGACCAGCCGGGTCTGGGCCTGAAGGAGCCGGGCGGCTACTCCGGCTTCGACGTGGACGTGGCGACGTACGTGGCGAAGGAGCTCGGCTACGAGCCCGACCAGATCGAGTGGGTCGAGACCAAGAGCGCCGACCGTGAGAACGCCCTCGCCCGCGGCGACGTGAAGTTCATCGCGGCGACGTACTCGATCACCGACGAGCGCAAGCAGAAGGTCGACTTCGCCGGGCCGTACCTGCTGGCGCACCAGGACCTGCTGGTCAAGTCGGACTCGGACATCTCCGAGGCCACGGACCTGAACGGCAAGAACCTGTGCTCGGTGCAGGGCTCCACCTCGGCGCAGAACGTCAAGAACGACTTCGCCCCGAAGGCCAACCTGAAGGAGACCGGCGGCTACTCGGAGTGCCTCGCCGGTCTGCAGAGTGGCGCCGTGGACGCCCTGACCACGGACGACTCGATCCTCGCCGGTTACGCCGCGCAGGAGCAGTACAAGGGCCAGTTCAAGCTCGCCGGCCTCAAGCTGAGCAACGAGAACTACGGCATCGGTGTGAAGAAGGGCGACACCGAGACCGTCAACAAGATCAACGCCGCCCTCGAGAAGATGGTCAAGGACAAGGCCTGGGACAAGGCGGTCACCGACAACTTCGGTCCGGCCAACTACAAGAACGAGCCCGCGCCGAAGATCGGCGTCATCGTCAAGTAGCGCAAGGATCCACCGGCGCGCCGCCGTCCACCCGCGATCAGGGCGGCGGCGCGCCGCGCTATCCACGTTCGCCACCCACCCGGAAGCGCGGGAGATCGTGTTCGACTTCATTTCAGACTATGACGACCCCACCCTGTGGGGTGCCTTCTGGACGACGGTGCAACTCACCGTCTTCTCCGGCCTCGGCTCCCTGATCTGGGGCACCCTCCTGGCCGCGATGCGGGTCAGCCCGGTCCCGCTCATGCGTGGGTTCGGCACGGCCTATGTGAACATCGTCCGGAACATTCCCCTGACGGTCATCATCATCTTCACCTCGCTCGGCCTCGCCGACATCTTCGGCGTGACGATGGGCGCCTCCGACTTCCAGGTCCGGGGGTTCCGTCTGGCGATCCTCGGTCTGATCGCCTACACCGCGGCCTTCGTCTGTGAGGCGATTCGTTCCGGCATCAACACCGTGCCGCTCGGCCAGGCCGAGGCGGCCCGTGCCATCGGGCTGACCTTCAGCCAGACCCTCCGGCTGATCATCCTGCCGCAGGCCTTCCGCTCGGTCATCGGCCCGCTGGCCAACGTGTTGATCGCTCTGACAAAGAACACCACTGTGGCGGCCGCCATCGGCGTAGCCGAGGCCGCCTATCTGATGAAGGAAATGATCGAGAACGAGGCACAGACGGTCCTCATCGGCGCGGTCTTCGCCTTCGGTTTCGTGGTATTGACCCTGCCCACCGGCCTCTTCCTCGGTTGGCTGAGCAAGCGACTGGCGGTGAAGCGATGAGCTCCGTTCTCTACGACGCTCCGGGCCCCCGCGCCAAGTGGCGCAATCTGATCATCTCGGTGGTCTTCTTCGCCCTGCTCGCCCTGCTCGTGTGGTTCATCTGGGACACGATGGACGAGAAGGGCCAGCTGAAGTGGGCCCTGTGGAAGCCGTTCACCCAGTCGGAGGCCTGGACCACCTATCTGCTGCCCGGCCTCGCCGACACGCTGAAGGCCGCGGCACTGGCCATGGTGATCGCCCTTCCACTGGGCGCGTTCTTCGGCATCGCGCGCCTCTCCGACCACCGGTGGGTACGGCTTCCCGCCGCCTGGGTGGTCGAGTTCTTCCGGGCCATCCCGGTCCTTCTGCTGATGCTGTTCGCCAACGAGTTCTACGACCGCTGGACGAACGTCACCAGTGAGCAGCGCCCCCTGTACGCGGTCGTCACCGGTCTGGTCCTCTACAACGCGTCAGTCCTAGCCGAGGTCGTACGGGCCGGCATCCTCTCTCTGCCCAAGGGGCAGGGAGAGGCCGCCATGGCGATCGGTCTGCGCAAGAACCAGACCATGAGGACCATCCTGCTGCCGCAGGCCGTCACCGCCATGCTGCCGGCCATCGTCAGCCAGCTCGTGGTCATCGTGAAGGACACCGCGCTGGGCGGCGTGATGATCGGCTTCACCGAGCTGCTCAACTCGCGCGCGACCATGGCGTCCTTCTACGCGAATGTCATTCCCAGCTTCATCGTGGTGGCGCTCATCTACATCGTGCTGAACTTCATCCTCACCAGCTTCGCCAGCTGGCTGGAGAAGAGGCTGCGCCGCAGCA
>CBFGZZ010000102.1:0-24937 GCA_965653385.1 uncultured Streptomyces sp. | reverse complement strand
TCGATCATCGTCGGCGCCGCGATCGGTGCCGTGTTCTTCAAGGAGCGGTTCGGGGCGCCGCGCATCGTGGCGGCGGGGCTGCTGGTCGTGGGGATCGGGCTGATGCTGCGCGCGGGGTAGCGGGAGCCCCGTCCGTTCTGGCCGGGGCTCCCGCACCGTCAGGCGTTCGTCAGCCGCTGAAGGCGCTGTTGTTGCAGCCCATCGTCGAGCCGAGGTGCGTGCTCTGGGCGCCCGACTCGCCTTCGCCGTTGAGGCCGTTGCCCAGGACGCCGTTGAGGATCCCGACCACGCCGAGGATGTCGAGGTTCAGGTCGTGGGACTTGCAGCTGGTGCTCTGCAGCACCTCTACGTCGTTGCCCCGGGGGCCCTGGTCGGCCTGCGCGGTGCCCGCGCCCACGAGACCGACGGTGGTGAGGGCGGCGACCAGGACCGCGGCCTTGCGAAGCTTGTGCATGTCATCTCCGGTGGAGTGAGGTGGATGCGATTTAGGGAGATTAAGTAGGAAATGCCCCAAATCATCCTGTGGCGCGCCGAGTTTCGCGATCTTCTGCCGGGATGATGCTGTTCCGGGGTGACGACGGCTGCCTGAAGTCAGGCTCTAGGCGCGCCGCGTGATCCCCGACAGGTCGTGTGCCGTCACGCTGTTGCGGTCGGTCACGGACCGGCCGAGGGCGTGGTGGGGCCACAGACCCGCGGCCACCCGGCGACTGCGCTCGCTCCACTGACGGGCCGCCAGGTCACCGGCCTTGTAGTGGTTGAGGGCGAATCCCCCGGTGTGGATGCGCACCAGCGTGAAGCCGCCGGGGTACTCCTTGGCGGCGGCGACCTCCTGCTGGGTGACGTGCGGGGCCCGCGACAGCACGGTGCGCTTGTTGCGGTGGGTGTGGCCGGCGTGGTGGAGGAAGACACCGGGCGCGGACGCGTAGGCGTCGACGACGGCGCGGGCCTGGCGGCGGTCCAGCTGCTGGCCGCGGGTGACCGGGAAGACCGAGTCCCGCACGGTCAGCGGATGGTGGCCGAAGACGAGGGTCGGCTGCTCCGGGTCCTCCCTCAACCTGGCCTGGAACCAAGCAAGTTGCTCCGGACCGAGCCCGCCCGCGTCGGCGCCGTTGCCGGTCTTGACGTAGGTGTCGAGGCCGATGACCCGCAGCCCGCCGAGGTCCCGGGCGAAGTACCCGGGGCCGCCGTCGCCGGCCGGGAACGCGGTCTGGAAGCCGGCGTTGTCCCGCGAACGGTCGTGGTTGCCGCGTACGACGAAGTAGTCCTCGCCGTGCGCGCCGAAGCCGTCCAGGATCCGCCGCGCCTCACCGAGGTCGTGCGCCGCTCCGCCCGCCGAGATGTCACCCCCGGCCAGCAGTACGTCCGCCCCGCGCCGCCGGGCCTCCTCGACCAGGGCGCGGCTCATCAGCTCCGGATACGGCGCCCGGCCCGGCTGCTGCGGCACCCCGCGCAGCAGAGGGAAGCCGCCCACGAGGCCCGCGGTCGTCTCGCCCAGGTGCAGGTCGTTGCAGAGCGCGACCGACAGCAGATGCCGGCCGGGCGGCGGCTGCGGGGTGGTGAAGCAGTACGGCCCGCCGCTCGAACCGAACCCGAACGTCGAGGTGCCCACCGCGTTGCCGCGCACCAGGTGCAGCGGGGTGGGCGTCGCGGCGGTGCCTCGGGAGCGGGCCTGGTAGTAGTACGTCTGCCCCGGCTCCAGGTCGGTGAGTTCGACCTGGTGATGGGCGGTCGGCCGGTCCTCGGACGCCGCGCGGTTGAGCCTGGACGGGTGGGTGCCGTAGACGATCTCGCCCTCGGTGAGCGCCGGGAGCGGGTGGCCCAGGCCGTCGTCGGTGCCGGGGATCCCGGTGTACCAGGTGATGACGGCGCGGTCCTCGGTGAGGGTGACGAGTTCGAGGTTGACGGCGATCAGGTCGTCGGGGTGGTGCGAGCGGGCCCGCTGCACGGCGGCGGAGGCCGACCGCAGCAGGGCGGGGGCGAGACGGGCGCCCGAGCGCAGCACCTCGCAGGGGCCGGGGAAGGCCGACAGTGCCGCGAGGGCGGGCAGGTGGGCGGAGAAGCAGCAGCGCATGTCCTCGATGTGGCCCGGTGGGGTGAACGGGGGAGGTGACGGTGACGGCGGGGCCAGGTCCGGCGCGCGACATCTCCGTGGAACGCGACATCTCCATGGAAGCAGGGTGAAGGCGGTCACCGAAGGGAGTGTGCCGAGTCTCACTGATCCCGAGTTGCCGTGTTTGCTCCTCTGACTGGTCGGCGGTGCCCTCCGAGGCGCACCCTGGAAGCAGAACTTCCGGAGGTGATCGTCATGATGCACACCGCAGTGGGATGGCATGTCGAGCTGGAGTTCCAGGAGGACGAGACGCACACCAGGGCGGTGGCCATGGTGCGCCTCCCCGACGGCAGCGAGGTACGCGCCCACGGGCACGCCTCACGGCATCACACGGACGCGAATCAGCCACGGGTCGGTGAGGAGATCGCCGGGGCGCGTGCGTTGAACGAGTTGGCGATGCAGATGCTCACGAAGGCGCACGGCGAGATCGACTCCGCGTCGGGGCGTACGTCGCACCCGATCCATGTGTGAGGTGTTGGGGTAGGTCGTATGCCGGGTGCGGCTGAGTTGGGGGCTGGTCGCGCCCGCGCGGCGGTACCCGCATATTCGACACAGCCCCGCGCCCCTGGGGACGTCCCCGCGTCCGGCGTCACATACGCGCCGAGCCGTTACGCGAGCGCCAACCGCACCGCGCGGATCAACGCCTGTGCCCTCGGGTCCGCTGTCACCGTCTTGCGGAAGCCGTTCGTCACGTAGGCGAAGGCGATTCCCGACTCGGGGTCGGCGAAGCCGAGGGCGCCGCCCCGCCCGGGATGGCCGAAGGAACCCGGGCCGAGGAGCGGGGAGGCGGGGCCGTGCAACATGTAGCCGAGGCCGAAACGGGTGTTGACGACCAGGACGCGGTCCGGGCCCGCCGACTCCTGCGCACGGGCGGCCTCCACCGTCGCCGGGTCGAAGAGCCGTACCCCGTCGACCTCGCCGATCAACGCCGCGTAGAAGCGGGCCAGACCGTCGGCCGTCGCGATGCCGTTCGTCGCGGGGAGGGCGGCGGCGAGGTAGGCGGGGTCGTTCTGGTCGGGGAACGGGGTGATCGCGGCGAACGCGCGACGGGTGAGGGAGTCCGGGTCGTCGTAGGCCTCGGTGACCGACCGCTTCGGGCGTGAGCGCAGTCCACCGGCCGGTTCAGGACCGTCGACCCGGCCGGTACGGCCCACCCGTGCCGTCTCCGCCTCCGGCAGCCCCAGCCACAGGTCCAGGCCCAGCGGACCGGCGATCTCCGCCGCGAGCCACTCGCCGGCCCGGCGCCCCGTCACCCGCCGCACCAGCTCGTCCAGCAGCCAGCCGTACGTCAGCGCGTGATAGCCGTGATCGGTTCCCGGCTCCCACGCGGGCGCCTGCGCGGCCACCGCCTCGGGACCGCGCTCCGGATCCAGCGCCTCCTGGGGCGTGAGCGGCCGGTCCAGCACCGGCAGCCCGGCCCGGTGGTTCAGCACATGCCGTACCAGCAGCCGCTCCTTGCCGTACGCCTTGAACTCCGGCCAGTACGCGGCCAACGGAGCGTCCAGGTCCAGCTCGCCGCGCTGCTGGAGGATGAGCGGTACGGCGGCCGCGACGCCCTTGGTCGCCGAGCGCACGACCTGCGCGGTCCCCTGCTCCCAGGGCTCGGTCCCGTCCACGTCCTTGGTACCGGCCCACAGATCGACGACCTTGCGCCCGCCCCGGTACACCGCGACCGCCGCGCCCCGCTCCCCGAGCCCGGAGAAGTTCCGCGCGAACGCTTCCCTGACCGGCTCGAAGCCCTCGGCCACTGTGCCGTTCACGTCCACGTCCGTACTCCCTGCGCCTGTGCTCCACGGCCACCGCCAGCCATCCCAACACGACCACAGGCCACCCGATTCCGAACTGTGGCCGACATCTCGCCCTACGGCGTTCAGCCCAGCAGAATGCTCACGTCGACGTTCCCCCGAGTCGCGTTCGAATACGGGCACACCTCATGCGCCGCGTCCACCAGCTTCGCCGCGACGTCCGCGTCCAGCACCGGCAGGGACACGCTGAGGGCGACCGCGAGGCCGTAACCGCGGTGCTTGTTGGGGCCGATGCCGACCTTCGCGGCGACCGTGGAGCCGGTGAGGTCGTAGCCCTCCCGGTTGCCGACGAGGATCAGCGCGTTGTGGAAGCAGGAGCTGTAGCCGGCGGCGAACAGCTGCTCGGGGTTGGTGCCGTTGCCGTCGCCGCCCAGCTCCGGCGGCATCGCGACCTTGAGCTCGATCTGGCCGTCCTGGCTGGTGACGTACCCGTCCCGGCCACCGTGCGCGGTGGCCTCGGCGACGTACATGATCTTCGTCGGACGGGTGTCGACGGCGGTGCCCTCGTCGGTCATGGTTGGCCCTCCCCCAGAAATGAAGCGCACAAGTACATCGTGCACAAGGTACTGGCCGGTAGTGAGCCCGCTGTTACCAGGGGGCGGTAACCGTTGGTAAGCCGAGATCAGCGGTTGCGGTCGGCCGCCGCCGTCGCCTTCGTCGCCAGCCGCCACAGCTCCTCGCGCAGCCGCTCCACCTCCGGGCCCCCGAGCCCGGTCTCGGCGAGCAGGGCACCCGGCACGCGCGCCGCGCGCTCCCGCAGCGCCTCTCCGCGCTCCGTGCACCTGACCAGCACCGACCGCTCGTCCCCCGCCGCCCGCTCCCGGCTGACCAGCCCCGCCGCCTGAAGCCGCTTGAGCAGCGGAGACACCGTGCCGTAGTCCAGCCGCAGGGCCCCCGCCAGCTCCTTCACCGTCGTCTCGCCGCGCTCCCAGAGGACCAGCAGGACGAGGTACTGCGGGTAGGTGAGCCCGAGTTCGTCGAGGAGTGGACGGTACGCGGCCGTCACCGCGCGCTGGGCGGCGTACAGCGCGAAGCACAGCTGCTCGTCCAGCAGCAGTGAGCCCTCGGTCCCGGTGCCCTCGTCGTTGGTCACGCGCCCATTGTCACGGACCGCGGATCGAAGCCGAACGGCAGCTCCAGGCGATGCGTGCGCATCAGCTCGTCGTCGGAGAGCAGCTCCGACGTCCTGCCGTCCGCCGCGATCACACCCTCGCTGAGGACGAGCGAGCGCGGGCACAGCTCCAGGGCGTACGGCAGATCGTGTGTGACCATCAGGACGGTGACGTCCAACGAGCGCAGGATGTCGGCCAGTTCGCGGCGGGAGGCGGGGTCGAGATTGGAGGAGGGCTCGTCGAGGACGAGGATCTCCGGCTCCATCGCGAGGACGGTCGCGACGGCCACCCGGCGGCGCTGACCGAAGGAGAGGTGGTGCGGCGGGCGGTCCTTGAACTCCGCCATGCCGACCCGCTCCAGGGCCCGGTCGACGCGCTCCTCCAGCTTCGGACCCTTGAGCCCGGCCGCGGCCGGGCCGAAGGCGACGTCCTCGCGGACCGTCGGCATGAACAACTGGTCGTCGGGGTCCTGGAAGACGATTCCGACCCGGCGCCGGATCTCGGCCATGTGCTGCCTGCCGACGGGCAGCCCGGCGACCCGCACACTGCCCGTGCCGCCGCTCAGGATGCCGTTGAGGTGGAGCACGAGGGTCGTCTTGCCGGCGCCGTTCGGGCCGAGCAGCGCGACCCGCTCGCCGCGCGCGATGGAGAAGTCCACACCGAACAGGGCCTGGTGGCCGTCGGGGTAGGCGAAGGCCAGACCGGCCACTTCCAGGGAGGGAATCGGTTCCGTCACAGTGACCATCCCAGCAGACAGACGACAAGGGCGGCGAAGGGGAGGGCGAGGGCGTACGACCACTGCGCCCGGGACGCGGTCACCTCGTCGATCACCGGCATCGAACCGGCGTACCCCCGGCTGATCATGGCCAGGTGTACGCGCTCGCCGCGCTCGTAGGAGCGGATGAACAGCGCGCCCGCCGACTTCGCGAGCACGCCCCAGTGCCGTACGCCCTTCGCCTCGAAGCCGCGCGACTCCCGGGCGATGCGCATCCGCCGCATCTCGTCCGTGATCACGTCGCCGTAGCGGATCATGAAGGACGCGATCTGCACGAGGAGCGGCGGCAGCTTCAACCGCTGCAACCCCAGCAGCAGTTCACGCAGCTCCGTCGTCGAGGCGAGCAGCACGGAGGCGGCGACGCCGAGGGTGCCCTTGGCCAGCACGTTCCAGGCGCCCCATAGTCCGCTGACGCTCAGCGACATGCCCAGCACCTCGACCCGCTCGCCCTCCGCCACGAACGGCATCAGCATCGCGAACGCGACGAACGGCACCTCGATCAGCAGCCGCTTCAGCAGAAACCCGGCTGGCACGCGCGCGAGGTACGCGACGAGCGCGAGCAGCACGGCGTACAGGCCGAACGCCCACATCGCCTCCCGCGGCGTCGACACCACGACCACCACGAACGCGAACGTCGCGGCTAGCTTGGTGTGCGGCGGCAGACCGTGCACGGGGGAGTGCCCGTGCCGGTAGAGCCGGTGCGCGTGCCCTGCGCCCATGTCAGACGCTCGTGCTCGTGGGTGACACGTCGGCCCCCTCGTCCGTACGCCGTCGGCGCACCGCCCAGAAGACGCCGGTGCCCGCGACGACGGTCGCGCCGACGCCGATCACACCGGCGAGACCGCCGGACAGCCGGGCGTTGTCGATGTCCTTGACGCCGTAGTCGGCGAGCGGGGAGTCGGCGCCCGCGTGCTCCTCGGCGGACTCCGCGAAGCCCTTGTCCTCGGCGACCTTCTCCAGACCGTCGGGGCTGGCGGAGGCGTAGAAGCTGACGAACCCGGCGAGGACGAGGGAAGTGACCAGGCCGCTGATCCACAGCGTGCGGCGCGAGGTCCGGGCCGCGACCGGCTGGGCGGACTCGGGCGCGGGGGCGTCGACGAGTTCGCCGCCGACCCGCAGCTTCAGCGGCCGGCGCAGGTCACGGGCCCCGTACACGAGGTCCGGGCGTACGGCGATGACGGCACCGATGGTCAGCGCGGTGATCGCGGCCTCGCCGATGCCGATCAGCAGGTGGACTCCGACCATGGCGGTGGCGACCTTGCCGATCGAGACGTCCGTGGTGCCGCCGATCCAGAACAGCAGCGTGAACGCGAGGGCCGCGGCCGGCACGGACACGATCGCGGCGACGAAGGAGGCGGCGGTGATCGAGCGCCGGGTCTTCGGCAGGACCTTCACCAGGCCGCGGAAGACGACGTAGGCCACGACGACGCCGACGATCGCCATGTTGGTGATGTTCACGCCGAGCGCGGTGAGGCCGCCGTCCGCGAAGAGGATGCCCTGCATCAGCAGGACGACGGAGATGCACAACGCGCCGGTGTAGGGGCCGACGAGGATCGCGGCGAGGGCGCCGCCGAGCAGATGGCCGCTGGTCCCGGCCGCCACGGGGAAGTTCAGCATCTGCACCGCGAAGATGAACGCGGCCACCAGGCCGGCCAGCGGCGCCGTCCGCTCGTCGAGCTCACGGCGCGCGCCGCGCAGGCTCACGGCGACCGCGGCCGCGGCGACCACTCCGGTCACGGCGGAGGTCGGGGCGTCTATGAATCCGTCAGGTACATGCACCTTTTGATGATAGTGGCTTGATGCGAACGGTTCGCAAGAGCGCGAGCCTTGCGTATCGCACGTGTGATATACGCCGGTCCCGACGGGCGGTTCCCGGAAGATATGCGACATTGGAGGGGGAGCGAAGGCACAGCTTTCGCACAGGTCACGCAGTGTGAGAGGGCCGTCCGATGTCTGTAGTCGAACAGTACGCCCGAGCCCACATCGTCACGGACGCGGACCTCCTCGCGGAGGAGCAGGACGCCGTTCCGGTCATCCTGCGCTATGACCCCGACATCGATCCGCGCTCGGTACGCATCCGGTTGCCCGGGCGCGAGGCCCACGAGTACACCTTCTCGCGCTCCCTGCTGGAACAGGGACTGCGTGCCCCTGCGGGGAGCGGTGAGATACGGGTATGGCCGTGCGGCCGGGTGCAGGCCGTCGTGGAGTTCCACTCCGCGCAGGGGGTGTCGGTGGTGCAGTTCGAGTCGAAGGCGCTGATGAGGTTTCTGCGGCGGACGTATCTGGCCGCCGCACCCGTCGAACGCGAGGCTCAGCTCAGGCGCTGACGCCCGGCCGAGGTGCTCATTCTCAGCCGCCCAGCTTCAGCAGTTCCGCCACGATCGGCCCGGCCGTCTCGCCGCCGTGACCGCCCGCCTGGACCACGCCCGCCGCCGCCAGGTCGTTCCGGTACGCGGTGAACCAGCCGTTCGGCTTCTTCTGGCCGTCGACCTCCGCCGAGCCCGTCTTCGCGCCGACGTCGCCGGTGACCCCGGACATCGCCTCGGCCGCCGTGCCGTAGGCCGCCGTGTACGCCATCAGCTCGCGCAGCTGGGACAGCGTGGATCCGGACATTGAGCGGGAGGCGGTGGCGAGGGTGCGGTTGTCGACCGACGGGGCCACCAGGTAGGGCTGCTTGAAGGTGCCCGTCTTCACGGTCGCCGACACCGACGCCATGTTCAGCGGGTTCATCCGCACGCCGCCCTGGCCGATGAGCGAGGCCGCCATCTGGGCCTGCGACTGGACCGGGACGGCGCCGTCGAAGGTCGGGACGCCGACGGACCAGTTGTTCAGGCCCAGGCCGAAGACCTGCTGGGCCTGCTTGGTCAGGCTGTCGTTGTCCAGCTCGGGGGCCTGGCTGATGAAGGCCGTGTTGCAGGAGCGGGCGAAGCTCGCCTTGAAGGTGCCGCCCTTGATCTCGAACTTGTCGTCGTTCTGGAACTTCCAGTGCCCGTAGGTGAAGTACTTCGGGCAGGGGTGCTGCTCGTCCGCCGACGCGAGGCCCTTCTCGATGAGCAGCGAGGAGGTGATGACCTTCATCGTCGAGCCGGGCGCGAGGGAGCCCTGGAAGGCGGTGTTGAAGCCGTGCGAGGAGTTCGCGAGGGCCAGGATCTCGCCGGTCGAGGGACGCAGGACGACGACCGACGCCTTGGACTTCGCGGCCACCTGCTTCTCCGCGGCCGCCTGCATGCCCGGGCTCAGCGTCGTCTTCACCGTGCCCGGGGTGCCCTTGCTCAGCTCCAGCAGGGTCTTGTCGGACAGCTCGGCCTTCTGGGACTCCTTGCCCCGGATCACCTGGAGCTCGACGCCCGCCTTGCCGCCGGCCTTGTCGCCGTACTTCTCGCGCAGCCCGTCCAGGACCGAGCCCAGCGACGGGTACTTGTCCTCGGTGATCTCGCCGCCGTCCCGGTCGAGGGCCTTGACCGGCGGGGTGCCGGACTCGGCGGTGACGAGGGTGTCGCCGTCCTTCAGGTCGGGGTGGACGATCGCCGAGTGCCACTCCACGAGCGGCTTGCCGTCCTCGGCCCGCCGTACGACCGTCAGCGAACTGTCGTACGCCAGCGGCTTGGTGGTGCCCTTGTAGGAGACGGTCCCCTTCACGGAGAAGGGGACCTTGTCGCCGGTGCGGGCGCCGGCGGTGAGGGTGACGTCCTTGATGTGGGCGTCCTTGGTGTAGCCGGTCAGCAGGGTCTTGGCGGCCGTGGTGTCGTCCGTGGCGGCGGACGCCTCGGTGACCCGGCCCTGCTGCCAGGCGCTGAGGAACTCGCGGGCCGCGGACGTGACCTCGGTCGCCGACAGGGGGCCGGTCTTGACGTCCTTCGCCTTGTCGTCGGCGCTGGCCGACGTCGACTGCGTACGGCTGTCGGCGACGGCCCCGCCGCCGAACAGCGCGTAGGCGCCGAACCCGGCGCCGCCGACGACCACGGCGATCATCCCGCCGAGCACGGCGGGGTTGGTCTTCCGTCGCTCAGCGACGCGCCCTCTGTTGCCCACTGCTTTCCGTTCCCTCGCGTATTCCAGGGGCCCCCGCCGCCCCGCCGACCTGAGAGCCTGTGAACGGACCCCCGCCTGCGCTGCGGCGTCCGCAGGCTCTCCCGCATACCAACGACGAGGACCACCCTAGAGTCCCGTGCCCCGGGGGTTCAGTTCAGCCGGACGCTCGTAGCACGTCTGCGACAATCGGGCCCGCCGCGTCGCTGCCGTGGCCGCCCTGCTGGGCCATGGCCGCGGCCGCCACGTCATTGCGGAATCCGGTGAACCAGCTGTCCGAGGTGGCCTCTCCGTCGACCTCGGCGGAACCGGTCTTGGCGCCGATGTCACCGCTCAGCCCGGACATGACCTGCACGGCGGTGCCCTGGGCCGAGGTCGCGGTCAGCCGCATCATCTGCTTCAGCTGGGCGACGGTGCTCGCCCGCAGGCCGTCGGCGGTGGCGAACGGCCGGTCGTCGAGGTCGCGCGCGACCAGATACGGCTGCCGGAAGGTGCCCGTGATCGCTGTGGCCGTCACCGACGCCATGTTCAGCGGGTTCATCTGGACCTGGCCCTGGCCGATGGCGTTGGCCGCGCGGTCCGGGCCGGTGGAGGCGGGGACGTTGCCGTCGAAGGAGGTGATGCCGGTCTTCCAGTCGCCGCCGAGCCCGAACCGCTGCTCGGCCTCCGCCGTCAGCGAGGCGTCCGAGAGCGGCTTCTCGTCGACGAGCTTGATGAAGGCCGTGTTGCAGGAGCGCATGAAGCCGGCCGCGAGGGTGGCGCTCGCGCTCTCGTCCGGCTTCATGCCGGTGAGGTTCTTGAAGGTCTGGCTCTGCCAGGTCGCCGTGTCCGGGCAGGGCGCGGGCCCGTTCATCGTGGTCACGCCGTTGTCGATGAGCATCGCCGCGGTGATGATCTTCATGGTTGAGCCGGGCGGGACGGTTCCCTCGAAGGCCGCGTTGAAGGCGTCGCCACGGTGGTTGGCCACCGCCAGCACCTCGCCGGTGCTCGGCTTGACGGCCACCACCGAGGACTGGGCGTACCGCTTCACCGCCTTCTCGGCCGCCGCCTGCACGCTCGCGCTGAGCGTCGTCTCCAGCTTGCCGGGCTTGCCCTTGGCGAGGGTCAGCAGCGAGGTGTCCGGCGACTCGTCGGCGTGCCGGATCGCCAGCTCGATGCCGGGGGTACCGCCCGCCTTGCTGCCGTATCTGTCGCGCAGGGTGTCCAGGACCGGGCCGAGGGAGGGGTACTTCTCCTTCGTCAGCACGGTGCCGTCGCGGTCCACGGCCTCGATGGGCGGGGCCGAGGCCTCGCCGGTGACGAGCCTGTCGTCCTTCTTCAGCTGCGGGTGGATCACGGTCGGCTGCCAGTCGACGAGGGCCCGGCCGGTGGTGATGCCGCGCACCACCTTGAGCTCGCTCTTGTAGGTGAGCGGCTTGGACTTGCCGTCGTAGGTGACCTTCGCCTTCACGGTGAAGGGCACGGTGGCGCCGGTCGCCCTGCCGGGCGTGATCTCCACCCCGGTGATGTGCGCGCCCTCGCTGAAGGACGTCAGCACCGGCCCGGCCGCCGCGTCGTTGTTCGTGTACGCCGCCGCCTGGGCCGCCTCCCCCTTCTCCCAGGCCGCGAAGAACTTGGCCGTGGTCTCCTCGACCTCCTCGGCGCTCGGCGGCCCGGACCGCACCGGCGCCGGCCCTCCCTGGCCGGTCGCCCCGCCGCCGTTCAACGCCGACATGATGTTGTACGCGCCGTATCCGGCCCCGCCCACCATCACGGCGAACACGCCGCCTATCACGGCGTTTCTGACCCCCTTGGACATGCGTCCCTCCCCGTTTTCGTCCACCGAACTGTAAGTGGCGTGGGGGATAAGTGGGGGAGTTGTTTTCTTTTGTTGACCGAATGAACGTCCGATTCGTTGCCCTAGACCCAGGTGTCCAGCCACATCCGGGACCGCCAGCTGTCTATCGGGATCGCCGTGCCCGTGTAGAGGGGCCAGAAGTAGATGAAGTTCCAGGCGATCAGCAGCACCAGGACGCCCGCGCCCGTGGCGCCGGCCACCCGGCGGGTGTCGCCCGAGCCCGGTGGGCCGATGATCGCACCCAGGAGCATGGCCACGGCCAGGCAGAGGAAGGGCAGGAAGACCACGGCGTAGAAGAAGAAGATGGTGCGTTCCTGGTAGAGGAACCAGGGCAGGTAACCGGCCACGACGCCGCAGGCGACGGCCCCGGCCCGCCAGTCGCGGCGGAAGGCCCAGCGCCACAGGACGTACAGGACCGCGAACGCGGCCACCCACCACAGCAGCGGGGTGCCGAGCGCCAGCACCTCGCGCGCGCACTTCTCGCCCGCGTCGGCGGGGCAGCCGTCCTTGCCGGGCGCGGGGGACTCGTAGAAGTACGACACCGGGCGGCCGACGACGAGCCAGCTCCACGGGTTGGACTCGTAGGTGTGCGGCGACGACAGGCCGACGTGGAACTCGTACACCTGGGACTCGTAGTGCCACAGGCTCAGCCACCAGTCGGGGAACAGCCACGACCAGCTGCTGCCGCGGCCGTCGGCGCCCGCCCAGTCGCGGTAGTAACCGCCGGTGCCGTCGGTCGGGGAGAGGATCCAGCCGGTCCACGACGCGATGTAGGTGACGATCGCCACCGGCACGGTCGCCAGGAAGGCGAGGCCCAGGTCGCGCTTGAGCACCGCGGTGTAGGGGCGGCGGGCACCGGCGACCTTGCGGGCGCCGACGTCCCAGAGCACGGTCATCAGACCGAAGGCGACCAGGAAGTACAGGCCGTTCCACTTGGTGCCGATGGCCAGGCCCAGCATCAGGCCGGCCAGCCAGCGATAGGGACGCCAGCCCAGCCGCAGGGTCTCGGCGACGTCCGCGTCGGGGCGGACCCGGCCGTCGGGGTCGGCCGGCAGCGCGGCGGCGAGTCTGGCGCGGGCCCGGTCCCGGTCGAGGACGAGGCAGCCGAACGCCGCCAGCACGAAGAACATCAGCACCCCGTCGAGCAGCGAGGTGCGCGCCATCACGAAGGCCAGCCCGTCCACCGCCATCAGCGTGCCGGCGAGGCAGCCGAGGAAGGTCGAGCGGAAGACACGACGGCCGATGCGGCACAGCATCAGCACGGCCAGGGTGCCCAGCAGCGCCGTCATGAACCGCCAGCCGAACGGGTTGAACCCGAAGATGAGCTCGCCCAGCCCGATGACGTACTTGCCGACCGGCGGATGGACGACGTACGCCGCGTCCGTCGGGATCTTGACCTGGCTGCCGATGTCGAGGATCAGGTCGTTGGCGTTCTTGTCCCAGTTGACCTCGAAACCGCGGTGGACCAGCGCCCAGGCGTCCTTGGCGTAGTACGTCTCGTCGAATATCACCGCCTTGGGGCTGCCCAGGTTCCAGAACCGCAGCACCCCGGCGAGCAGCGTCACCAGCAGCGGACCGATCCAGCCCGACCAGCGCGCGATCCGCTCGGCGAGCGGGCGCGGTACGCCGAGGAACTGCCACATCCGCGGGCTGGGCTGGACGTACGGCGGCACGAGCCGGTCGCGGACGTCGCTCCGGGGCGCCGCCGTGTAGCCGAATCGGCGCAGCCGCTGCTGCCACGACGGCCGCTGCTCGTGGGTCGCCTGGCCCTGCCGGGTGTCCGTGGAGGACGCGGTACTGGTCACCGCGCCATCGTAGGGAACACGTCTGTGACAGTCGCGCGGATGCGCCCTGCGAGGATGGAAACGTGACAGGAACCCTTGTTTTGGCAGGCACCCCCATCGGCGACGTCAAGGACGCCCCACCGCGGCTGGTCGAGGAACTCGCCGGCGCGGACGTGATCGCCGCCGAGGACACGCGCCGGCTCAAGCGCCTCACCCAGGCGCTGGACGTGCAGCCGACGGGGCGGGTCGTGTCGTACTTCGAGGGGAACGAGGCCGCGCGGACACCCGAGCTGGTCGAGGCCCTGCTGGCGGGCTCGCGGGTGCTGCTGGTGACGGACGCCGGGATGCCGTCCGTGTCCGACCCCGGGTACCGGCTGGTCGCGGCCGCGGTGGACAAGGACGTCAAGGTCACCGCGGTGCCGGGGCCGTCCGCCGTGCTGACCGCGCTCGCCCTGTCGGGGCTGCCCGTCGACCGGTTCTGCTTCGAGGGGTTCCTGCCGCGCAAGGCCGGCGAGCGGCTGTCGCGGCTCAGGGAGGTGGCCCAGGAGCGGCGGACCCTCGTCTACTTCGAGGCCCCGCACCGCCTCGACGACACCCTCGCCGCGATGGCCGAGGTGCTCGGCGCCGACCGGCGGGCCGCCGTGTGCCGGGAGCTGACCAAGACGTACGAGGAGGTCAAGCGCGGCGGACTCGGGGAGCTCGCGGCCTGGGCGGCCGAGGGAGTGCGCGGGGAGATCACCGTGGTCGTCGAGGGGGCGCCGGACAAGGGTGCCGAGGAGGTCGACGCCGCGGAGCTGGTACGCCGGGTTCGCGTGCGCGAAGAGGCGGGGGAGCGGCGCAAGGAGGCCATCGCGGCGGTGGCGGCGGAGGCCGGGCTGCCGAAGCGGGAGGTCTTCGACGCCGTGGTGGCGGCCAAGAACGCGGGGGCGTGAAACGCCGTGTGAGCAGGGCGTATATCGCATGAGCGCGCGCCCCATGCGGGGGTAAAGGGAGCCGGGCCTTTCGGCAAGGAACGTCCAAGTCGCCCCCAACAGTGGACAGATGGCGTGCGTTCGCTCCTGCGGAGGAGTCCACTGGGTGGTGGGACGCAACCCGTCCCACCAGCGGACCACAGGAGCTGGCATGAGCGAGATCACCGGACACACTGGCCTTCGCAACGGTGCGACCGCCGTCGTCAACGAGTCGTACTCCTTCGCCTGCATGCGTTGCGGGCACGGCTGGGAGCAGTCGTACGAAATAGAGCACCACATAGACGGCGAAGGCCGTGAGTTCGTGATGTACGTGGCCGACGGCCAGGTCGTGCCGTCGCCCCTGAGCCGGCCCACGTGCCCCAACTGCGACAACCACCTCGTCCGGATCATGCGTCCGGGGCGGGTCTCGTCGGTGCGCGACGCGGTGCACCAGCAGCGCCGGGTGCCGCCGGCCGGTCCCGTGGAGGTGCCGGGCGTGCCGTCGAACGGTGCGGCGTCCAAGGAGGACCACCACTGGCACCTCTCCGACCTCCTGCACGTCTTCCACCGCAAGGCGAGCTGAGCCCGGCGCCGGCGCGCAAGGCCGACCCGTTCGACGGCATGCTCCTTTCGTAGGATCGGGGCATGCCTTCGAACACCCCCGACAAGCACGCCGCCCCGCCGCTCCCGGAGCCGCTCCGGGTGCCGGTCGCCGACTCGCACACCCACCTCGACATGCAGTCCGGCACGGTGGACGAGGCTCTGGCCAAGGCGGCGTCCGTCGGGGTGACGACGGTCGTGCAGGTGGGCTGCGACGTACGCGGCTCCCAGTGGGCGGCCGAGACGGCGGCGCGGTACGACGCCGTGCACGCGACCGTCGCCCTGCACCCGAACGAGGCGCCGCGCATCGTGCACGGGGACCCCGACGGCTGGTCGCGGCAGGGGGCGCGCGAGCCCGGGGGCGCGCAGGCGCTCGACGAGGCGCTCGCGGAGATCGACCGCCTCGCCGCGCTCCCGCAGGTCAAGGGCGTCGGCGAGACCGGCCTCGACCACTTCCGCACCGGGCCCGAGGGCAAGGAGGCGCAGGAGGCGTCCTTCCGCGCCCACATCGAGATCGCCAAGCGGCACGGCAAGGCCCTGGTCATCCACGACCGCGAGGCCCACGCGGACGTGCTGCGGGTGCTGAAGGAGGAGGGCGCCCCCGAGCGGACCGTCTTCCACTGCTACTCCGGCGACGCCGAGATGGCCGAGGTGTGCGCCCGCGCGGGCTACTACATGTCCTTCGCGGGCAACGTCACCTTCAAGAACGCCCAGAATCTGCGGGACGCGGTGGCGGTGGCCCCGCTGGAGCTGCTCCTCGTGGAGACCGACGCGCCCTTCCTCACGCCGGCGCCGTACCGCGGACGGCCCAACGCGCCGTATCTCATTCCGATCACGGTGCGCGCCATGGCCGCCGTCCGGGGGATCGACGAGGACGCGCTGGCGACGGCCCTCGGGGCGAACACGGCACATGCCTTCGGCTACTGACGGATAACCGCCGCATAACGCTCGCAGGGGTACACCTCCGACTTGTCGCGACTGTCGGTAGTCGCGTCGCTTTGGAGAGTTTTCACCGCTCCGCTAGGTTCTGGGGGCCCTGAAACGGACCCCTCCGCTGGAGCGTGTCGTCGTGAGCAACGCGCAGTACGAGACGTATGGCCCGAGCCCGGCCCACCGGCCCCCGGGGTACGGCGGCTTCGACCCGCACAGCGTCCAGACGCTGGCGTACGGCGTTGCGGGCGGGCCGGCGACGCATCCGACGCGGACGGACACGTACAGACCCGCGTACGAGGGGTACGAAGGGTACGGCGGCTACGAGGGATACGAAGGGCGTGACCCGTACGGCGCCCGCGAGGACACCTACCGGCCCGCCTACGAGGAGCCCGAGACGGCGTACGAGCCCGTGGTGCGCCCCCGCAGCGGCCGGCGCGCCGCGCACCGGCGCAGGGCGCGGCTCGCCGAGCGGGGCGACGGGCCCATGCGCCGGCTCGTCCCGCAGGCCCTGGTCGTGGCCTTCCTCGCGGGCGGCACGAGCGCCTTCGTCGCCAAGGACAAGGCGATCGAGCTGAACGTCGACGGCAAGCCGCGCACCCTGCACACCTTCGCCGACGACGTCACCGAACTCCTCCACGAGGAGGGCGTCGAGGTGGGCGCGCACGACGCCGTGGCACCCGCCGCCGACGCGGCCCTCACCAGCGGTGACGAGATCGCGGTGCGCTACGGGCGGCCCGTGCGGCTCACCCTCGACGGGCAGCGGCGCGAGGTGTGGACGACGGAGCGGACGGTGGAGGCGGCGCTGCGGCAGATCGGAGTGCGCGCGGAGGGGGCGTACGTCTCCACGTCGCGCTCCCGGCGCATCGGGCGTGAGGGGCTCACGCTGGACGTGCGGACCGAACGCGCCGTGACGATCATGGCGGACGGCCGGGCACGCACCATCCGCACCAACGCCGCGACCGTGGGCGAGGTCGTGCGGCAGGCGGGCATCACGCTCCGCGGACAGGACACCACCTCCGTCCCCCAGGACAGCTTCCCGCGCGACGGGCAGGCGGTCACGGTCCTGCGGATCACCGGCCGCAAGGAGATCCACGACGAGGCGATCCAGTTCGCCGTGCAGCGGGTCGAGGACCCCTCGGTGTTCAAGGGCACGGAGGTCGTCGAGCGGGCGGGCCGGCTGGGCCTGCGCCGGGTCACGTACTCCCTGCGCACGGTCAACGGCGTCAAACAGAAGCCACGGCGGATCAGGTCCGAGGTGGTGCGCGAGCCGCAGACCCAGGTGGTGAAGGTCGGGACCAAGCCGCTGCCGACGTCCGTGCGCGCCGCCGGAGGGCTGAACTGGGACGGGCTGGCGGCCTGCGAGTCCGGGGGGCGGCCGGACGCCGTGGACTCCTCGGGGAACTACGGCGGGCTGTACCAGTTCGACACCCAGACCTGGCGGAACCTCGGCGGCAAGGGCCGCCCGCAGGACGCCCCGGCGGAGGAACAGACGATGCGGGCGAAGAAGCTGTACGTGCGGCAGGGGGCCAGCCCCTGGCCGCACTGCGGGGAGCGGTTGCACGGGTGAGTCACGCGGGCGGGGTCGGCCACGGGCGGACGAGTGCGGCTCGTGGCGACCCGTACCCTTGTGGCCGTGAGCAGCAGCCCCACCCCCGACGCCCTTCTGGGCCCCGCCGACGTCCGTGAACTGGCGGCCGCCCTCGGTGTGCGCCCCACCAAGCAGCGTGGCCAGAACTTCGTGATCGACGCGAACACGGTCCGCCGTATCGTCCGCACCGCGCAGGTCCGCCCCGACGACGTGGTGGTGGAGGTCGGCCCGGGACTCGGCTCCCTCACGCTCGCCCTGCTGGAGGTGGCCGACCGCGTCACCGCCGTCGAGATCGACGACGTCCTGGCCGCCGCGCTGCCCGCCACCATCGCGGCCCGCATGCCCGAGCGCGCCGGCCGTTTCGCGCTGGTCCACTCCGACGCGATGCACGTCACGCAGCTCCCGAGCCCGCCGCCCACCGCGCTGGTCGCGAACCTCCCCTACAACGTGGCCGTCCCGGTCCTCCTCCACATGCTCGCCACCTTCCCGAGCATCGAGCGCACCCTCGTCATGGTGCAGTCCGAGGTCGCCGACCGCCTCGCCGCCGCACCCGGCTCCAAGGTGTACGGCGTGCCGTCCGTGAAGGCCAACTGGTACGCCGAGGTCAAGCGGGCCGGAGCCATCGGGCGCAATGTCTTCTGGCCCGCCCCCAACGTCGACAGCGGGCTCGTCGCCCTGACCCGGCGCACCGAGCCGATCAAGACCACCGCCGCCAAGCGCGAGGTCTTCGCCGTCGTCGACGCCGCCTTCGCCCAGCGCCGCAAGACGCTGCGCGCCGCGCTCGCCGGATGGGCGGGCTCGGCCGCCGCCGCCGAGGCCGCCCTCGTCGCGGCCGGCGTCTCCCCGCAGGCCCGCGGAGAGGCCCTGACGGTCGAGGAGTTCGCGCGCATCGCGGAGCACAAGGAAGCCGCCACCCGGTCCGCCGCCCGGCACGAGGAGTCCGAGTAAGTGAGCGCGAGCGTCGCCGTCCGCGTCCCCGCCAAGGTCAACGTCCAGCTCGCGGTCGGCGCCGCCCGCCCCGACGGCTTCCACGACCTGGCCAACGTCTTCCTGGCCGTCGGCCTCTACGACGAGGTCACCGTGACCCCGGCCGACGAACTCCGGGTCACCTGCGAGGGGCCGGACGCCGACCAGGTCCCCCTCGACCGTACGAACCTGGCCGCGCGGGCGGCGATCGTCCTCGCCGAGCGCCGGGGTCTCGAACCGGCCGTCCATATCCACATCGCCAAGGACATCCCAGTCGCCGGTGGCATGGCGGGCGGCAGCGCGGACGGCGCGGGTGCGCTGCTGGCCTGCGACGCGCTGTGGGGGACGGGCGCCTCCCGCGAGGAACTTCTCGGCATCTGCGCCGAGTTGGGCAGCGACGTGCCGTTCAGCCTGGTCGGCGGGGCGGCTTTGGGTACCGGGCGAGGCGAGAAGCTGCGCGTGCTCGACATGGGCGGCGTCTTCCACTGGGTGTTCGCGATGGCCGGCCGGGGGCTGTCCACCCCCGCCGTCTTCCGGGAGTTCGACCGGCTCGGCGAGGGCACGGTCATCCCCGAGCCCGTCGCCTCCCAGCCTCTCCTCGACGCCCTCGCCAAGGGCGACCCCGACGCGCTCGCCGCCGCCGTCTCCAACGACCTCCAGCCCGCCGCCCTCTCCCTCTTCCCGGAGCTCGCCGACACCCTCGCCGCGGGCCGTGCCGCCGGTGCGCTCACCGCGCTGGTCTCCGGCTCGGGCCCGACGACGGCGTTCCTCGCCCGCGACCCCGAGTCGGCGGCGAAGGTGGCCGAGACCCTGCGGACGTCCGGCACCTGCCGCGCGGTGCGCACGGCGTCGGGGCCCGCGCAGGGCGCCACCGTCGTGCGGATCACCGGAGCGTGACGCCGTACTCACAAGTAGGCGTTCTTTGCCCGATCTCCACACGAATGTACTGCGCTCGCAGTACACGTGGGGCGGGTGGGACCGTTAGGGTCGCTTGACGTTTCAACTGCCGGGCCGTGTCTGTCCCGTGTCCGGCCCCCCACCGTCAAGTGCACTTCTGGAAGGGGACACTTCCGTGTCCGAATCCCCCACCCCAGCCCAGCCGTCTCACCGTAGAAAGCGCTCGCTGTCCCGTCGTGGCGTGATCGCCGCGGGCGGTGCCGTGGCCGCCGGAGCCGCGATCACGCCGATGGTGTTCGCGGCCACCGACTCCGGCGAGAGCGACAACTCCGCGTCCGGCTCCGGCGATTCCGGTACGACGCCGGAGAAGTTTCCCGCCACCCGGACCGAGGCCGCCACCGGCACCGGCGCCGCCACCACCGCCTTCGCCGCCTCCTACGTCGGGGTGCGCTGGTCCGGCGCGGAGACGGGCGCCGCCATCCGCCTCGCGGACGGCGGCTGGCAGAACCTGCACCGCGGCTGCGCGACGGTCGAGAACGGCGGCACGGCCCTGGTCGCGGCCGGCAACGCCACCGCGTACGAGGTCAAGGCCCCGAGCGGCATCGAGGGCGTGCGCTCCCTCGCGATCGACACCACCGACGGCCCGAACCGCACCGTGCAGGTGCCGAGCGAGCCCACGCGCGTGCGTGGCGTCCGCTACCTCTCGCGCGCCGCCTGGGGCGCCGACGAGTCCAAGCGGTTCAAGCCGGACGGCTCGGTGAACTCGCCCGAGACGTACTACCCGCTCCAGATGATCACGGTCCACCACACCGCGACGCCGAACGACGACCCCGACCCGGCCGCGACGGTACGCGCGATCTACGAGTACCACGCGATCACCAACGACTGGGGCGACATCGGCTACCACTTCCTCATCGACGAGGCGGGCAACGTCTACGAGGGCCGCTACTCCGGCGACGACGGCATCCCCGCCTTCAACCCGGACGGCGACCTCGTCACCGGCTTCCACTCCGTCGGCTACAACTCCGGCGCCCTCGGCATCGCCCTGATCGGCAACCTCGACACCCAGGCCCCGACGGACGCGGCCAAGGCCTCCCTGATCCGCCTGATCAAGGTGATCGCCCGGTTCAAGGGCCTGGACCCGCAGGCCCAGGTCACCTACACCAACCCGGTCAACGGCACCAAGAAGGACACCAACACGGTCGGCGGTCACCGCGACTACTTCGACACCGAGTGCCCCGGCCAGATCATGTACGACCTCCTCGGCGAGGTCCGCGCGGCGGCCGCCCGCCGCTGACGCCGAGACGGCACGGCACACCGGTACGCCCCGGGGACACGGGGGATCCCCGGGGCGCACCCGTGCCCGGAAATCCCCGCGGTGCCGGGCCGTCGGTGGGCGCGACTACCCTGGAGGGTCGATCGTCCCCCTGGGCAGGAGAGAAATGGCCGTCAACCTGGTCAATGTCGAGAACGTCAGCAAGGTGTACGGCACCCGTGCCCTGCTCGACGGTGTGTCGCTCGGCGTCTCCGAGGGGGATCGCATCGGCGTCGTCGGGCGCAACGGCGACGGCAAGACGACGCTGATCCGGATGCTGGCCAAGCTGGAGGAGGCCGACACCGGCCGGGTCACCCACTCCGGCGGACTGCGGCTCGGCGTGCTCACCCAGCACGACTCGCTCGACCCCGAGGCCACCGTCCGGCACGAGGTCATCCGGGACATGGCCGACCACGAGTGGGCCGGGAACGCCAAGGTCAGGGACGTACTCACCGGGCTCTTCGGCGGCCTCGACCTGCCCGGCTTCCCGCAGGGCCTCGACACCGTCATCGGCCCGCTCTCCGGTGGCGAGCGGCGGCGGATCGCGCTCGCCAAGCTGCTCATCGAGGAACAGGACCTGATCGTCCTCGACGAGCCCACCAACCACCTCGACGTCGAGGGCATCGCCTGGCTCGCCCAGCACCTGCGCGAGCGGCGCTCCGGCCTCGTCTGCGTCACCCACGACCGCTGGTTCCTCGACCAGGTCTGCACCCGCATGTGGGACGTCCAGCGCGGCGCCGTCTACGAGTACGAGGGCGGCTACTCCGACTACGTCTTCGCCCGCGCCGAGCGCGAGCGCATCGCCGCCACCGAAGAGGTCAAGCGGCAGAACCTGGTCCGCAAGGAGCTCGCCTGGCTGCGCCGCGGCGCCCCCGCGCGGACGTCCAAGCCGCGTTTCCGGGTCGAGGCCGCCAACGAGCTCATCAAGGACGTGCCGCCGCCCCGGGACAGCAGCGAGCTGATGAAGTTCGCCTCGTCCCGGCTCGGCAAGACCGTCTTCGACCTGGAGGACATCACCGTCCAGGCCGGCCCCAAGGTGCTGCTCAAGCATGTGACATGGCAGCTCGGCCCCGGCGACCGGATCGGCCTCGTCGGTGTCAACGGCGCCGGGAAGACCTCCCTTCTGCGGGCGATGGCCGAGGCGGCCCGGACGGACGGCGAGACCCAGCCCACCGGCGGCCGCATCGCCGTCGGCAAGACCGTCAAACTCGCCTATCTCTCCCAGGAGGTCGACGAACTCGACCCGAACTGGCGGGTGCTGGAGGCCGTGCAGGCGGTGCGCGAGCGCGTCGACCTCGGCAAGGGGCGCGAGATGACCGCCGGGCAGCTGTGCGAGACGTTCGGGTTCGGCAAGGAGAAGCAGTGGACGCCGGTCGGGGACCTGTCCGGCGGTGAGCGGCGGCGGCTCCAACTGCTGCGGCTGCTCATGGACGAACCCAACGTCCTCTTCCTCGACGAGCCCACCAACGACCTCGACATCGAGACCCTCACCCAGTTGGAGGACGTCCTCGACGGCTGGCCGGGCTCGATGATCGTCATCTCCCACGACCGGTTCTTCATCGAGCGCACCACCGACCGGGTGTTCGCCCTGCTCGGCGACGCCACCCTGCGGATGCTGCCGCGCGGCATCGAGGAGTACCTGGAGCGCCGGCACCGGATGGAGGCGCAGGTCGCCGCCGCCGCGACCTCCGGTCCGGGGGCGGAGAAGGTCGTGCCGGAGAAGAGCGCGGCCGATGTGCGGGCCGCGAAGAAGGAGTTGCAGCGGATCGAGCGGCAGCTCGACAAGCTCTCCGAGCGGGAGAGCGGGCTGCATGCGCGGATCGCCGAGAACGCCACGGACTTTGCGAAGGTCGCCGAACTCGACGCGGAGTTGCGGGACTTGGCGGGGCAGCGGGATGAGCTGGAGATGCGCTGGCTGGAGCTTGCGGAAGGCGCGTAGCGGTTCACGGGGGCGACTACGGAAGCGTCGCTGGGGGGCTGTTGTCGTGTGCGGCGCCGTCGTGGCTGGTCGCGCAGTTCCCCGCGCCCCTTCACCGGGGCGCTGCGCGCCTCTGGTGAAGGGGGCGTGAAGGCGGATAACGGGGGCATCACGGGGCGGTCCTCCCTTGGGAACAGGGGCTGATACGGCCCGGTGCGCTGTCGGTGGCGGGTGATAGAAAGAGCCGTCTGAGAACAGTCTGAGAACCGTCGGTGTGGCGGAAACGTGACGGCACAGGACGTGGCACCACACCGGTCACAAGGGGGAACCGCTCATGAGCCAGCCGCCCAACCAGCCGCCCCAGGGCGGTTTCGGCGCACCGCAGGACCCGCGGCAGGGTGGCTTCGGCGCACCGCAGCCGCCGCAGGACGCCCCGCAGACCCCGCCCCCGCCGCCGCAGGGTCCGCCCCAGACGCCGCCGCCCCCGCAGGGCCCGCCGCCCGGTGCCCCGCAGCCCGGCTACGGCTACCCGCAGCAGCCCGGCCCGTACGGCCAGCCGCCGCAGCAGCCGGGGCCGTACGGCTATCCGCAGCAGCCCGGCCCTTACGCTCAGCAGCCCGCCCAGGGTTACGGCTACCCGCCCCAGCCGCAGTACCCGGGCGCCCCGCAGCCCGGCTCGCGCAACCCCTTCAAGGGCAAGCCCGCCCTCGCCGTCGGTGCGGCGGTCGCGGCGCTGGCGGTCATCGGCGGCACCGTGTTCGCGGTGACCCGCGGTGGCGACGACGACCCGAAGAAGCCGGTCGCCCAGGAGAGCGGCGACTCGAAGAACACCGGTTCCCCGACCGACGACCCCGACAACGGCGGTGGCGGTGGAGGCGGAGCCGACCCGGAGAACCTCAACGGAGGCCGTGAGTCCGGCGACTCAAGGGTGCTCTGGTACAAGGAAGCGCCCGACGCGCCCGGCTCCGGCGCCGACGCCCCCGGCATGTGGATCACCGACAAGACCGCGGTGAAGGCCGCCTACAAGCAGGTCTTCGCCTACAACGTCGGTGACGGCGAAGCCACTTGGGACCCGATCTCCTTCCCCGAGAAGATCTGCGCGGTCACCCCGCAGAAGTCCGCCGACGACAAGGTCGTCGTCGCGTACATGAGCGGCGGCAGCGACCGCGCCAAGTGCACCCAGCTCCAGCAGATCGACCTCAACACCGGCGCCAAGGGCTGGAAGGCCGAGGTCGCCCAGGGCGCGCTGTTCGACAGCACGCTCGACGTCGAACTGTCCATCACCGGCAAGACGCTGCTGGTGGCCCGCTCCCAGTCCGGCACCGCGTACGACATCAACAGCGGCGAGAAGCTGTGGGACAAGAAGCGGTACGGCGACGCCTGCTTCCCGGACGCCTTCGCGGGCGGCGAGAAGCTGATCGCCGTGGCGGGCTGCAACGCCAGCCGCAGCAACGAGCACGACGAGGTGCAGGAACTCGACCCGGCGACCGGCAAGGCCAAGTGGACCTGGCAGTTCGCCAACGGCTGGAAGGTCGCGCGCGTCTTCTCCGTCGACCCGTTGGTCATCTACAGCACCAACAAGGACAAGAAGCAGTGGAACATCTCCACCTTCGGTGCCGACGGCAAGCGTCGCTCGCAGGTCGACGTGCCCCTGGAGATCGGCGCCCAGTGCGGCTGGGCCATCCTCCAGCGTGACCTCCAGGGCTGCACCGGCGTGGCCGCCGACGCCGACACCCTCTACATGCCGACCAAGGCCGTCACGGGCCCCAACGAGATCGTCGCGATCAACCTCGCCAACGGCAAGGAGAAGTGGCGCGTGAAGTCCCCGGCGGACGAGTCGATGCTGCCGATCAAGGTCGAGGACGGCAAGCTCATCGCCTACGTCGAGCCGTCGTACGACGCGGGCGGCCAGGTCGTGTCCATCCCGGTCAGCGGCAGCAGCCCCCAGCCGACGAAGCTGCTGCAGAACCCGGCGAGCGCGTCGGACGTCGAGCGAGGCTTCTTCACCAAGGCGTTCGACTGGGCCGACGGTCGCTTCTACCTCTCCAGCACCCGGCTGAACGGCAACGACGCCGCCAAGGAGAAGTTGATTCTCGTCTTCGGCAAGTGAGGCGTGCCCCGCACATCCCCCTCGCTGCCGCCCCTTTCGTCCCCCTCCCCTGAGGTACCCACGCCATGACCCAGCCGCCGCCTCCGCCGCCGAACCAGCCCCCGCAGGGCGGGTTCGGCCCGCCACAGGACCAGCCGCCCCAGCAGCCGGGGAGCGGCGGCTTCGGCCCGCCTCAGACCCCGCCTCCAGACCTTCATCCCGGGCACCG
>CBFGZZ010000101.1:0-24966 GCA_965653385.1 uncultured Streptomyces sp. | reverse complement strand
CATCACGCCTCCTGGATCGATCGGACAGCAGGAGGCGCCTCCTGAGTCAACGTATGAAACTCCCAGCCAGCCGCCCGCAACCCATCCAGCATCGGCTGCAACCAGCCCAGCACCTCCTCATCCGACGGCGCCGGCGGCGTATCCGGATCGAACGCAAGCTGCACCGTGAAGTCCATGCGCGCGAGCGTGAAGTTGTCCCGCTGCCGCGTCGCCCCCACCCGCACCGGACGGGTAGGCGAGAACGCGGGAGCGTTACTGCCGGCCCACTGCAAAGCCATGCTGATCTCTCCTTCGACTCAGGCCGCCTGGTAGTGACCCTGGATGCGGATCGCGAAGTTCGCGGCCCACGCCGTCGACCCCGACGATGCGGCGCCGAACGGCGTCACAGCATCGATGAGCCCGGACGAGTTGCCGGTCATGTTGTTGTAAGCGCCGCCAGACAGCTCCAGCTCGAACGTTGTCGTGGTGGTCAGACGTGCCCGGACCGGGAAACGCTCGCCGCCGCCGTTGCCCTGGATCTCCCCGAACCCTGCCGCAAGTTCGGTCTCTGCTGCGGTGACGGGTGCGGAGAACCGCCAGTTGTCCGATCCGGTGCCGCCGCCGAAGCTGGTCGTCGACCCGAAGATGATCTCGATGTCGTACCAGACGGTGTCGGCGGACTGTGAGTATTTGCAGTCCACGGTCGCGTTGCCGAACGATGGGGTGTTGGCGCCGGTGGATGTGGTCCACGTCGGTGTCCAGGCCGCCCACAGTGGGCTCATGTCGTCGAGTTTCGAGGCCAGGAGTCTGTTCCCGGCCCGCCACGGCGCGAAGGCCATCGTCTCCTCCTACAGGGATGCGTATGCCGGGTAGGCGAGCCGCACGTCGGCGCCCGCGCTGTGGGTTTTGGTCACGCCGTTCACCGAGCGTTCCACCGTGAACGACTGCGGGTTGACGACCTCGAAGTTGTCGTAACGGATCTCCACGCTGGCCGCGTTGGTGTTGCCGGTGACCCGGATCGACCGGGTGCCGATCTGCTGCGCGGCGGTCAGAGCGCTGTCGGTGGTGTCGACCTGCCACGGCCCTGGTTCCAGCTGGCCCACCACCCAGGCCTTCGCCCGCAGCGCCGTACCCGAGCCCTGGAAGCGGACGCGGACGAACGTCCCCGCCACGTGCGTGTCCCGTAGCGTGACCGCACTGCCGAGTACGGTCTGCGTCCCGGAGATGACCTTGCGGACGCTCAGGCTGATGGCGTTGCCGGTGGTGAACTCCAATCTCGCCATGTACAAGTTGGAGGCGTCGACCATACGCGCGCAGACGGCGCCGAACAGGCTGTCCCCGGTCGCAAGCGCCGACGTGGTGATGTCACAGTAGATGTCGAAGTCCGCCGACGGGGCCGTCACGCCGGAGCGGCGCGTCACGTCCACTGTGGACAGCACGTGCGCCCCGTACGTGGCAGAGGTGAGGTAGTCGCTCGCCGAACCGCCACCCACATTCGACCAGGCGGTCCCCGAGTCCGAGGTCCCCCAACCGGAGGCGGTGGTCCGGGTGAACGTGTCATACAGCCAACTGCTCTTGATGCGGGTGACCCGCAGCCCCCACACGTAGTAGATGTCCCCAGCCGCCGGGGTGTCCGCTTCGATGGACAGCACGACCGCCCTCGACGCGGACGCCGGCGCCGTCAGCGTCGCCGACACATACGTCCACTGGCCTGCCGCGATGGCCGTCGTCGAACCGTGCCCAGTGGACAGGTACGTGTTCGCCGCGTTGTGCCAGTTGATGCCGGTGTGAATGTCGGTGTAGCCGCCGGGGGAGTACACCCACATCGAGGCGACGTACTGGGCGCCCGGCGTGATGGAGCCGACCGCCGTCCCCGTACCGAGGGCGTTCGCGTTGCCGGTTGATCCGTCCGGGGTGACCAGGAGGGAGGCAACGGCGCGCGGGTGCGGCATCACAACCGTGGTGGAGCGGGCGACGGAGGCGTTCTGCCCGGACCAGCCGGTCGCATCCGACGTGAAGAACGGGTTGCTGTTCACCAGCGAGTGGGGGGCGGTGACGGTCATGACCTCGCCGCCGACCCGCCAGTCCAACGGGGTGTCGAACACGCTGTCCGTCCACGTCGGATACACGGTGGTCAGCACATCAACATCGGTCTCCGTACTGGTGAGGTCCTCGGCGAGCTCCGAACCCTCAGTGTCCGCCCACGAGAACTCCCGCTCCAGGGTGGCGGTGTCGTCGTCCCCGGCCCACGCCACGCTGAACGGACCGTACGGCGTGCAGTTGTACGTGATCGTCCACGTGAACTGGTCCAACACCTCCGAGTAGCCCTGCACCAGCAGATCCAGCGTGTCCGGCGGCAACCACACCGGCGGGTTCGTGATCTGAACCCGCGACCCCACATCCACGCCGGAAGCATCCTCAATGGAGTCCGGAGCGGCAGCAAGCATCACCGTCACCTGCGGAAACCGCGTCTCATCCCACGTGCCCGCATGCAGCCGCCAGCCGGCATGATGCGCAGGCTGCTCGTCGTCGTACAGGCCCAGCGTGACCGAGGTGTCGTACAGGCCGATCCCGTCCGGCGGGGCCAGGGTCGACAGCGGCCCGCTGTCGAGGGTGACGCGGGCCGACGAGCCGCCCTCCCGGGCGACGGTGACGTCGTTGGTCACCGACTGGTCATCGTCCACCGGGTCCAGCGGAGTCACCAGCCCGTCCGAGGCCGTGTAGTCCATGACGAGCGCGGCACCCTGGTTGTACATGCTGGCCCGCTGTACCAGGCGCACGCCCAGCACGTCCCGCTGCTCGCACAGGATGCCCTCGTCCACTTCGCCGGCCGCCCGCAACAGCTCCAGCACGGTGGCGCGGGCCTGTACACCCATCTGCTCATCGCCCGGCGCCGTGCTGTACGCGGAGAACTGCTCCTCGATGCCGAGCCGGTGTACCCGGGCGGCAGCGGTCTCTCCGTTCCAGCCGATCAGGGCCCCGGCTGTGGAGCCGAATCCGTTCACGTCATCGGATATGGCGAGGTGCCCGAACGCGGTGTCGTTCATTGCGCCGTCCTCGCCGAAGCGGACCTGTGTCGCGCGGCGCACCGTGTATCCGGTGAGAGTTCCGGTGTGGGCGACGGCGCTCGCGGAGGTGAGGGTGCTGTCGGTGATGTCGTAGGAGAACAGCGTGTAGTCGATGTCGGAGCCGTCCTGGGTCAGTTCGACACCGATGCTCTTCTTCTCTCCGTTGATCCCGAAGGTTTGTGTGCCCGTCGCGAGGATCTGCGTGCCCTCATCGTTGTAGGCGCGCAACTCCAGGTCGCCGCCCGTGGTCAGGTACACCGACCATGTGGTTGCCGTGCCGGTCTGCGTGAGCGACAGCAGCCGCTGCGTCGACACGACGCCTGCTTCGGGCACGGCGACGAACACCCGCAGAAACAGGTAGTTGGTGGCCGTGTAAGGGGGCACCGTGACCTGCATCGATCCGGTGCCCACGGTCGGTAGCGCATCCGACGCGGACCAGTCGCTGTAGGCCGCCGGTGTCACCGAGCCGGTGTACGTCACGGCTGGGTGTCCGTCGAAAGCGGATGCGAACTGGGTTGCCCCGGTGCCGTCTTCCATCGGCCAGTAGGCGACGATGTTCGACCGGAACGGGCTGGTGAACTCGCGGTACATGGGGCTCTTGGCGGCGATGACACCCTGCCCGAGACGGCGCATGATCCCGGACGCTTCGACCTTGCAGATCACGTCGTTTCCGGCAGAGTTCTTTTCCGGGGTCCAGGAGGACACTTCGCCGACGAACCGCACCTTACGGTTGGTGATCTCCGCCTCGCCGTTCGTGGACCAGGTGCGTCCGGCCGAGTCGGCGAAGCTGGTGGCCCCGGACGTCTGCGCGGTGAAGTCCGGGCTGGCCACGAGCGTGCCGTTGATGCCGTCGCGGACCTGGGCGGCATGCACGTAGCCGAGCGGCATGTCGTAGTTGGTGCCGTTGATGGCGCTGCCGATGACGAGCAATGCCGCGCTGGCGAAAATGCTGGTTGTTGCGCCGCCGGTGACGTCGTCGCCGAGTTGAACCCAGGTGCTGTCCATGCTGGCCGCCGTGTAGAACCGTGCGGTCCAGCCTCCGCTGCCGTTGTCGACGTCGAGGGTGGCGCGGACGGCGAGACGCCCGGATGCGGGTACGGGGAGTTTCTCGGTGGAGGTGGCGATGGAGTCGGTGCCAGTGGTGCCGTCTTCGGACCACCACAGCTTCAGGTAGCCGTTCTCGGTGTACATCACCCACGAGCGTTGGTCACCGGTAGTTTGGAACTTCCCGATCAGTTCGGTCAGGATGGACGTTGCGCCGGATCCCAGTTCGTCGTCGGCGAGGTACCAGTTCAGCAGCGTCGCATCGAGCCTGACGTCGATGTCGCCGGTGATGTCCAGCGCTGCCGCGTCTGGTGTGGTCATGCTGTCCAGGCTCGATGTGGCGGGCAGCCACGCGGCGACGCTGCCCGTCTCCACTGACACGCGGACGGGCGTGTTGCGGCCGATCTGCCCGTAGTACGGCGACTCCGGGTTCCGGGGGCTGTAGGTGCCGTCGGTGTTGGACAGGGCGAACGAGCAGCGCCCGGCGTCGACTTGCTGCCCCCAGTCGGAGCGGCCGCGGCTGATACGGACCTGCTGTTCGGCGCGGACGTCGTTGGTGACGTCAGTCCACGTCGTCCCGTCGAGGGAGACGTCAACCTTGATCGGCAGCGGAGTCTGCGGGAACGCCATCACAGACTCCCCAACGTGGCCCGTACGCCGCCCCGGGTAGCGACCTGCTTACGGCCGACGTCGACCCAGATCTGCCCGAACTCCTTGTCACCGAGGTGCACGTTCAGCACAATCGGCCGATCCACCCCCGCGGAGCCCGCCACAACCGCCGGACGGCCGGCCGTACGCTGTGGCTCGTTGAGCATCGACGCCCACGCCTGCGCCTGCATACGCCGCGAATCCGGGTTCGACCACACCCGCGACCCCGCAGGCAGATCCAGCAGTTCCGGGCCGTGCTCACCCACCCACGTCCGGGCCGACCGCACCCCGCCCGCCGCGGCACCGCCGACGATGCCGCCCGCCGCCTTCCCGAACGCCCGCTCGATCATCCGCTCAATACTCTTCGCCAGCGACACCATCGACTTCTGAAGCCGGTCCTGCGACCGGGTCAGCGTCGTCACGTACGCCTGCTGCGCCTTGATCTGAGCCCCGAACACCGCGTCGCTCGTGGTCTTCCCCGCCGACCCCGCCGCCCCCGTGATCCGCGACTGAAGACTGTTCAACCCCTTCAACTGCCCAGACGACGCCCCCAACAGGGCCTGCGCCGTCTCCAGGCCGCCGCCCTCAATGCCCGCCTCAGCAACCTGCTGCAACAGGGCGCCCGACAGGCCGCGCGTCTTCAGCGTCTTCAACGCCCGGTCGAACTCGGAGGCGTTCGCCGCGTTGCCCTGCATCTGGGACAGGATCGTGTTGATCGTGACGCGGGAGTTCTCCGCCCCGGCCGCGCGGGTGATGTTCGCGCCGGACAGGATGCCCGACTTCACCGAGTCGGTCAGTTGTGAAGCCGCGGACTTCAGGTCGTTGAGTTTTGACTTCGCCGACTCCAGCGACTTCGTCACCGCCGTGAGTTGCTTCTCCCAGCCCAGCAGCTTGCGGCCCGAGGAGTCCAGGGCGCGCAGCAGGCCACGTTCCTGGCCGCCGTGGGTGCCCTTCATGATGGTGGAGCGCCACTGGTTCAGTGAGGTGACGAGGCTGCCCAGGGTGTCGGCGCGCGCCAGTTGGCCGATGATCTCGCTGTCCTTGTATCCGGCCTTCACACCGAAGTGGGAGAGCGTCAGGTCACCGCGGGCCGCGTTGCGGGCCTCCCGCTCGCTCTTAGTGACCCCGCCCCTCGCGAACCACTGCACGTCACCACCGAGGCGGTCCACCGCTTCTTCTGCGACCTTCCGCGAGCGGCCCCGCTTCGACATCGCCAGCGGAATGTAGGCCTCGCCGCCGGTCTCCGGCTCGCCCCACACCCGCCACGACCCTGCCGGGGCGATCTGTGCGACGTGGTTCTCCCGCATGCCACCGTTGGCGTAGAAGCTGAGGATGCCGCCATCCGCCTCGTACCGGCCCGAGGGGCCGAGGAACGTGGCTCCGTCGGAGCGCCTGCCGCCCTTGTAGCTGTAGTGGACGTTGATGAACGCGTTACCGACCACAGAGCCGTTGATCGTGGCCACCGCGCGGCTGAAGAAGCTGGTGTTGGCTTTGACCTTGGCAGTCTTGTCTTTGACGCGCGCCCCGTTCGCCTTGGCGACCGCACCCAGGAACTCCGACGGATTGCCCTTGATCTTCCCGGTGGCAGTCTTGCCGTCGAAGTCCTTGAGGCGGCGCTTCGCGTCCGCCAGAGCGGCCTCGGCCTGCTCCTTGTCGACCTTCAGCTGTGCCTTGCGTTCCTGCGTGAGCGTCGGGTCCTTCAGCTGCTGCTTGATGTACTCCAGACTCGCTTCGGCCTGCTCGACGTTCAGTACGACCTTGGCCCGGCCAAGCTTGTCACCAGCCACGTCCGCGAACCGGGTCGCAGACTCCTCCATGCCGGCCAGCTTCTCCCTGAACCCGCCCACGTACTTGTCGAACTGGGACTGTGCGTCCTTGAACATGTCGCCGACGACCGGCACATCACCGAAGGCGCTTGCAAGACCGTCGATGATCAGCTCGACGCTTCCGAGGACCATCTCCGTCAGGCCGCGGAAAGCTCCGATCAGCAGGGGCACGCTCTGGATACCCAGGTTGACCATGTCGATCATGGCCATGCCCATGGCCGTGAAGGCGAGCCGGATCGTGGCCTGGTTCTCCTTCACCCAGTCCGAGAACCGGCTGAACGACCCCCGCAGGCCGTCGACCTTGCCGCCCTGCCCGGCAAACTCGGACATCGTCCCCAGCAGCGCCCCACCCAAGGCCATGGTGAGATCACCCGCCACCGACGCGCCGATCTTGAAGATCTCGTTCAAGCCGCGGAACACATCAGCCGCGATCTTCGCCGCAGGCTCAAGAGTCTTCATCGCCCCGGCGAACAGCTCACCGAACAACTTGATGCCGTGCCCCGCCCCGATAAGGAGCTCCTTCAGCAGCGGCCCGAACGCCTCCGCGAACGAGCCCGCGACCTTGCCCAGCGTGGGCAGCAGGCTGTCGTTGATGAGGCTGGCCAGACCGTTCAACACGTCGGAGGAGCCGCCCACCCCGCGCTCCATCTCGTCGAACATGCCCGGCATGCCGGTGTCGAGGAACCCGCCGAGGAGGTTGTCCCACGCGTCCAGAGCGGGCTGCGACTTGGTGCCGAACTCAAGGAACTTCTGCGTGAAGGTGCCGACCGACCCGGCGAACTCCTCCACCCACTTCGCGCCCATCTGCGCGTTCTTCGCGAACGCCGACTGGAACGCTGGGCTGTCCACGAACTTCGCGGCCTTCTCCGTGATCCGGCCGAACGTGTCCGCGCCCAGCTCGATGACCGGAGTGAGATCCTTCATCGCCGACTTCAGGTTCTTGACGGCCTTCTCCGTGTGCGGTGCGACCGCCTTGTTCGCGACCTTCTGCCACTCCTCGAACGGCTTCTTGAGCTCCTTCGCCTTCTTCTTCAGATCATCCATCGCGAGGGCTGCCCCGCCGCCGACGACGGCCAGCCCGGACAACATCGGAGCGAGCGCACCGATCGTCGGCAGCAGCGTCGCACCAAGCGCCGCACCAGCGGCGATGGCCTGCCCTCGAAGGCCCATGCCGCCGCCGAGGTTCTGGCCGGCGTTCGCCGCCGAGGAGGCGACGTCGTCGAGCTGGCCGCCGACGATGCGCAGCTGGCCGCCCATCTGGTTGGCCTGGCGTTGCAGCTGGTTGAGGTTGCGAGAAACGGACTGGAAGCCGGGGCCCGTCAGGTCGCGGACGTGGACGGTGATGGTTACGTCGTCGGCCATTCGGGGTCCCCTCCTTCCTCAGGTTCTTTCGTGCCGAGCTTTTCGATCTTCAGCAGGCGCAGCAGTTCGGCGTCTTCTTCCAGCAGGGTGGTGAGTGTGTAGCCGGGGAACTGGCGCAGCAGGCCGAGGATCAGGCGGGCACGGCCGAGTTCTGGTGGTTCGGTGACAGTGGTGCCATCGGAATGGGTGGCGCCGGGGAGGTCTCGCCAGAGGCGGAGGTCTGCGGCAAAGGGTCGGGGACCCCGCTGTTCGCCCGGCGGAGCGCGTCGAGGATGGCGAGGACCATGGCGCCGTCCTGGGTGCATACGCCCTCGAACGTGGTCGGGACCGGTTGCCCGTGCTCGTCCTCGACGTTCCAGGCTTCGAGGCGCTTCACGAGCGCCCGGACGATGAGGTCGCCAGTGAAGTCCGCGCCGTCGAGTTCGAGTTCCTCGCCGACGGTCATGCCGCGGGCGGTGACTTCGAGGCCTTCGTACTCGGTGCCGGTGAAGTCGAGGTTGTAAATCCTGCGGGGCGGACGGAATCCCACGGCCGCACCTCCAATCAGTCCAATGTCCGATATTGACTGTTACGACCAGGTTGGTACGGTTCCGTCGGCGAGGGAGAACGGCACCGACCACGTGAACTCGCCAGACTGTGCGCGGGTGAGCGCGTAGTCCGTGAGAAGCACCTCGTTGTTCAGGGTCTGACCGCTGATCGTGATGCCCATCGTGCGCTCCACTGACGTGCTGGAGACGGTCTTGAACACCGCGTGCGCCAGGTTCGCGCCGTCGTCGAAGCCGCCCGCGCACGTGCCGGAGAAATCGGCCAGCAGCAGGAGCCGGGCCACCGCGGATTCCGCGAGGCTGGTGATGTCCTGGACGCCGCGCGGCATGGTCCAGTCGAGGTTGAAGGTGCTGGTGCGGATGTCCCGCGCGCTGCCGCCGCTGTCGTCCACGTTGAACGAGGTCCACCCGAGGCCCGATTCGATCGCCATGACCTAATTCCTTTCCTTTTACGCCGAATTGGTCGGCGACTCAGCCCTTGTCCCGTTCATCGAGCAGCACACCCATGTGCTGCTGCACGTGCTCCACCCAGTCCTCCGGCCGCTGATGCACCCGCACCTGGCCGACCTTCGCCCGGCAGTCCCCACCCCGCACCAGATACAGCTCCGGCATCGTCTGATGATCCGCAAAGCACCGCTGATACGCCTCAAACCGGAACACCGTCAGCCCCACCGCGGTCTTCTGCTCCCGGAACGTCCGCCCCGAACCACGGATGAACGCCGCCTGCGCCTGACCCAACTGGGTCGACTCGTCGATGACGGACTCCCAGCCGCTACGCCACTGCGGGCAACCGACCTTCTCGCACACCGACTTCACCCGCTTGTCCGGGCGCGACTGCACACTCCACGTCTGGTACGCCTCCGCCGGCATCCGCGGGTCACGAGGTCGAGACACCATCACACCCACCCCTCTCAGAACGTGGTCTCGGTCAGGTTGACGTTCACCGCGGCGGCGAACACCAGCGACGTGAAGCCGCCTGTCGTCACCGTCACCGCACGCACGTACCGCTTGATCTCCGTCCCGGCCGCAATCTCAATCCGCTCGTATCCCGGCCCGGCCGTGATCTGCGTGAACCCGCCCCCCGTGATATCCGCGAACGCGTCCGCGTCACCGTTGTCGTGGGAGTGCTGCAACTTGACCGTCGCGTCGGTGCCCGTGAACGAGGCCACCTGCAAGTAGGCCTGCGCGCCGTGCACCGTGTGCGAGGAGATGTAGGCGTTGCCGTTGACCGTCCACGTCAGCGGCGTCGCATCCGTCACCCCGTCCGACGACGCCGAAGCGACCGGCGAAGCCACCGCCGTGCCGCCGATCCCCGACAACACCTGCCCGCGGAAGAACTTGCCCGCCGTCCGGTTCACCGTGCCGCCGGTCTGCGCGCCGATCTCCAGGACCGCCGTGGACGCGAAGATGGACGTGGTCGCGCCGACCAGCTGCTCCGCCCCCAGGGCAGTCCACGTCGACCCGTCGTCGGAGGTGTAGAAGTTCACCGCCGCATCGCTGCTGCCGTTGTCGACGTCCAAAGTGGCGCGCACCCAGTGCGTGCTGCCGTTCGTGAAGCCGGTGACGACGCTCGACGTTTCCGTCTTCTCCGCAGTGCCGTCCTCCGACCAGCGCAGAATCAGCGCGCCCGTCGTCGTCACGGCCAGCCCGTACGACCGTTGGTTGCCGGTGGCCGTGTACTTCGCGAGCAGCGTGGACTCCGCCGCCGGTGTCCAGTCGTCGAGGGCGACCCGGGCCCGGATGTCGATATCCCCGGTGATGTCCAGTGCGGCGGCGTCCGGGGTGGACACGTAGTCGCCGGACGCGCCGGGCAGCAGCACGAAGTCTTCACCGTCGTACCCGAACTCGGCAGCGGTGCCGTCGGTGGCCTCCGTGTCGGTGCGTGCGCCGGCCGTGAGGAGTTCGCACCATTCCAGGCCGAAAGCGTTGGCCTGGGCGTTGACGGCGATCGTCAGTGAGCCGTCCTGTGGCCTTGTGGGGTTGTAGTCGATCTGTTTGCCGACCATGCAGGCTGCCGGGTCGCCGATGCTGCTGCTGGTCATCCACATGAGGTGCTGGTCGGCGGTGGGGAGTGCGCCGAGGACGTCGTGGGCTTGGCCTGTGGCTTTGTTGAAGAACGACGTCCAGGACAGGCGGCCGTCCCGCAGCAGCCCGATCCGCTTGTACGCGGACTTGTTGATGGGGGTGACGTCCTGGGTTCCGGTGAGGCCGCCGCCGAGGTCGTTGGCGGATCCGGTGTCCCCGCTGAGGTCGTAGCCGCTGTAGTAGAAGGCCTGCCCGAGGCCGCTCCTGATCGTCATCTACGCCACCTGCGCCCAGAGATCGTTGACAATGAGTGGAAGAGTGATCGTCATGACCCGGTACTCCTCGCCGCCCTCCGCGAGGTAGCCCGCCCGGGCCGACAGGCCCTCGCCATAGGCGCCCAGCAAGTCGACGTGACGGATCAGCCCCCCGAGTTCGAAGTCGCCGCTGTACGCGGCCATGAGCGTGTCGAGGGCGGTCATCAGGTCCGGGTCGATGGCGTCTGCGGGCTGCTGCACCATCGACGAGTACAGGCGCACGAACAGCGCCAGCCGCGCCGACGTCGAGGTCAGGCCGGAGCTGCCGCGGGCGGGACCGATCTGCTCCACCCACACCGCGCAGGTGATGCCGCTGACGGGCGGTGACTTCGGCTCGTGCCCGTTGACCTGGGCGAAGTAGCCGGACGCGAGGGCGTGCGACTCGACCGCGTCCAGGATGGTGCGGATGTCGAGGGCCATGTCAGATCAGCCCCCTCGACCGGTACCGGGCCAGCAACTCGCGGGCGATCTGCGGGGCCTTGCGGTCTAGGAGCGGCTTCGTGCGGCGGAACGTGAAGTAGCCGGGGAAGCGGGTCACCGGGCTGTTGCGGGAGCCGGTGCCCTCCAGCCACGGCCCGTACACGATCCGCCCGTCGTGGATCCGGTAGCTGTCACCGGCCCGGTCCACGCTGATCTTCGACTCGTAGTAACCCGTCGGGTGCCGCAGCACCTGCCGCAGCCGCGCATGGACCATCCGCTCGCCCTCACGCGCCACCTGGTACTCGACGTCGTCGGCGTAGTCGTGCAGCGCGCGCCCGGCGCGGCCGGTCGCCCACGGACCGGACGCGGAGGAGTTGACGCGGACGTCGAAGCCGGGCATCTCAGACTCCTCTCAGGCGGGCCTTGCGGCCGTGCGCGTTGTACACCTGCGTGCGCAGGGCGGGCAGGTCGCGGGCGGTCAGGGCTTGGTCGCTGCTGGTGCCCATGCCGCTGGTGGTGCGACGGGTGCGGGCGTATCCCGCCTGCTCGTTGGTGATGCGGTTCTCCGCCTCGGCGATGACGAGATCCCGGACGAGACCTGGCGGGTCCCAGCGCACGACGCTCGCCCCGTTGGAGTGGGTGGCCGCCGTCGTGCCGAGCGCGCCCCGTCGCACGGTGAGGGTGCGTGGGGCGTAGATGTCGACGCCGGCCGCGTGCGCAGCGAGGACCGTGCCGTCCCAGGCACGGATGACGGTGAGCGTGTTGCCCGCGATGTCGACGACGAGCATCCGCTCGGATTCGATGAGGAGGATCTCGTCGACCGCGAAGGCGGTGCCGTCGCTGACCGCGAGGGTGACGCTGTTCTGCTGCACGGTGAGTCCGCTGCCGCCGACGTTCTGCCCGGTGTCGGCCATCGTGCGGCCGGTGACTTGGAGGCGTTCGTCGTCGACGCGGAGCACGCTGCCGACGCCAAGGAGTGCGGAGGCTGCGGCGTTCACGGACACCGTGGTCGCCGAGGTGGTGCTGACGGCGGCGGTGAGCGTGCCGACGCTGGTCTCCGCGTTGGTGTAGCCCCACAGCCCGGTCACCACGATGGCCCGCTGGTGAGTGTCCCCGCTGGAGAACGCGGCGCTGCTGTCGAGGTCGATCTCCAGCCGCGAGTACGGCGGACCGTACTGGTTGGGCTCAAGGAAGTAGTCGGAGGAGGCGATGGTCGTGCCGCCGCTGGTGAGGGTGGTGACGGAGATGAGGTCGTTGGCGTCGAGCCATAGCCGCCACGGGCGGGCTCTTTGCCCGTTGGGCCAGTCGAACGACTTCGTCGCCACGGTCGGTGCGAAGGTGCGGTGGCACAGGCTCTCGACGTCGCGTGACGCGGACTCCAACGCGCGGTCGATCTGCCGCGTGTTGCGTGCGGTCAGCTTGACGTCGAGGGCGCGCATCACGTCCTCACGCGTCGCGAACCAAGCCATCTCTGTCACCTCCTCTCAGGTCTCGAAGCGGGCAGGTCAGGGCCGGCCGTGGATGCTGAAACTGACGCCGGTGAAGCTGGGGGTGTCGGTGCCGCCGACGGTCCACCGGATCCGGCCCAAGTTGGTCAGCTGGTAACCGTTGTTGATCACGCCGTAGGTGGTGCCGGCCGCCGACACCACCACGCCACCGATCGACGTGGCAGGGGAGGTCTGCACCCATGAGGTGTAGGCGTCCTGCACGTCAAAGAAGATCGCCAACGTTGGGTCTGTGCCCGTGGGCGCGTCCGCCACTGTCACCACCAGCAGCCCGTTGGAGATGCGGCTGATGTCGATCGCGCCGGTGCGGCCAGTGGTTGCGTTGGTGATGCCTGCGGTGATGTGGTCGGTTGAGCTGTCCAGGGTCAGGCCGGTGGCCTTGAACAGCTCGTTGTTCCGGTAGGCGCCCACTATTCGGTCGCCTCGTCAGCTGCCGACGTAGCGTCCTCCGGGGCGCCATCCGTCGAAGGGGCAGAAGAGGTCTCCGTCTGGCCCTTCGCGGAGCGGCTGGCCGTCTTGCGGGCACGCTTCGGGGTCGGCTTGCTGCTCGGCTCGGAGGTCGGCTGCGGCTTCTCGGTAGATGCTGATGAGCTGCTCCCAGGCGATGACTGCTCACCTCCCTCCAGCGGTACTGCGTCGGGTCCGTACTCTTCGTCCGGCACGGGCGGGAGCGCCTCGCCGGATCCGTCGCCCGTGAGCTCGTCGCCCTCGACGGCCTGCATCGGCACGCCCGTACCAGGGGATTCACGCATCTCGGGCTCGGCGGGCAGCGTCTTGTCCGATGCCCCACCGTGGCGGCTGATCTTCGCCATGGGATCTCCGTCCTCAAAGAATGCGGTGTTGTGGCAGCGAGGGCAGCGGGAGAGACCGACCGCGTACTTCGTCCCGCAGCCCGCCTCCCCGCCACACACCCACAGAGCCATCAGCCGGCCACCAACGTCGCGCCGTCAGTCAGCGGCAGCCACGTCGCGTACCAGGTGATCGCCCCGTCCGGGCCGGTACCGGTCGTGACCTGCTCGATGTCCCCGGTCGTCACAACGAGCCCGGACAGAACGGACCCGTTCTTGGCGAGCTGGTACTCGAACGTCGCGCCCGTCGTCGCAGGATCGTCGACCGACCCGGCGAACCCGATGACCGTGCCAGCCGCTGTGTCCGTCGTCCCGAGATCCGTGGCCTCGTTGACGTCCGCAGAGTCCCCGGTCGTCGGGTTGACCACGAGCTTCACCGTGTTGGCGACGGTGATCGCGGTGGTGACCTTGCCCCAGAGGGCGGTGATCAGTACCTCGCCGCCGGTGACGGTGAAGATGGTGCGGGTGTCCGCGGCGAACGCCCCGGACGGGCTGGAGACGGGCGGGTTGCCGAGTACGAGGCTGCGCAGCTCGGGGCCCTGAATCATCGTTGCCATGTGTCAGGGCTCCTTTCAGCTCAGCGGGGCGACGAGGTTGGCCGGGGCGCGCTGCACGGTGAGGTCGCGCAGCAGGTACAGGACGCAGCCGAGTTGGGCGTTGCTGCCGGTGTCGGTGGTGTCGAGCGAGATGTAGTCGTAGCCGTCGGACAGTTCGGTCGCGTCGACTTCGATGGCGATGATCTGCTGCGCCTCGGCCGAGGTGCCGTCGCCGCCGGGGTCGACGATGGTCGCGGCCGCGGACTGGGTTTCCTTGACCCAGGTCTCGTCGCCGTCGAGGGTGGCCTCGGTCTTGAGGTAGTAGTGGTCGATGATCGCCAGATCGGCGGAGGTGCCGGACGACGCGGCGGTGTGCTGGCGGAGCGTGAACGTCGGGTCGTCGGCGGCCGTACCTGCGGCCTTGAAGATGACGACAGTGCAGCCGCCCGCGTTGCGCAGGGAGACGCGCTTGCCGGTCTGTGCGGTCTGGAGGTCGACCGGGACGACGCCGGTCGAGATGTCGAAGAGGCGCCCGAGCGCTTCCATGGTTCCTTCTCTCCGCCCGGGAGGTTAGGGCCGGGCTGGTTGGGGCCTACCGGCGCCAGACGGGGTGTCTGGCGCCTCGGCCGTAGAGGGTGGTTACGCGCGCTCGGCGAGCTGCACGAACGGGGAGAGCGTGGGCCCGTTGTTCTGCGGGGTGACTGCGGACTGGAGCCAGGGGCGGCCGTCGACGCGCTGGATGATGCGGTAGGCGGTCTGGTCGTTTTGGAACTTGAAGTGCGGCGAGCTCATCGCCGACATGACCTGCCGGTCGCCGATCAGGTAGAACCCGAAGTCGACGAAGCTGATGTCGCCCTTGTCGCCGAGCAGACCCGGGGCCTTCTCCGTGAAGATGACGGGCCGTCCGAGGATGGTCATCGGGGGGCCGACCTGCCCGTTGTTCAGCCAGATCGCCGACCCGCCGGTGCCGACCGACAGGGCCATGGTGGCAAGCTGCGGGAAGACGTCGATGGAGCACACCCACACCGCCCGGTCCAGGCTGGACGGCAGCATGCGGGCGTACATCTTGACGATGTTCTCCCACACGATCGTGTCCGCAGGCTGGCTGGACTCCTTGGCCACCTCGACGATCGCGCCGTTCCCGGCCGACAGCGCCCCGAGCGGCTCGCCGACGCCGGTGCCCTTGAGCATGGCGATGTCCTCGTAGAAGGACAGCGCCTCGGGGAAGATCTGGTCGAGGAACGCCTGGAACGAGATCGCCGAGTCGGAGATCAGCTCATTTGGCACTTCGGTATATGCCGTCAGTTTCTTGGCATCCAGGACAATGCGGGAGAAAGCGGCCTGCGACGCCGTCAGCGCTGCGCCTTCCTCCGTCCAGTAGCCGACGACACCGCCGTACACGCTGCTGACGTTGCTGGTGGAGTCGATCGCCGGGAACGGCACCCGCAGCGTCTCCATCGGGATGACCCGCGCCCGCTGCCGCACCACCGACGTCTCCAGCGCTACCGCCAGCATCTCGGCGCGCAGCTGCTCCGGGATGAGGAAGCCACCCTCGGACGGGACCGTGCTGGAGAAGGCGTTGCGGACGCGGGTCAGCTTCGCCTGCATGTCCGCCGTACGGTTCGCGTTGTGCCAGATCGTCTGGAAGTACTCCGCCGAGTTTTTGAACTCGCGGTCCAGGACGGCACCCATCGCCTTCGGGTTGTGCAGGTGATTCCGCGCGTTCCCGGTCTGCACGACCGCCTTCGGCGTGAGGTCGAGCCGGTCGACCCCGTCGGGCTGGTTCTCCCGCAGCCAGTTCGCGAGGATCTGCTCCGTCTGCTCCTTCACCTGCGTCGCGATCGACAGGTCCCGGTTGTGGACCGCGCGGGCGTAGTTGGTGACGAACTCACCGAACGCGCCGTTCTTGTCGGCGAAGACCTTCTGCATCTTCGCGGAGTCGGTGAGCATCGCCTCCAGCTCGGCCTGCCCTGTCGGGATGGCAAGCCGGTCGGGGTCCATGCCGTTCGCGGGCGCCGGGGGTTCGGCGACGCGGTTGTAGGCCTTGCCGGCCGCTCGCGGGTCGAACCCGGCCCGCGCGATCATGCGCTGGCGCAGGCCGGACCGGACAGTCTCGCGCTGCCTCCGGATGAGTGCCGTATTCACAGTCGTGCCTCCCTGAGGCTGCGTTCGAATTCGATCGGATCGATTGCTGGGATCGGCTCGACGGGTGCCGGGCCGGGTGCCGCAGCCTGTTCGGGGGCGGCAAGATCGTTGGCGGCGTTGGTCATGAGGGTGCGGAAGTAGTCGACCGCGACCTCTCCGGCCGATGCCTGCGGGGTGTGGTCCACCGGCCCGGCGTCACTCGCGTGTGGAGGGGGCGTGGGCGCAGGGCCGGTGGCGTGGGGGTGGGCGGGTGCGTCGGCGGCGACACCGGCCATGAGCCCTCGGAACCGTTCGGGGTCGTACTGCGGCATGGGGTCGAACGCGGCGCGGGCGGCGACACGGAACACGGCCGGGTCGAAGTCGGGCACGACCACCGCGGGCTCGGTTTCCGGCTCGTGCTCCGGCTCGGCGGCGGGCTCCTCCAGCACGACTGCTGGCTGCTGCTCGGGCACGGCCGGAGCAGTCGTCGCGACACCGGCCATGAGGTCCCGGAACCGGTCCGCCTCGAACTGCGGCATGGGCCCCGGGTCGTGCGCGGCAGTGACCGCCGCGGTGAACGCGGCCGGGTCGAAGCCCGCCGCCGGCGCATCCACCGGTACAGGCTCAGGGGCCGGAGGCGCGGGCAGTTCCGGGGCGGCGGCTTCCTCGCGGCTGGTGTGCGCGTACGCGTACACGCTCAGGTCCCACGCCGAGGCCATCGCCCGGGCCTGCTCTTCCTCCTCAGGCGACATCCGCTGTGGCTGAGCCACCTCGTCCGCCAGCCCCGCCTCAACGGCCTCGTCGGCGAAGTACCAGGTCTCGGCCTGCATCCGCTTACGCCACTGAAGCTTGGTCCCGCCTGCGCGTTCGGCATAGACGGCGGCGATATTGTCGGACTGCCGGTCAAGGAAGTCGGCGTACTCGCGGAGCTCTTCCGGGTTGCCGCAGGACACGCCTTGCGCGTCGTGGATCATCATCTGCGAGTGCGGGCTCATGACGATCCGGTCCCCGGCCATCGCGATCACCGAAGCGATGGATGCGGCGAGGGAGTCGACCTGCACCATCACCCTGGCCCGGTGCGAGCGGAGTGCGTTGTGGATGGCGAGGCCGTCGAAGACCTCCCCACCAGGGGAGTTGATGTAGAGGCTGATCTCGTCGGCGTCGACCGCCTTCAGCTCCTCCACGAACGCGGCCGCGGTGATACCCCACGAGCCGATGTCGCCGTAGATATGCACCGACGCCACCGGCGAACCAGCCGCCTCGTCCATGCTGTTGGAGATCCGATACCAGGTCTCCTCGCCACCCGGCGCAGGCAGCGCGGGCCGCATGGCGCGGCCACGGGCGGCGATCTGCTCGGGGCTGGCGGTGTTCCAGGCCCGTCGTGTGCGGCCCATCGAAGCCTCCGTCGTCGTGGTGTCCCAGACCGCGGTGACCGTGCCGCGGCAGCGGATCCCGCCCTCGCAGTCCTGGTAGCCGCCCGCCCCGTACACCGCGCGTACGGCGTCGAGGTCTTCGAACTCGGTGCCGTCGATGTCCGTACACGGCTGGCAGCGGTTCGCGTCGTTCTTCTCGCTCGCGAAATAGCGGGCCTTCGGAGCCGCCTGAAGCGTCGCCACCCGGCCGGCGTTCTGCGCGCGGTGCAGCGCCCCGCCGAGCTGGTCGCGGCGGAACCAGTTCTTCAGCCCGCGCATGAACGTGCCGACCTTCTCCGCAACCTCAGACCCGCGCGCCACAGGCACGAGGAGGCGCAGCGCCTCCCGGCCGGCGGACGCCGCGGTGTCGGCGGAGAGGAGCCCGGCGGTCGCAGCAGCGATCTCAATCAGCTCCGACCCGAACGCATTCCTGAGACTGCGGTCGAGCTTCGGCGGCCGGACTGTCACGCCCTGCTCGGCAGCCTCCGCAGCCATCTGCGCGGCCGCGGTCTCCGCCATGTCGGCCAGGGCCGAGCGGAGCACGCGGGCGGAGGCGTCGGAGTCGACGACCAGCGCGGCCAGGGCCTCGGTGTCGCCCGCGTCGACGGCGGTCTCGATCTGCTGCTCAAGTTCCTCGTACTGTGCCTCGGCGATCGGCTCCCACGCCTCCAGCAGGGCGGCGAGCGCTTCCTCGTGCTGCTCGCGCACCGCGTCCAAGTCCGAATCGGCGGCGGCCGCGAGAGGCAACGGGCGGCGGGGCGCGGCGAGGACGGTGTTGTACGACGGCAGGTGCCGGGCAGGCGGCGTGTAGGGCACGTGGTGGTGCAGATCCAGGCGCGCCGCCGGAGCAGGCGCGAGCGCAGGGGCTGCCGTCTGTGGCGGGGGCTGCGCGGTGACCGGGGGCCGGTAGCCGAGGTCGGGCAGGCCGAGGTACTCGGAGGCGAGCGCCGGATCAGCGCCGCCGTCGACGAGAGTCTTCCACGCAGTGGACTTCGCGGTGATCTCTTCGTTGCGTGCCGCGGCGTCCGCCGGTACGGGGTCGCAGTAGTCGAACTCCAGAGTCCGTACCGCGTCCGGGCCGTACAGCGGGAGGAGGTCGTTGTTCAGGGCGCCCTTGAAACGCTCCAGCCGGGGCACGGTGAGCTGTTCCGCGAACAGCACCTTGGAGGCTTCGGCGGTGGCCCGGTTGACGTCACCGACCTCACCAAGGACGAACGCCGGCGCGCCGAACGCCTCGCGGATCACATCCCGGCTGACGGACCGGAGTTCGGCGAACTGCATGTCCCGCTGGGACAGCTTGCGGTCGACCCACTCCATGTTGTCTTCGAGGAGCGCCACACGGTGCGCGTTGGCGACGCCCTTGTGCTGCTCGTTCCAGCGTTCGCGGAGCTGGTCGAACTCGGCGTCGTCGAGGTTCTTCGGGGTGCGGATGATCCCGCCGGGCTCGGCGCCGTTGATGAAGAAGTTCCGGTTCCACTCCGCCGAGTACTTCGCCGCATCGAGCTCCGTCAGCACGGACTGCACCGGGCCCATACCGCGGTACGGGTCGAGCGGGTTGGGCATGCGGATCTGGATGACGTCCTCGACGCGGAGCGCGATCTCGGTGCCGTCGGGGCCGGTGTACATGTAGCCCTGAATGAAGTCGGCCGGGTGCGGCACGACCTGCATGCGGTCCGGGCGGACCGGCCACAGCTCCAGCGGGATCGGGGAGCGCGGGTTGCGGGCGATGACGAGCCAGCCCTCGCCGGTGAGGTCGATGTGCTGCTGCACGGTCTCGACGAGTTCTTGCCGGGTGAAGAAGCGGTTCGGGCGCTGCCACAGGTCCAAGGCCGCGTGCTGGGGGACCTCGACGCGGTCTTCCTTCAGCCCGGACGCGGCCTTGCGGTAGAGCTTCCACTCGACCAGCGCGGTCGCGTTCGACGTCCGGTTGACGATGGCGAAGAGCGTGCCCACCGCACCCATGGCGCGCATCTGCGCCTCGGCGCCGGTGGGTTGCCGCCACGGGATGGTGACGTTGCGGCCGGAGACGTAGGGGACGGGTGTGCGGTTGGCGAGGCTGCGGGCGGTGTTGGCGAGGGAGCCGAAGAGCGTCTTGCCCATGGGCCCCCTCCTTCACTGTCAGTCGCTGTCGACCCACCACTGCAAAGTGCAGAGGAGCACTCCGCCGGTGATCAACCCGACCCCGGTGCCGAAGATGTTCCATGCGCCTGCTGAGATGAGTGTAAATCCTCCTGTCAACATGGCTCCTGGTCGAAGTTTTTTCAGCTTCGGGACCGCCTTCGACCACGCCACCGCAAAACCTCCCGAACCCGCCCTGCCCGGCACAGCCTCACTCGCCATCACAGCCACCTCACTCGCGGTCGCCCGCCTAGATCACGCTCCGCGACCATGTAGCGCAACGCGTCGCACCCGTGGTCGTTCTGCTTGACGGGCTCCTCTTTCAAGCCCGCCCCGTTCCCCGGCTTCACCGCCCACACATAGCCTGGGATCTCCTCCGACGTCCGCGTCGGCCGGCCCGAATCCGCCAAGGACTTGTCCTCCTCGACCAGACCGCCGCGCATGATGAACACCCGCGGCCTTCCGTCACCCTGGACCTTGAGTCGGGACTGCACCGCCTGAATCCCGTCGCTGACGGTCTTCTTCGCTGGGGTGGTGCTCATGCCGAGGTGCTTCTCCAGCGTCGCCCGGTCCTCGGCATCGTGGTCGGTGATGATGGCGCGCGGCCTCGGCTCGTCCGGGTTCTGCCGCATGATCTCCAGGATCTGCTTCGCGTGCTCCTCGGCCAGGCGCCGGGTCATGTAGATCTCGCGCACCAAGTACAGGCGCCCGTCGGGGTCTTCGCGCCAGTCCTGCCAACAGAACGGGTTGGTATACCCCATATCGACGGCCCACCACCTGGTCCAGCCGGTCGGGACCTTGAACCGGTCGATCATGTGGACGCCGTCGTCCCAGCCTTCGAAGACGACGCCCTCGGACGCCACCCACAGCCCGTCTCGCAGACGTAGTCGGCGCGCGCCGGTGAGCGCGTCGAGCTTGGCCATGTACTCGGCGCCTGCGTCGGTGTACGTGCCGTCGCGGCGGACGTAGTACGGGTTGTCCCGATGCGTCGAGGTGATCATGCGCATGGTTCCGGCGTCTGCCCTGCGTTTGATCCAATGGCTGGGGTGGGACGGGTTGGTCGTCAGCAGGATCTGGCGGTACGTGTCCGCTTGCCCGCGCAAGCGGCTGATCAGCGTCTCGTACAGGTCGAGGCTGATCTCCACCGCCTCGTCGCAGAAGATGCGGTCCAGCTCTGCGCTGAGGAACTTCTCGGGGCGGTCGCCGCCGGCCACCAGGATCGTGGACCCGTTGGCGTACCGGAACGCGGCCGGGTCCTTGCTGCTGCCGCCGAACCATCGAACGCTGCCACCGGCCAACGCCTGTGCAGCGACCTGGCGCTGGAACGTCACCAGGGTGGTCGAGGTCAGGCTGATGTGGGTCGCGCGCAGCATCAGGCCGCGCAGGTTCGGCACCTGCATGGCGGCGAGGTGCATCTTCCAGCAGGCGGTCAGGGTCTTGCCGGTGCCGGCGCGGCCGACGGCGGTTACCTCGGTGTCGCGGCACTTCAGAAGGTCGACGTTGGCGCCGCGCGGTTCGAACCGTACGACGGTGGCGGTCATACGACGTCCTTGGGGTCGACGCCGATGAGTTCGTAGGTGACGCCGCCGGAGTGTTCGACCTTGGTCTTCTTCATCCCGGTCAGGGTCCAGAAGCTGTCAAGGGTGGCGCGTGCTTCACGGAGCGCGGCGAGTTCGGGGCCGGGGTCAACGAGGGGTTTACCGTCGTCGCCTCGGATGATCTGGCCGTGGGATACGACGACGTGCTGCCGCTCGGCGATGTCCATGGCCCGCTCGTAGAGGGTCTCCAGGCGTTCCATGTGGTTGGCGATGAGTTGCTCTGCGGGGCCTTGGACGATTTCGCGCAGTGCGCGGCGGACGGCGTTGCGTGCGTCGGTTCTGTGGGCCCAGCCGAGTTCGTCTGCGATCTGCTGGTAGGTGCGGCCTTCGGCTCGGAGGGCGGCGGCTTGGGCGTCGCGTTGTGCGTTCTCGACGGTCCGTTCGAAGCGGCCGGCCGCGTTCTGGTGGCGGCGTTGGGCGGCATACGGGTCTTCGTCGGGGGTGGGGTCGTTGGTGGCCACGGTGTCCCCCTTCTGCTGGTCTGGTTACCGGTGGTGGTGGTTTGATGGTAACGATGCGTGGCAACCGGGACCGGTGGGCGGCGAGGGTGCGCGCAGGGAGAAGCCCCCTCCGTTGTGGCGTCGGAGGGGGCTTCGGCCATGCAGGGGTCAGGCGAGCTGTGTCGTGGTGATCAGAGGGTGCGGTTCCAGGGAGACCCAGTCGCAGCCGCCGTGCGCGTGGACTGCGCCGCTGTCCTCGTCCTGCCACGCGCTGTCCAGGTCGAACGGGATGCGCTTCGCGGCCTCGACGAACGGGCCCTTGGCGGCTTCCTTGGTGGCGTAGACGCCGAGGACTTCGCCGCCTTCGTGGTCTTCGCCGGTGGCGAGGACCCAGACGATCGGGCCGGTTTGCTCCTGGCGGCGGGCGAGTTCGGTCATGTGGTTCATCCTGTCGTGTCGGGCGGTCAGGCGGTGGAACGTCGGTTCTCTGCCTTGCGCTTCTTGTAGGCGGAGACATTCGCGTTGTTGCACGTCCGGCACTGCCTATGGGTCGGAGAGCGGTAGTACGTGTTCTCGGGGGTGAACTCATGGCCGTTGACGCAGTGGGTCTTCGCTGCGTTCGTGGCGCTGAAGCTGACGCCCCGTAGGGCGTTCTCTCGGTGGGTTACAGGTTCCAGGTGCGCGGGATTGACGCAGCGACGATGCGGGCACGAGTGGCCCCCAGTGCAGTGCCTGTCGAGGGTGTGGCAGAGGTGGTCAAGTTGAAGTCCTTCGGGGATCGGCCCCACGTACTCCTCGTACACCACACGATGGGCGTCGCGCTGCTTGCCCTCGGAGTCTCGGATCAGGGCGTAGCCATTTCGGAGGCGTCCGTTCATGAGCCAGCAGCCGCCTGCGTCGACCGTGACTCTGGCCTGTACGCGCTCCCTGATCGGCGTCCGGGATGCTTTCCGTTTCGGGCCCAACTCATCCGCCCGAGCGGCCCGGCTGTAACAGGAGCGGCAGCGTCCCTGGCCGTGGACCGGCTTCGTCTTGCAGGTCCCGCAGAGCGGCTTGGTCTTCACGTTGGCTCCTTGCGATCGGTCTAAGCCGCCAGCGCGTCGGCGAGTAGTTGGACGCGGGCGGTGATGGGGAGGTCGACGGGGTAGAGCACGGTGACGGTGGCGAGGTTCAACGCGGTCGGGGGACGGCCGGATAGTGGTCCACGATGTCGAGCACGAGGGCGGTGACGGCGGCGGAGTAGTACTCCCGGCCACGCACGGGCTCCTCGGCGGCGAGTCGGAGCGTGGCGCGGACGTCGCGCTCCAAGTCCAGCGCCACGCTGCCGGGCAGACCTGGTAGGAAGCGATGGACGGTGGCGAACCCGGCGCGACGGTGCTCGTTCAGGCGACGCTTCCCGCTCCCGTTCGTGATGCCGAACTTCAGGAGCAAGGCTTCGTCGTGGGCGACCACGTAGAAGGCGTCCCAAGTCTTGCCCGCGCAGGTGGCGCAGACGCCGCCGCCTTCCTGCACGTGTGAGGGGTGAGGGGCGCTCTCGTGCCCCAGCGCGCATCGAATCCGATGCGGTTGGTGCACGCCTCGCCACGTGGCTTCCAGCAGGGTTGCGCCCGCTTCAGCAACCGCGCGACGGAATGCAGCCTGAGAGTCCACTGGGCTCAGCCCTGCGCACCGGTGGCAAATACCCCGCCCCTGGCTCACGTTGCCGGGCCTCGGCGCGCTTTCGTGCCCTGCTGCACAGAGGATGCGATGAGCGGCGACCACGCCGAGCCACTTGGGCTCCAGCAGAGTTGCACCGAGCTTGGCCAAGCGGGCGCGGAACGCCGCTTCCGCCGCCGTGCTGCTCTTCCCAGTACAGGTGCTACACAGGCTGCTCCGGCCAGGCCTCATCAGATTGCTCGGCGTGGGCGTGCTCTCGTGACCGTTCTGACAGCGGACGCGGTGTGGCGTTCCGTTTCCGAGCCACTCCGGCTCCAAAACCTCGCCGCCAAGTTCGGCAACGCGTGCCCGGAATGCTGCACTGGCCTTGTCGGCCTTCCGCTTCCGGAAGGCCAGTTCACGTTCCGTTGGTGTCGGCGAGGCAGGCAACTGTCTCTCCTGGGTAGTTCAGGCGGCCAGCGCGAGGCGGGCGGCGGCGGTCTTGTAGGCGGGCTTGCGGGGGCGGTAGATGACGGCGATGGCGGCGACCTGGGCGGGGGTGTAGCGGGTGCAGGTGCGGCGCTGGCCGTGGGTGTAGCTGACGCCGGGGGTGCCGGTGACGTTCGCCTTGGCCGCGTTCTTCCGCAGGCTGCTGGCGACGGTGCGGGCCTCCTTGGGGGCGAGCCCGGCGGCGATGCAGTGGGTGGTGAGGGTGCCCTGTCCGGTGCGGCGGATCTTCGCGGCGGCGCGGTTGGTGCGGGTGCGGTCGCGGAGGATGCGGCGGGCGTTGCGGCTGCGGTCGTTCATCGGTCCCCCTGGATCATTGGTAGCGATGCTTGTTATCGCTGCCGTTGACTCAGACTGTACGCCTGAGGGGGTGGCATCGCAACCCTGTTGCGGTACCTTGTTCTCATGGCAACCCAGGGACCCACACTCGACGAGATCGCGGCGGCCGGCGCACGCCGACAGCGGGACGCCGACCGGCTCAAGCAGTCCAGCGACACACTGAAGGAACTCGTCCTCGATGCGCTGCGGGACGGCGAGCACCGGCCCACCGACGTCACCAAGGCGTCCGGCTGGACTGCCGCGCACGTCCGGAAGATGGCGCGAGAAGCAGGCATCGCGCCCGACGAGCGGTACAAGGAGAGGGCCGACCGGCTACGCAAGCCCGCTCCGGAGCGCCCGGTGGGCAGCGAGGAGAAGACCCGATGAGCGAGATGAACGAACGCGACCACATCCTGCGCGAGATGCTCCACGGCAACCCCGCCCTCGACGAGCAGCGCGCCGAGGACTTGATCGACGCCCTGGTGGACTCCGTCGCGCACACACTCGCCGACGAGCAGCGCGCCATGGTTGCGCACCATGGCCTGCCGCTCGACAGCTACGGCGAGGTGCTGATCGTCGGGCTGACCGACCACATCGACCCGAAGGTGCCTACCTCCGAAGGGGGCCCGGTGCGCCCGGACGAGGAGCCCACACCATGAGCCACCCCCTCGTCCAATACCTCCTCGCCCGCTAC
>CBFGZZ010000100.1:0-25121 GCA_965653385.1 uncultured Streptomyces sp. | reverse complement strand
GGGAATGCCGACAAGGCGTTCGACAAACGCCTGCGTGCTCCTGGCGAGGCGGTCCCCGGGGAGCCGCTGACCGCCTGGCCGGATGCCGACCTGGAGTGCAGTGGCTGCTGACGCCACTGGAAGTCGGCGGCACGTTCCACTGGGTGTTCGCTGTCGCGGACGGCGGTCTGTCCACCCCGGCCGTGTACGCCGAGTTCAACCGCCTCACCGAGGGCGTCACCGTAAGCCCGAGCCGTCGCCCGCCTTCCTCGAAGCCCGACGATCGCCGAGGCACTGCTCGCCTCCGGCACCTTTCGTACGGCGCGAGTGGCGGCCTCGCCGGCATAGGGGGCCGCGGTCGTGCGGTAGGTACCGCAGCGGTATGCACGTACGGAGAATCGGCGGTCTTGGCCTCAGGCAGTCGTCGCGATGGCGGATGCCCTTTCAGGCAATCGCTCCCGAACCAGCAGTGACTCCCCGACGGCCACAAGGTTCTGATGCCGTCGGGGAGTTCTTCGCCCGACCCACCGGGTGGACGTCAGCGCCGTGGGCGGCTGGGCCGCCGATCTACCGGCGGGGCCGGGGCGTCACTTGATAGGGCTGAAGAGCGCTATCGCGAGCACCAAGGTGAGCACATTCCTGGGAGTGAAGATTTGGAGTTTGTCCAGCATGCTCTTGTGCCGGCGCATGAGTTCCTGGGTGAGCTGGTCGTTCGGGTTGTTGACCTCCCGGTTGGCGATCTCGGACATGGGGTCCCAGCTGTTCTCGAGGTCCAGGATGTGCCCCTCCGGAAGCGCCGCCTCGGTGGTGTAGGTGTTGCGGAACAGGTTCTCGATCGGGCGGAACCGGGCGGCCTCGGAGATCGCCTGGATGAGAACGATCAGGCCGCGGGCCTGCTGGGCTGCGCTGGACCCGCTCCTGGACAAGTCGCGGACCGCCTGCCGGGCCGAGTTGGGAGAGAGCGGGATGTTCGCGCGGTCGCCGGCCCGGCGCTCCAGATCGATGTAGCTGCCGTTGAAGGGGGTGTCGCGCGCCGTGACGTCCGTACCGAGGGGGGGAGTGCCGGCCTCGAGCCGGTTGTAGATGTTCTCGTTCTGGTTGAGCCAGCCGACGACGAACAGGTCGCTGGCGCGGATGAGCACCCGGATCTGGCTCGGGGTGCTCGTTCCCTCGTCCTGCACACTGATGTTGACGCTGAAGAATTCGTTGCTGGCCTCGGGACGCGTGCGGTGCGTGTTGTCGTGCAGGAAGGTGCTGCTCGACGCGCGCTGCCGTACGGCGTTGAGCATGCTGGTGTAGCGGGACGCGCCGGCGTTTCCGTTGCCGATGTCCCAGGCGACCTCCTCGAGGAATTTGGTTTCCCCTGGTGACGACGTGGCGCGGGGTGCCACATCGTCGCCGGCCGCACTGGCCTTCTCCTGGAACTGCGGGGCCACCAGGGCGGCGCCGCCCAGCAGCGTGGCGACGGCGAGGAATAGCACCAGGAACTTCCCTGTGAACCATCGGGAACCGCGCCTGTGCCCGCGGCTGCCCGCCCTCGGCGGCGGGGCTGGATCGGAGACCGAGTGCATGTGCGTGTGCCCTTTCTCTGCCGGCGTACCGTCCTGCCCCAGCGGATCCGTGGATCGCATGGTTCGGGAGGAGTGCTTCCGGGTGCACGCCGACATGTCGTCCGCATGCCGCCCCGAATGGCCCAGGCAGGAGGTTTCTGGGCGTCTCAGTTTTCACTCGGGCAACTGACTTCACCAGAGTCAAACATCCCGACCAATGAGCAACGAGAAGAGTTCGGGATGCACGCATCGGTCCGGTTCGCAGGGCCGAGGGCTGCGGCCTGGTAGATCAGTTCTGGTGCCTTGGAGCGGAGGATGAATCCGGCGCCACGCAGACGGTTCCTCAATTCCCGAGCACCCAACGGAGTTCCCTCACCGACAGCCGGATCTTCTGTCCTGCCGGAAACTCCGTTGCCGCGTCCCGGCCTTCGCGGTGCATTACCCGAAGTGACGAACTCCGCAACATCCACCAGGGGATATTTGCCTGGAATCCACCACCGGTAAGCACCTGAACTGCAGACACGGGGTAAGTCACCGGCCTTGCGGGTCACTCATACTATTTTGGCGGACTCACGCGAGGCGCCCCGCGCCCGCACTCCGGGCCGATTCCTGGCCCGACTCGACGACAACGCCTGGACATCGCGACCGGCACCTGGCTGAACCATCTTGGCCGTCAGTGGCGACGCGCCAGTCGGCGGCCGGACGACCTGTGACCGGGTCGAGGACGCGCCCATTCGGGGCCTGCCACGCGGGCGGGATCTCATCGAGCCGTCGCGCGGGGGCCAGCACAGGGCAGCCGTCTCGGACGACCACCACGGCTTTGCTCCGGTGTTCCGCGAGCCGCTCCAGCGCATCTCGGAGGGACCAGGTCTCCCCGGTGCGGTGGACGAGGCCGTGGTCGGCGAGGCGTTGCGGGATCCGGTAGGTGGTCGCGTGGGAGACCGAGGAGGTACGGACGAGCTCGCTGGCCGTCTGGTCGGGCGCTGGTGCAGCGCGCTGGTGAGCATGAGGGCGGCACTGCCGAGGCCGTGTCGGGCGAAGGCGTCGTGGCCCATGAGTCGGAAAACGCCTGCTCAGATGGTTGATCGGTACGCAGGCTGAGAGATCGCTACCGCACCTGACCCGCGTTCCGCCTCGCGGACCGGGCTACCGCGATGTTGCGCGAAGGATTGACACCTTCTGTTCGACTGCGTAGATATGACTGCGCAGTCATGACAGCGCAGTCATACGTGACGGTCAGCTGACATCGGATGGCGGAACGTGACGGGCTAGGATCTCAGCCGCCGGACATCGGGAGACACGAATGACGCGAGTGGGAGGACGGGGCGGTAGCCCTGCGGCGCCGCGGAGCGTGGACGTGGCCCGGTCGGCCGGCGTCTCGCAGAAGACGGTGTCGCGGGTCCTCAACGGTGAGCGGTACGTGTCCGCCGAGGTGCGTCGGCGCGTTCTCGACGCCGCCGAGCAACTCGGCTACCGCATGAACAGCGCGGCCCGGGCACTGGCGTCGGGGCGTTCCCGCACCATCGGGGTGGTCACCCTGGGGACCGCCTTGTACGGACCTGCCTCACTGCTCATCCGAATCGAGCGGGCCGCCCGGGACGCGGGTTATGCCCTGCGGGTGTCGAACACGGTGGAAGGCGACCCGGGGGGCGTCTCCGGCGCCGTGGCGTCGTTGCTCGAGCAGGGTGTGGACGGAATCGTCGTGTCGGAACCGATCGACGAGGGAGACGAGGGATCAGTCTCGCTCAGCGTCGACGTACCGGTCCTCGTCCTCGGCGCGCCCGGGACTTTCGGTGGCTCCCGGACCGTGGTCGCGGGGGTCGGTGCCGAGTCGCTGGCGCGGGAGGCCACCGAACACCTTCTGGATCTCGGACATGTGACGGTCCATCATCTCGCCGGACCACAGCGGTGGTTCGCGGCCCGGGACCGCATCGAGGGCTGGCGGGCGGCGCTGTCGGCACGGGGCAGGGAACAGCCGCCCGTCGTCGAGGGCGACTGGTCCGCCGCGTCCGGCTACGCGGCGGGTCGCCAGTTCGCCTCCACCGGTGACGTCACGGCGGTGTTCGCCGCCAACGACGACATGGCCATCGGTCTGATCCGCGCTCTGACGGAAGCCGGCCTGCGTGTGCCGGACGACGTGAGCGTCGTCGGCTTCGACGACACCCCCGTCTCGGCCTACGTCACTCCACCACTGACCACGGTGCGCCAGCCGTTCGACGCCGTGGCCCAGGAAGGGCTCAGGCTCCTCGTGCGGGCCATCGAGAAACCGGACGCGGATCCGGCACCGGCGAGTGATCCGCCGGTCGAACTCGTCGTCCGCTCCTCGACCGCACCCCCACCGGCCCGGAAGACCCCGGGACGCGGGCAACGCGTGGCCTCCCGCTCGAACGACTCGGCACACGCACTCCCGGCCGAACACGGACCGTGCACCACCGACTGATCAACGTTCATCGGCCCGAGCGTCACCCGTTCATGGCCGGGCGGTGAGCCCGCCGGCGCTCACCGCTCCTCGAAGACCCTCCACGACCGTGGACTTCCGCTGTAGGGCACGCGACGCGCGGGCCCGCCAGAGCCCGCGCGACGCACACCCGAACACGGCGACCCCGATGCCCTGGTAGCGACGTCCGTGCCTCGCCCCTCCTCACACCTCATCCTTCCCACTCGTGCGACACGCCCACGTCAGGCGTGCCGTGCCCATGCCCATCGGCGGGAGTTCAACCATGCCCAGATCCTTCGTACCCACGTCCTCCATGAGCCGTCGGCGGTTCCTCGCCGCGACCGGAGCGGTCTCCCTCGGTGCCGCACTCGCCGCGTGCAGTGGCGACAGCGACTCCGGCGGCTCCTCCGCCGCCACCGAGCCGGTCAGCCAGGCGGACATCGACAAGGCGATGAAGACGCCGACCCAGCTCACCTTCTGGACCTGGGTCCCGGACATCCAGCAGGAAGTCGCGCTCTTCGAGCAGAAGTACCCCGCGATCAAGGTCAAGGTCGTCAACGCCGGTCAGGGCGTCGCGCACTACACGAAGCTGCGCACCGCCCTCAAGGCCGGCACCGGCGCGCCCGACATGGCGCAGATCGAGTACCAGGCCATCCCCACCTTCACGATCACGGACAGCCTGCTGAACCTGAGCCCGTACGGCGCCACGGCGCTGAAGGACCGGTTCGTCGACTGGACGTGGGGACAGGTCAGCGGACCCGGCGGCGAAGTCTGGGCGATCCCCCAGGACACCGGCCCGATGGGCATGCTGTACCGCAAGGACATCTTCGACAAGCACGGCATCCAAGTGCCGAAGACCTGGGACGAGTTCGCGGCCGCGGCCCGAAAGCTCCACAAGGCCGACCCGGACGTCTACCTCACCAACCTCGCGGCGAACGAGCACGCCGCCTGGCACGGACTGCTCTGGCAGGCGGGCGCGAAGCCGTACGCCACCTCCGGCAAGAGCGACCTGACCATCAGCGTCGACGACGCGGTCTCCAAGAAGCTCGCCGGCTACTGGGGCGGGCTCGCGAAGGAAGGCGTCATCAGTACCGACCCGGACTTCACAGACGGCTGGTACGCCGGGTTCAACAAGGGCAAGTACGCCACCTGGCTCACCGCCGCCTGGGGCCCGGCGTTCCTCTCCGGGTCCGCCAAGCCCACCGCGGGCAAGTGGCGGGCGGCGCCGCTGCCGCAGTGGGACGCCGCCAAGCCGGTCTCGGGCAACTGGGGCGGCTCCACGACCGCGGTCATCCGCTCCACCAAGAACCCGATCGCGGCAGCCCAGTTCGCCCAGTTCCTCAACAGCGACCCGGCGAGCGCCAAGATGTTCGCCACCAAGCAGTTCTTCTTCCCGGCGACCAAGGCCCTGCTCGCGGACGAGAGCTTCACCGGGGATGCCCCCGCCTTCTACGGCGGCCAGAAGGTCAACCAGGTCTTCGCCGACATCAGCGACACGGTCCCGACCACGTTCCAGTGGCCGCCGTTCCTGGACCAGGCGGCGAAGGACTGGACCGAGACCGTCGGCAAGTCCCTCGCCGACCGGGCCGACACCGTCGCAGCCCTCGGCGCCTGGCAGTCACGGTTGACGACGTACGCCAAGAACCAGGGCTTCACGGTCAAGGGGGCCTGACATGGCAGCCACCGCCGCCGCCCCTGCCCGGAAACCACGCCGAGCCGGACCGCGCCGCCGGCTCGGCGGTCCGGGCCCCCTGTTCGTGGCCCCGTTCCTAATCCTCTTCCTCCTGCTGTTCCTCGCGCCGCTCGGCTACGCCGCCTACCTCAGTCTCTTCCAGCAACGCCTCATCGGCGGCACGGTCTTCGTCGGCCTGGACAACTACGTCACCGCCCTCAAGGACCCCCTCCTCCTGCACGGCATCGGTCGCGTGGCCCTGTTCTTCGTGATCCAGGTCCCGCTGATGCTGCTGCTGGCCCTGGCGTTCGCCCTCGCCCTCGACAGTGGTCTGCTGCGGCTGGCGCGCGTGATCCGGCTGGGCATCTTCGTGCCGTACGCGGTCCCGAGCGTGGTCGCCGCGCTCATGTGGGGCTACCTCTACGGCCCCGACTTCGGCCCGTTCGCCCAGGTGAGCCGGGAACTGGACATCCCGGCCCCGGCCTTCCTCAGCGAGAGCTGGATGCTCGGCAGCCTGGCGAACATCGTGACCTGGGAATTCGTCGGCTACAACATGATCATCCTGTACGCCGCCCTGCGCACCATCCCGCAGGACCTCTACGAGGCGGCGGCGATGGACGGGGCCGGCGCCTGGCGGATCGCCCGGTCGATCAAGCTGCCCGCGCTGCGGCCGGCGCTCCTGCTGACCCTGCTCTTCTCGGTGATCGGCAGCTTCCAGCTGTTCAACGAACCGAATCTGCTGATGAAGATCGCCCCGGACGTCATCAGCAGCTCCTACACCGCCAACCTCTACTCCTACTCCCTCGCCTTCACCGGCAACCAGCTCAACTACGCGGCCACGGTCTCCTTCCTCCTCGGACTGGTCATCGTCATCGCCTCCTACGTCGTCCTGCTCACCACGAACCGCAGGAGGGCCGCATGACGACCACCTTGCAGCCGCCGGCGACCGCGGCGGCCCCCACCGCGCCCAGGCGGCGCCGGCCCGCTCCCCGCCGCCGCAGCACCCCGCTGACGATCGCCATGCTGGCGGCCCTTGCCTACTTCCTCCTCCCGTTGTTCTGGCTGCTGGTCGCCTCGACCAAGGGCACCCAGGACCTGATCAACAGCTTCGGCCTGTGGTTCTCCGACGCCCCGCAGCTCCTGGCGAACATCAAAGCCACCTTCACCCAGGACGACGGCGTCTTCGTCCACTGGCTGCTCAACACCGCCGCGTACGCGGGCGTCAGCGCGGTCGGTGCCGCCCTGCTCGCGGCCGCCGCCGGATACGGGTTCGCCAAGTTCCGCTTCCGCGGCGACCGCGCCGCGTTCAACCTGGTCCTCGGCGCCATCATGGTCCCGGCCACCGCCCTGGCGATCCCGACCTATCTGCTGTTCGCCAAGGTCGGCCTGGTCAACACCCCCTGGGCGATCATCCTGCCCTCTCTAGTCAACCCCTTCGGCCTCTACCTCATGCGTATCTACGCGGCCGACGCCATCCCGGACAGCCTCCTGGAGGCCGCCCGCATCGACGGCGCGGGGGAGGCGCGGATCTTCTTCCGGATCGCGCTCAGGCTGCTGTCCCCCGGCCTGGTCACCGTCCTGTTGTTCACGCTCGTCGCGACCTGGAACAACTACTTCCTGCCGCTGATCATGCTCAACGACCCGCAGCTGTACCCGATCACGGTCGGCCTCTCCTCCTGGGCCGCGCAGGCACAGAACGGAGGAGGCGGCGCCAGCAGCGACATGCTGCCACTCGTCGTGACCGGCTCCCTGCTCTCCATCGTGCCGCTCGTCATCGCCTTCCTCCTGCTCCAGCGCTACTGGCAGAGCGGGCTGGCCACCGGCGGCGTCAAGCAGTAACCCCCTCAACTCTCCCGGAGGTTCCTTTCATGGCGGATCTACCCGCCCGCGTCCTGTTCGGGGCCGCGTATTACCACGAGTACATGCCTGCGTACGACCCCGAATCGCGGTCCGACGAACGGCTGAAGACCGACCTCGACCTGATGGCCGAGGCGAACTTCACCGTGATCCGGGTGGGCGAGTCGGTGTGGTCGACCTGGGAGCCGGAGAACGGCCGGTTCGACCTCGACTGGCTGCAGCCGGTGCTCGACGGCGCCCACGAACGCGGTATCTCCGTCATCCTCGGCACACCGACGTACGCCGTACCGCCGTGGCTGGCCCGCCAGTACCCGGAGATCACCGGCGAGTACGCCACCGGGAAGCGCATCGGCTGGGGCGGCCGCCAGGAGGCCGACTTCACCCACCCCGCCTTCCGCTTCCACGCCGAGCGCGTCATCCGCAAGATCGTCGCCCGGTACGCCGACCACCCGGCGATCATCGGCTGGCAGGTCGACAACGAACCGGGACTGCACCTCTTCCACAACCAGGGCGTCTTCCAGCGCTTCGTCGACCACCTGCGCGACAAGTACGGGGACGTCGAGACCCTCAACCGGGAGTGGGGCCTGGTCTACTGGTCCCACCGCCTGTCCACCTGGGCCGACCTGTGGACCCCGGACGGCAACCAACAGCCCCAGTACGACGTCGCCTGGCGGGAGTTCCAGGCCCGCCAGGTCACCGAGTTCATCGGCTGGCAGGCCGACATCGTCCGCGAGTACGCGCGCCCCGGCCAGTTCGTCACCACCTGCATCTCCTACACCCGCCAGGGAGTGGCGGACGACGAACTGTCCGCCGGCCTCGACATAGCCTCCGGCAACCCGTACTACGACATGCAGGACGGCCTCCTGCTCCCCGACCCCACCCCCGAGGACCACGAGCAGGTCTGGAAGACCACCGGCGTCTGGTCGATGTACCAGACCGCCGACTGGATGTTCTCCTCCCGTCAGGAGCCCTTCCTGGTCACCGAGACCAACGCGGCCTCCATCGGCTTCGCCTGGGACAACCGGCCCGGCTACGACGGCCAGTGGCGGCAGGCCGCCTGGGCACACGTGGCACGCGGCGCCCGCATGATCGAGTACTGGCAGTGGCAGACCCTGCGCTTCGGCGCCGAGACCTACTGGGGCGGCGTCCTGCCGCACAGCGGACAACCCGGTCGCGTCTACGCCGAACTCGCGCGTCTGGGAGCCGAGTTCGAGGCCGCCGGGCCACTCGTCGCCGGGATCGAGCCGGACGCCGACATCACGATGGTCTACTCGACACCCAGCAAGTGGCTGATGCAGAAGCACCCACCGCTCGCGACCCCCGACGGCGCCCCCGACCCCGCCGCCTACCACCGTATCTTCGACCCCTTCTACCGCGGCGCGTTCGACGCCGGCCGCCAGGTGCGGATCGTGCACGCCCGCCAACTGCACGACCCGAGTGGCGAACAGGAGGGCATGACCCCGGCAGAGGCCGCCGGCCGCCACCCCGTGCTGGTCGTACCGGCGTTGTACATCGCCGCCGACGCGACCCTCGACTGGCTCACCGCCTACGCCGACGCGGGCGGCCACCTGGTCCTCGGACCGCGCACCGGATACGCCGACCACGAGGCCCGCGCCCGGCATGAAGAGGCACCCGGACGCCTCACCGAGGCCGCGGGAGTTACGTACGACGAGTTCAGCAACCTCTCGCGCGCCATCCCGGTCCGCCCCGTGTCCGGCAGCCCGCTGCAGCTGCCCCAGGAGGCGACGGCGACCCGCTGGGCCGACGGCCTGACCGTCACCGACGCCGAGGTCCTCGCCGTATACGACCACCCGCACTTCGGCCGCTGGCCCGCCGTCACCACCCGCCGCCACGGCGCGGGCCGCGTCACCTGTGTCGGCACGGTCCCGGACCGGAGCCTTGCGCACGCGGTGGCCGAGTGGCTCGTGCCCTCCGCGGTCAGCGGCTGGCGTGACCTTCCGGAGACCGTCACCGCGACGACCGGCACGTCCCCCGACGGACGCCGAGTCCATGTGATCCACAACTGGAGCTGGGAGCCGGCCCGCGTCACGGCTCCGGTCGAGCTGTCCGACCTCCTGGACAGCGGTCCGATACCCGCAGGCACGGCGCTGGAGCTCCACGCCTGGGACGTACGGGTGTTCATCGCCGCAGACAGGCCGACGGCCTAGGACGAAAGCCGTCGGTACGGGGGCACCGTGATCAACCTCGAAGGAGAGGCAATGCAGAGAAGAAGACTGGGCAAGGCACTGGGAACCTTCGTCGCGGCATCCGCGCTGGTGGCGATACCCATGGGCGGTGCGCAGGCATACAACCCGACAGGTGGGATCCTCTACCAGCTCGGCAACGAGCCGTGCCTGAAGGGAAGAGGCAACTGCGCGATCTACCCGAAGTCGACGCAGCTGCCGAGCGGACGTCTGGTCGCGTCGTTCGAGAAGGCCACGGTCGTGCCGCAGACGGGAAGCGCCGACCAGGAGACGCTCCCGATCTACAAGAGCGACGACTACGGAACGTCATGGCAGCACCTGTCGGACGTCAAGGCCCCGGCGTATCTCTCCAGCGATCCCCGTTACGCGAAGTACAAGAGCAACTGGGGGAGCCCGTACCTCTACGCGCTTCCGCAGAGCGTCGGCATGCTGAAGAAGGGCACGCTGCTCCTCGCGAGCGTCGTGACGGGTGACGACGCCTACTACAACGAGCACAAGGCAGCCGACCCGAACTGGATCCCGTCCAACGACGGGGACCGCCCCGACATGGCGCTCGCCCTCTACTCCAGCACTGACGACGGTGCGACGTGGAAGGTCCTCAACATCATCGCGACAGGCGGCTGGCAGGGCGGCAGCGCGGGCGCGATCGGCAGGAACGTCGCCACGGCGAACACGTACAAGCAGGTGGATCCCCTCTGGGAGCCGTACCTGATGGTCCACGACGGCAAGCTCGTCTGCTACTACTCCGACGAGAACGACTACACCGGATTCGACCCGGTCACCGGCGTGGCGAAGGTCGATCCGGAGAACGAGACGGCTACGGATTCGCACGGCCAGATCCTCGTCCACAAGACCTGGAACGGCCGCGGCGCGCAGTGGAGCGAGCCCGTTCTCGACGTCGCGGGCCTGACCACCGACATGGGAGGCGGCAGGAAGGAGATCGGAGGAGGGCGGCCGGGCATGACGAACGTCGTCCCGACGACGGACGGCAAGTGGCTCCTGACCTACGAGTGGTGGGGCGGCGGAGAGAACACCAGGTACGTCGTCGCCGACGACCCACTGAAGTTCTACGAGGGCTCCGCGGGCAACCCCGTCACCAAACTGCCGCTCGCCGCCGGCTCCCGCCCCCTCGCGACCGGCGGCAGCCCGGTCATCATCAGGCTCCCCGATGGACGCCTGGTCTACAACGCCCACGGCAGCGGCAACGTCTGGGTCAATGAGAGCGGACGCAGCGACGGCGAGTGGAAGGAGTACCAGACGACCTCGCGCAACGGCTACAGCCGCAACCTGCAGTACGTCGAGGGCACCGGCCGCCTGTCGATACTCAACAACCAGGGCACCTCCACGCTCGCCTACGCCGAGGTCGATCTCGGTGACTCGGAGGGCGCCTACTACGAGTTGGTGAACCGAAAGACCGGCCAGGTGATCGGCACCGGGAACAAGACCAACGACGCGAACATCGGCAACGGGGACGTTCCTGACGTCGTCATGGAAGACCGTGGCTCGGCGGCGAACAAGGACACCCAGTACTGGCACGTGGTGGACGCGCCGAAGGGCGGCACGACCCTGCTGAACAAGTCGGGCGGCCGCATGGCGGGGATCTGGACGGGGAACGCGACGCCCGGCCAGCGGATCGGCCAGTGGGTCGACAACAGCGCCGCAGGAGTCTGGAACGTCGTCAGGACCGCCGATGGTTACTACAAGTTCCAGGCGGCCAAGAACACGAACCTGTACCTGACCGGTGCGTCCAAGGGCGCGCCACTGACCCTGCAGAACGCCGCCACGGACGGCTCGCAGGAGTGGCAGCTCGTCCAACAGGTGCCGAGTGCCGCGGAGCTGACCAAGAGCAAGCGGTCGAAGCACCTGGTCACGAGCAGCGTCAGGCAGAAGGCCACCGTGTCGCTGAACGTCGCCGCGTCGGATCCCGCGGGCACGGCTCTGCACGCGAACACGACAGGCCACGCCTATGCGTTCACGGCCGGCGGGAAGGTCACGGACCTTGGCACGGTCTCCTTCGACGAGGGTCAGAAGGGCAGCGTGACGCTGCCGGCGACGATCGCGGCCGGAAAGAAGATCAAGATCGCCGTCGTCTTCGACGACACGCCCCTGATGTGGGACGCGGTCACCGTTCGGGCTGCTGCCACCGAACGCTGACCCAGGGGACGGGGTGAGCCGGCGAGGCGGCTCACCCCGTACCAGGAGCAGTGCGGCGTCGTCCTCCGCCGGCCCGTCAGACCATGCGGCGGTGATAGCGGGAGATGACCTGCGGCGGCGGCGCGGGGGTGCGCGTGGAAGGGGTCAGGGCAGGAGGCCGGCGCGGCGGGCGATCACGACGGCTTCGAGGCGGGTGGTGGCGTGCAGCTTGGACATCGCGGACTTCATGTAGCTCTTCACGGTTTGCGAAGTCAGTCCGAGCCGGTCGGCAATTGTCTTGTTGGGCAGCCCGGAGGACGCGAGAGCGAGCACGTCCAACTCTCGCCTGGTCAGGTTGTCCAGGGGGCGTGCGTCGGTGCCGGGCTCGGTGAGCTGTCGCGCGATGTCGTGGAGCGCCCGTTCCACCGCGGGGTCCGAAACACGTCGGCCGAGGGCCCGTAGCTCGGTGTACGCCTCCCGAACGCGTTCGCGCAGCCTTCCGAGATCCGCGTCCGTCTCCTCCTGGCTGCCGCGCAGGGCGTGCAGGGTGACGAGTTCCTGTTCCAGCGCGCGGGCCTCGTCCTTGAGGCCGTCCTGGATCCGGTCGCCCACGATCTCGTCAGTGCGGAATGCCGCGTACACCAGGGCTATGGGCCTGCGGTCGACGACCACGGGAACGGCGGCGATGGAGCGGATGCCCTCGGCGCGGATGATGAGGTCGTAGCGGTGGGTGATCTGGTCACAGGAGAAGTAGTCGTTCACCGCGATCGGCCGGCGTGAGGCCACTGCTCGGCCGCCCAGTCCTTCGCCATAGCGCAGGATCACCCCGGGTAGGGCGCCCACCGTCGGTCCCGCGAAGTTGCCGAGCACGAGGTCGTTGGCGGGTGTGACGGAGCCTGCGAAGGCCAGCGAGACACCTGTCACCTTGCGGACGCGTTCGGCCGTTCGGTCAAGCCGGTGGGGGAGGTCATTGGCGATCTTCATTGATCCCCTTCTTCGTACATGCCTGCCGTGGTGTCGGAACGTCTGGGCGAGGGGAAGGCAGGAAGGTCATTCTCAGCGAAGGCCAGGACGTCGGCAATGAGTCCGCCCCCCTCCATGGGGGGTGTGGCTCCACCTTGCCAGGAGGAGACAGTGGACCCCGCAGCCTCCCGGCCGCTTTCCTCGGGCGTGGGCGCTGTTCGCATTGATGCCAGACCCACGGAGGCTCGAAGTGTCCGACCCCATGGCCGGTCTGCCGGCCGCCCCAGCCGCCGATGACGTCCCCTTGGCCGCCCCCGCACCATGGCTGGACCTGCCGGACGTCGTGGATGAGGTGGCAGACCTGCGCCGGCGATTCGATCAGCCGGATCTCTGCGTGGCGTCCGTCCTGTGCGACGAGCATCCACGAGAGGACACGGCCTTCATCCTCGTCGACAGTGAGCTCGATGTCCGCCGCCTGACCTTCGGCGAACTCGCGGACGAGTCGCGCAGGCTCGCCGCCGCACTCCGTGCGCGGGGGATCGGCCCGGGGGACAGGGTCGGGGTGCTGATGAGCAGGAGGCGCGAGCTTCCCGTCGTCCTGCTCGCGCTGTGGCGGCTCGGCGCTGTCCAGGTGCCGCTCTTCACGGCCTTCGCCGCACCGGCCATCAGCGTGCGGGTGCGGGGCGCGGGCGCGAAGCTGGTCGTGACCGAGCCGGGTCAGCGTGCGAAGGTCGAAGGGCTGGGGACGGACGTGATCGAGGCGGGAGACGAGCTCGACGGTCTTGTCGCGGCGCACCGCCCGGTCGAGGACAGCGCGGCCGTCGGCCCGGACGGTCTGTTCATCGAGCTGTACACCTCGGGAACCACAGGTGCCCCGAAAGGCGTGGGAGTGCCGGCGCGGGCCATCGCCGCGTTCGTCGCCTACATGCGCTACGGCTTTCACCTCCTCGACAGTGATGTCCTGTGGAACGCCGCCGACCCGGGGTGGGCGTACGGGCTGTACTTCGGTGTGGTGGGCCCCCTCGCCACGGGGCGCCCCAACGTGCTGCTCTCCAGCGGGTTCTCGGCGGAACTCACGGCACAGGTGATCAGCGCGGCCGGTGTCACCAACTTCGCGGCGGCGCCGACCGTCTACCGGGCGCTCAAGCAGCGGGGAGTGGTCCTGGCGGACAGCGATCGTCTGCGCGTCGCGTCTTCGGCCGGCGAGCCGCTGACCCCCGATGTCACCGCGTGGGCTCCGGATGCTCTGGGGACACAGGTCCGCGACCACTTCGGCCAGACCGAGCAGGGCATGGTGATCGTCAACGCCTGGGACCCGAGACTGCGGCGCGAGGTGCGTCCCGGCTCGATGGGGCAGGCGCTGCCGGGATTCGTGGCCGGCACGGTGGGCGAGGCGATCACGATCTCGGCCGAGAGGAGCCCCCTGATGTGGTTCACCGGATACGTGAACGCGCCCGAGCGCACCAGGGAACGCTTCGTCGCCGATGGCAGCTGGTACCTGACCGGGGACGTGGGACGTGCGGAGGACGGCGACTTCTTCTTCGCCTCCCGTGACGACGACGTCATCCTCGCCGCCGGCTACCGGATCGGCCCCTTCGACATCGAGAGCATTCTCACCGCGGATCCCGCTGTGGCCGAGGCGGCCGTGGTCGGGCGGCCCGACGAGATCCGCGGCGAAGTCGTCGAGGCGTTCATCGTGCTCCAGCCGGGCGAAGCAGGCGGCACGCCCCTGGTGGACCGGCTCCAGGGGCTGGTGCGCAGCCAGTACGGCGTCCATGCGTACCCACGCAGAGTGCACTTCGTCGAACGTCTTCCGAAGACGCCGAGCGGCAAGATCCAGCGCTTCGTCCTCAGAGGGATGAGCGACGAGGACATAGCCGGCCTGTCCTGACAGTGAGCCCCGCTGGGACATGCCTCAGTGGCGGGAGTCGAGTCAGTGCACGAGTTGGGTGGGTGCCGCTTGCCCGGTCGGGGTGCGGGAGTCCGTCATCGTCAGTCTCGCGCAGAGGTAGGAGAAGCCGCGGTGCCGCGATGTCCTGAACAGCGCGATGAGCGAGACGGCGGCCAGGACGACGGCAGGGCCGGACAACAACTCGAAGTGGTTGAGGAGGAGGAAGCCGCCGACACCCGTCAGGCCGCGCAGGAGTCTCGCCTTCACGTCCGGTCGGCGGCCGTCAGCGGTGGTCGCCTGCAACTTGACGATGTGCTGTCCGAGACTGGCCCCGCTGCCTGCCAGGGGAATTCCGACGGTGAGCACCAGCCACGGCACCCAGAACCCGACCCGTTCGACGGTCGCGTGGAAGAAGAAGTCCGAGTACGTAGGAGTATCACCGGCGGGCAGGCTCCCCTGCGATACCCACATCAGCGCCGCGCAGGCGGCGACGGTCGGCACGTAGAGGAAGGCGAAGCTCATCAGGTCGCACACGGACGCCAGCAGCCGCCTGCGCCAGGTGATCGGGCGCGGCTCTCCCGGTTCGGCGTGGACCCGCTGACCGGGCACGGCACTGAGCAGGGGGGCGGCCAGCGCGCCGATCAGACCTCCCAGGCCGTTCGCGATCAGGTCGTCGACGTCGAACAGCCGGTAGGCGCACGGGTAGATGAACCAGTCTCCGGTCAGTTGTGTCGTCTCGATCAGCAGGGACACACCGAGGCCGATGGCCGCGGTGACGGGCACGCTGCGCCCGAACATGTACCGGACGAACATGCCCAGAGGTATGAAGAGTGCCACGTTCAGCAGCACTTGGGTCAGCGCCGGGTTGTTCAGCATCGCCATGGGGCCGCTTCCGCTGGCGGACTTCCCCATGTCGTGCAGGAAATGGAAGGGGATCAGCTGCGGTCGGCGCACACCGATGACGGCACAGAAATCGTGCCGCACTGTCGGGAACGGCGCGAACACGTAGAAGAACAGCGCCAGGCCGTAGAGAGGCCCGGCGAACGCCAATGCCAGGTTGCCCAGGCCCAGTTCGCCACGTCGCCGGTACCGTACGGCGATATAGGGCACGAACAGCACGAACGCGGCCATGGACATCAGCAGGGCGGCCCAGACGGCCGGCTCCACCCTCGTACTCACGAGCGGATTCCTCTCAGCGCCGCGGACTCGGTCGGCGTCGGCGCACGAAAAAATGGGATCAGTACAGGCGCAGCAGACCGATGACGGCCAGCAGCGCGCAGATGCCGAGATTCAGGACCCGGTGCGACAGGAAGACGGCCACGAATTCGCGGATCGTCGCGCTCGGCCAGAAATAGCGGGCCGTCGGCGCACCGATGACCTGTGCCTCGACCTTCTCCTTGCGGGCGATCTGCGCGGCGCGCATGACATGGAAGTTGTTGGTCACCACCAGGGCCCGGTAGTCCGTCTTGCGGTCCCGCATCAGGGCCTTGCTGAATCGCAGGTTCTCCTGGGTGGTGCGGGACTTGTCCTCGATGAGGATCCGATCGCCCGGCACGCCGGCCGCGATGAGGTAGTCGGCCATCGCCCGCGCTTCGGGAAGGTCCTCGTCCGGCCCCTGGCCACCGGACGTCAGCAGCATCGTCTCCCGGCCCTCGGCCCGCTGGGCGTCGAAGGCGGCGCGTCCCCGGTCCAGTCGGCCGGCCAGCAGCGGAGGGACCCGCGAACCTCCGACGAGACCGGAACCGAGCACCACGACGAAATCGACGGCCTGCCCCTGCCGAATCCTGCCGTAGACGAACGAGTAGAGCAGAAAGCACACGAACAGCAGCGACACGTAACCGAGGACGAACCCCACCGCGTCCAGCGGGGTGCCCAGCAGCTCCGAGCGGGTGCTGTTGGCGATCGCCTTCAGCGCGATGAACAGCAGGATGCCCCCACCCGCCGCCAGAGACAGCAGGTTCGACAGGCTCCTGCCCTCGCGACGCAGCATCGTCACCCCGTTGGCGATCAGGAAGACCGCGAGTACGAAGGGCAGCAGCATGAGGAGGATCCCGAGCGCCAACAGCAGGACCAGAGTCGCCGTCTCGGACACCGACGCCAGTTTGTACAACAGCCCCAGGGACAGGAAGAGGAGCGCGAAGAAGAGATAGACGCCGTTGCGTACGAGTCTTCGGTCGTACAGGAAGCTGCAGGCGAACACCAGGAAGAAGACGCCTGCGGGAGCGAAGATGATCATGCGTTGGGCCCTTTGTCGGTCAACTGAGCGGGCCGTGAGGAGCCCCCGGCCGAGTAGGGAGATGGAGAAGGGGCATCCGCCGCCCGTGCAGGTCGTGCTTCGCCCGCCGCCCGGGTGAGCATCGCATCGCTCGGCTCGGCTGTGCATCGGCCGAATGGCCGAGGCGGTGACGGAGCGGAGTCCTGTCCAAGCAGGCGCCGCGCCTCGATGATCGGGGGCCGTCGTCCCCACGGCAGGCCCACTGACCCGGCGGTTTCCACCGGGTGTCATCCTCCGAGCTGATGCGACGGTATACCTGGGGCTGATGGGACGGCCGATCGCGTCAGCCCGGGGTGGTCGGCTCTTTGGCCGATACGCGGGGTCCCTTCGAGCCGGACGATGGAGAAGCCGTACCGCCTCCGCCGTCGATCGAGTGCCCGTGACCAACGCCTCGCCCGCCGGCCCCCGTCCCTGGCGGGATTCCGCGCGGTGGGTTCGGCGTACGGCGACGGGCGGGGCCGGAATGCGTCCCGCCGTCGAACCGGCGTGAGCGGCCGGCGGGCTTCCTGTTTCAGCCTGCGGGCGTGGGGACGACCGGCAGGACGATGCGGGAGGGGCGTACGGCGTCGTGGGCGACCTGCTGGTGGGCCGGACGGGAGTCCGCTCCGCCGTCGAGGAAGTCGGCGGTGTTGAGATTGCGGTCCCAGCGGGGGAAGTTGCTGGAGGTGACGTGGACGCGTATGCGGTGCCCGGCGAGGAAGACATGGCTCGTCGACCACAGGTCGACGGCGTGCTCGGTGAACTCTCCCGGTGTGGTGACCGACCGCACGATCCCGTCGACGATGTTCCGGGAGACGCCCGCGGTGTCGACGTCGCAGAGCCGGACCACCCAGTCCGTGGTGGGGGCGTCGGTCGCCGCGTGGAGAATCGCGCGGACGCGGCCCGTGACCTCCAGGTCCTCGGTCAGCGGCTCCGTGGTGTGGACGAGGACGTCCGGCCGTGCTTCGACCGCGGCCTGATCGAGTGGGCCCGGCCGGAAGTTCTCCGTCATCAGGAGCGCGCCGCCCGTGGTCGGCACGGGGTCGGCGGGGTCGTAGGTGTAGGTGTCGCTCTCCTCATCCGCCTGCGGGAGGTCGAAGGTGAGCGCGCCGTCCGCGCGCAGGAACAGGTCCGTGTCGACGGCGCGGGCCGGCGGCCACTCCTGCTCCTCGCGCCACTCGTTCCTGCCCATGACGAAGAGCAGCACCGGGGGCAGCTCCGGCCCCGACGGGGTGGTTTCGGGGGTGAGCCACTGCCGGAGCCAGGTGCTCTGGATGTCGGCGAGCCTGCCGCGGAAACCGAGGAGTTCCGCGCTCGCCGCCATGCCGAAGTTGACGTCACCGATCTGCTGACCGTGGTTGAGATGTGTCCAGGGGCCCATGATCAGAGTGCTGGGCCGCCCTGCCGCGTGGCTTGCGGCGAAGTTGTCGAGGGTGCCCTGGCTGAAGATGTCGTACCAGCCGCCGGTCTGCAGGCTGGGCAGGTCGACTTCTGCCTGGCGTCCTGCGACCCGGCAGGCCGCGCTCCACTCGGGCTCCCGGCGGGAGCGCTCGTAGCCGATGTCCGGGATGCCGTGGCGCTGGAAGGCGGGATGGTGCCCGGCGGGCAGTTCCCGGTATCCGGACGTCGCGGCCATGTCCAGATCGTGGACCAACGCCTGGAGCGCCGGCGGGAGTGCGGCCGGGTCGGCGGCGTGCCGGCGCAGGATGGTGTCCACCCCCTGCTGCAGGGACCAGGGCAGCGCGATGCCCAGCTCGCGGGCCCCTCCCCGCGCGAAGAGTCCGTCGTCCGGTTCGGAGAAGGTGTCGAGCGGAGCGATGGCTTTCAGCTCCGGTGGCTTCGACAGCGCGGCCATCCACTGCGTGTTGCCGAAGTAGCTCTGCCCGAACATGCCGACGCGGCCGTTGGAGCCCGGGAGGGCGGCGGCCCAGCGGACCGTGTCGTAGCCGTCGTCCGCCTCGTGGGTCCACGGGTCCCACGCGCCGTCCGAGGCGAACCGGCCTCGGGTGTCCTGGATCACGACGAGGAATCCCTTGCGTGCCAGGCCCGTCGGATCGAGAGCGCCGAGCAGGAACGGAGTGTTCTTTCCGTAGGGAAGACGGGTGAGGAGTACGGGCCATGGCCCGCCTTCGGCGGGCTGATACACATCGGCCCGCAGCACGGTGCCGTCGCGCATGGTGGCGGGAACGTCGTAGCGGGCCGTCACGTCGGGCATGTACCGGATCCTTCTGTCGTGCCGTGTGGAGGGAGTCCGGACTCTCGCAGGCCGCATCATGCCCCGGCACCCCCGAAAGAGGGGGTGTCGCTGTCGGGGACGGAGGAGCCCCGCGGTGGCGCCAGGACGGCTTTGCTCACCGGACCCATGTCCTTTGCGTCTGTGATGAGGCAATGGTGGACATTGCCGACGCATAGTCAGGCGAGGCAGCGAACCTCTGAATGTGTCTCAAGGCACACATCAATAACCGGCCGGTAGGGACATTTGACTCTGTCGGCGCTTTCGGTTCGGTCCGATAATTTCATTCCGGTGAGACAAAGAACGTCTCCAGGAAGGAGCACGACATGGGTAAGAGGGCCCTGAAGAGCAGGAAGGTCCGGATCGTCGCCGTTGTTTCGGCGCTCGCCACCGGTGCGGCCGTTATCACCCTGCTGCCGTCGGCGAATGCCGCCCAGGCAGAGAAAACGCCGGACGAGATCATGCGGATGTGCCAGAAGGCCAAGGTGATCAACGGCAAGGAGCAGAAGACGGGAAGCGGCGTCCAGGATATTTTCCTGGCCGACAGCTGCGAGTTCGTCGAGACGAAGTTCGAGACCTTTGACGGCCCCACGAAGAAGGCCTCGATCGACTTCCCGAACTGCGAGCCGAATGCCACCGAACCGGCAAAGGTGTCGATCACCTGGAAGGCGGCCGTCCTCCAGGGTGAAGGCAAGTACACCGCGACACAACAGGGTGCCAGCGGAGGGCTCTTCGGTGCCTTGAGCGGGGCCTGGCAAAAGCACAAGGCAACGACGGACCTGACCCTCAAGTCGGTCGCCGCCGGCGACACGGAAACAAGGGACGTCCCCGTCGGCAAGGTCCTCCACCTGGAATTCACGCCGAAGATGCAGCGCATGACGGGCGAATGGCGGGTGAAGATCAACGCCAAGCCGGGGAGCACGGCCATCAACCCCGTCGAGGAACAGAACTACGCCGCGCCCGAATCCGTCGAGGGAGCTGTCGTCCTGGACGGCGCCGCCGGCGCTCCCGGCATCGCGGACGGGACGTCCAAGCCCGTCCTGACCGACTGCTGACGGCTCTCGTGACCAGGCAACTTCGCACTCCTCTCACATGTCCCCGGTCCCCTCAAGGAGACGCACGATGACCCGCACCGGACGCGGAAACCACCGGAGCAAGAAGAAGCGCGTAGGTCTCATACTGGCCCCGTTGGTGGCCGTCGCGGCGGCCGTTCCGCTGATGAACCAGGCGGGTGCCGCGACCGCCTCCGAGGTGTCCAAGGACTGTGCGGAGGACTCCTCCAAGCTGGAGAACTGTGAATTCGTCGATGTCCAGTTCAAGAGGGACAACCTGGGCCCGAACAAGCGCGTTTCCCCGGTGACGGACAACTGCGGATCCGCATCCGACGCCACGAAGGGCTTCAGCGTGTCCGCCTCGGTGACGAGGTCCATCACGCTCGAGGAAGGATTCACTGCCTCCGCCGACTCGAAGCTGGGAAACTCGTTCTTCGAGATCGGCGCCAAGTTCAACACGACGGAATACACGATCCAGCGCGACGACAAGACGGTCGGGTTCGATTTCTCCAGGACCGACACCGTGAAGGCCGGCCACATCGCCTTCTTCATGTGGTCGGAGAAGCGCACCGATGTCAGCGGCTACCTCAAGGCCACGTACAACGACGCGCAGGACGGCCAGAAGGTGTTCTTCTCCCCCAATGAGGGGGGCACGAGCGTGCACGTGTTCTATCCGCAACTCTTGGACGGCGGCACTCCCGACGGTCGGCTCTGGCTGCGCAACGTGAAGTGCGAAACTCCGCAGGCGAGCGAAGCCCAGAACTCGTCGGAGGGCGCCGGTGGGCGACCCGGATCCGATGACGGAACGCAACCCGGATTCCAGGAGGGCGGCCCCGACGTAATCGACGTCGAAATCCCGCTCTCGGAGGTTGTCAAACCCTAGCTCCGCAGCGATTCTCGCGATATACCGCGCGACTGCGGAAGGCGCCGGCCGGAAAAGAGGCGGCGAAGGCCGGCGCCATCGGAACGAGCCCCTCGTGTGGACTTCCCACGGGGGATCGTTCTCATGCGCGAACCAGGGAACTCAGGCCCGGACCGTAGGGGTGGCTCCCAGCCACGTCAGGACCGCTTCGGTGCTCCCCCGGACCTCCAGCTTGGCGTAGATGTTGCTGAGGTTGTTGCGGACGGTCTTCTCGCTCAGCTGTAAGCGCAGCCCGATCTCCTGCGCGCCCAGGCCGGTCGACAGCAGCTCCATGATCTGTCGCTCGCGCGGCGAGAGCAGTTCCCGCAGCCGTTCCCGCGCCGCCCCGCCGGTGGGCAGCCGCCGGGCCCCCTCCTGCAGTGCGGCGCAGGCCGCCGGGGAGAGGTAGGTGTGCCCGACGGTGGCGCCCACGACGGCGGAGGAGAGCATGCAGGTGCAGTAGTCGCCCTCGACCAGATAGCCCGCTCCGGCGCGGAACACCTCGACGATGACTTCGGTGTCCCGGCACGGGCTGATCACGATCACGGGGATGTCGGTGGCGGACAGTTCCCGAACGGCCGTAGAGGGGGCCTCGAGGCAGAGGATCACCACGTCCGTCGCCTCGCCCGCCCCCCGCGGCGCCGTCAGGGGCACCACCCGTCCGACGTACGGGTCGTCCGCGGCCGGCCAGTCGGGGTGCGGCCAGGCGTCCTCGGGACAGGCGAGAGCCACGGTGAGTTTCGGGGAAGTGCGCACGTCGTCGTGTCCTTCCGCTGAAGCGTACGGGCGTACGTCTACGTCAGTACGTCCGTACATACGCCGGTCGACGTGAACATGTTCAATCTCGGTAGGTGCGGAGTGGCTCATCCGGCTCCTCGGGCGCCGCAGGTGAACCGAGACCCCGATGCCGAAAGGGGAGGCGGCCGTGCCCGTCCAAAGCCAAATATTCTTCGGTTTTTGTATTGACGACCACCCAGGCGCCGTTTACGTTCACTCCACTCCCCTGAAGATGAAACGTTTCACATGGAGTCGATATGACCCCCATCTCCCGCAGGCGCCTGTGTTCGGACGTTGCGGCGCTGTCGATCGCCACGCCTGTACTCCTCTCCGCGGCCGGGACTGCTGCCGCTGGCACGACCGGTTCGGCCGTGACCACAGACCACCCCGTAGTCCCGGCGATCGCCCGGGAATTCGCCTCAATCAGCGAATCCGTCCGGCCCAAGATCCGGTACTGGTGGCCGTGCGGTGAGATCTCCGCGGAGGCGGTCGAGACCGAGATTCGTCAGATTGCCGGCCGCGGCTTCGCCGCCGCCGAGATCCAGTGCATCTTCACTGCCGATCCGGGCCGGTTCGGATGGGGCGGCGCGACTCTGACCGAGCGGCTCGAACAGGCTGTCGCAGCGGGTCGGCGCCATGGGCTGCGCATCGATCTGACCGTCGGTCCGGCCTGGCCTCTGGTGGTGCCCGGGCTGGGCCCGGACAGTCGGCAGGCCGCACAGGAACTGACATACGGCAGGTCGGCCGTCGCGGGCGGCAGTACGTACTCCGGTCCGGTGCCGGCGGCTCCCGAACCGCACTCGGGCGTGACCAAGCAGACGCTCGTGGCCGTACAGGCGTTCCGCCGCACGGGTTCCGCCGAGGCGAAGCCCGTTCTGCTGGAGCGGAGTTCGCGGGTGGACCTGACCGATTCGGTGCACGATGGGGTCCTTTCCTGGACTGCTCCGGCCGGCGGGCAGTGGCTGGTCCTTGCCTTCTGGCAGCGCGGTACCGGACAGGCGGCCGTAACCGGGCAGATCGTCTCCGCTCAACCGGCCTACGTGCCAGACCACTTCGCCTCCGCGGGCGTTCGCGCCGCAACGGGCTACTGGGACGACCATGTACTCACTCCCCGGCTCCGACGGCTGCTTCGGGACAACGGCGGTGACCTGTTCGAGGACTCCCTGGAGCTGGACTCCGCCCTGCACTGGACCTGGGACCTGCCGGAGCGATTCGAGAAACTGCGCGGCTACTCGCTGCGCCCCAACCTGCCGGTTCTGTTCATCGACGGCATCCACCGGCAGTACACGTCAGTGACCCTCGATGCCACACCGGACTTCGAGTTCACCGACGGCAGCGGCGCGCGCGTTCGCGAGGACTACTGCCAGACCCTGACGGACCTCTACATCAGCAACCACGTCGAGCCGCTGAAGAACTGGGCGCACGCCCTCGGCCTGCGACTCCGCGCTCAGCCCTACGGGACGACCATCGACACGCCCACCGTCGCCGCCTCGCTGGACGTGACCGAAACCGAGTCGCTCGGCATCAGCGCCGACTACAGCGACGATCCTTCCCGGTGGATCTCCTCAGGCTCCGTACACCTGTCGGGCCAAAAGATCTTTTCGCTGGAGGGCTGCGGGACTCTCAACGAGGCTTACGCGCAGACCTGGCCAGACATGCTGAAGCACTTCAACACGGCCTTCGCGCACGGCGTCAACCAAATCGTCTACCACGGGTTCGCCACCGGAACGGGTATGGGTGTGACGGGCTGGCCCGGATTCTCACCGTTCACGATGGGGGGCGGCAACGGCTTCTCCGAAGCGTGGGGACCACGCCAGCCAACCTGGGCCGACACGAACATCATCACGGACTGGACCGCACGCATGCAGTGGGTCCTGCGGCAGGGCCGCCCCTCGGTGGACCTTGCGGTCTACCGGCAGAGCTACGGTCACGACGTGCGCGTGCCTGACGGTGCGGCCGGGTTCACCTACGACTTCGCCGGCCCCGCGCAGCTGGAGGGCACCCGGGTCAGTGGCGGCCGTCTCGCCCCGGACGGGCCCGCCTACCGAGCGCTGATCCTGGACCGCCAGCCCACGCTTCCCGTGGCCACTGCCCGGCTCCTCCTCTCCCACGCCCGTGCCGGACTGCCCGTGGTCATCGTCGGGAACCTACCGACGCGAACCCCCGGCGCCCACCTGGCCGCCCAGCAGACCGCCCGGCTCACCCGCCTGCTGGACCAGTTGCTCGACCAGCCTTCGGTCCGCCGGGTCGCCGACCGGCGTGACCTTGCCGGCGCACTGAAGGCCCTCGGTGTCAGGCCCAGCGTTGACGTCAGCGCCGCTCCGGGCCTGCTGAGGGTGCGCCGCACTCTCCCGAGGGGAGAGCTGTACTACCTGTACAACCCCACGTCCTCCTCCATCACCGCCGATATCCGGGTGGAAGGAACGGGCCGACCCTACGAACTCGACGCGTGGTCCGGGAGGATTACGCCTCTCGGCCTCTACCGCACCAGTCGCAGCCACATCACCTTGCCCGTCCACCTTGCTCCCGGAGGCTCCACGGTGATCGCTCTCGACGGCCGCCATGGCCGTCACGCCACGGCCACCACGGGCGGGACGGTGACCGTGAGCGAGAGCGGACGTCTGCGGCTGCGGGCGACCGCCTCCGGTAGCCACACCGTCACCCTTGACGATGGCCGCAAGCAGCACGTTGTCATACCGTCCCCGGGCGGGGAACAGCGGCTGGACTCCTGGCACCTCACCGTCGAGGACTGGCGCCGCGGCCCCGACGGCGAGCGCGCGATCACCGTGCACGAGCTCGACCTGGACGTGCTCAAACCCTGGTCGGACATCCCTGGCCTGCAAGACGTCTCCGGCATCGGCACCTACACCACAACCGTCCGCCTGGGCCGGTTGGACGGGGCCTGCCTCGATCTGGGCCGGGTCACGGACACCTTCGAGGTGACGGTCAATGGCCGCCGCCTGTCTCCGCCGGACCAGATCAGCCACAGGCTCGACCTCGCGGGTCGCCTCAGAGAGGGCGCCAACACGATCACCGTCCGTGTCGCGACCCCGCTCCGCAACCGGCTACGGGTGACCGACGGTTTCCCCGGGCAGGCCGGGATGCCCCGTCAGGAGTACGGCCTCATCGGCCCCGTCAGTCTCGTCCCGTATGGCGAGGCACCGATCTCGGACTGACTTGCACCTGCTGTCTGGAGTGGACCGCTCAACGGCGCACCC
>CBFGZZ010000099.1:0-25176 GCA_965653385.1 uncultured Streptomyces sp. | reverse complement strand
CCCGACGCCGCGGCAGCCACCGGACGCGAGGCGGTGACCCCGACCCCGACCCCCTCACCCTCCCGCCCGGCCCCCTCGGGCAAGGCCCGCAAGCGCGCGGCGCCGCCTCGCACCCTGCCCCGCTCCCGTGCGACCCGACTGGTCATCCCCTTCGTCGGCATCGACGCGCCGCTCATCGACCTCCGCCTCGACAGTGAGCGGCGCCTGCCCGCGCCCCCGGAGGACGAGCCGGACGTGGCCGGCTGGTACGCGGACGGGCCGTCACCCGGCGAGCAGGGCACCGCCATCGCCGTGGGTCACCTCGACACCAACACCGGCCCCGCCGTCTTCGGCGGCCTCGGTGAACTCAAGCGCGGCAAACGCGTCGAGGTCCGCCGCGCCGATGGACGCACCGCCGTCTACTCGGTCGACGCCATCAAGTCGTACGACAAGGACAAGTTCCCCAACGATGAGGTGTACGGCGCCCGCAAGCGCCCGGAGCTGCGGCTGATCACCTGTGGCGGCAACTACGACCGCAAGACCGGGTACTCCGGCAACGTCGTCGTCTTCGCCCATCTCATCGCGACCCGCGAGCCGTCCAAGGCGGCCGAAAAGCGCTGAACGCGATCGTCCGCTTTCTCACTTGCCAGACCGGCATGCCCGATCCCGCCCATTGTCTTCCCTCGGCCGCACACATTCCGTTAACTTCCGTGACTCACGCGCCCCGTACGACCCGCACGAGGCGTTCGACCGCGGAGCAAATGAGCCCTCGGGGGCAGCCGTCATGACACGCGCCATATCCCTGCACGACGTGAGCAAGGCATACCTGCGAGGCGTCCGCGTCGTGGACCGCTTCTCGCTGGACATCGAACCCGGCGAGTTCCTCGTCCTCCTCGGGCCCTCCGGCTGCGGCAAGTCCACCGTGCTCAGAATGATCGCCGGCCTCGAGGACATCGACGAGGGCGAGCTGCTGCTGGACGGCGAGTACGCCAACGACCTGCTGCCCGCCGCACGGCGGATGGCGATGGTCTTCCAGAACTTCGCCCTCTACCCGAACATGACCACCCGCGACAACATCGGCTTCCCGCTGCGCATCGAGGCACCCGGCGCGGACCCGCGCCCGCGCGTGGACACCACCGCCCGCATGCTGGGCATCGAGGACCTCCTCGACCGCTTCCCGGCCCAGCTCTCCGGCGGCGAACGCCAGCGCGTCGCCATGGGCCGGGCCATCGCCCGCCACCCCACCGCGTTCCTGATGGACGAGCCGCTGTCCAACCTCGACGCCAAGCTCCGGGGCCACCTGCGCGCCGAGATCTCCGCCCTCACCCGCGAGCTGGGCGTCACCACGGTGTACGTCACCCACGACCAGGCCGAGGCGATGTCCCTCGGCGACCGGGTCGCCGTCATGCGCGGCGGTGTCCTCCAGCAGGTCGGCACCCCCCGCTCGGTCTACGCGCTGCCCCGCAACGTCTTCGCCGCCGCCTTCATCGGCACCCCGCGCATCAACCTGCTGCGCGGTGTCGTACGGGCCCCACTGGACGGCGCGATGACCATCAGCCTCGGCAAGCAGTACCTCCGGCTGCCCGAACCGCTCACCCTGGACCACCAGTTGCTCCGCGTCCAGCAGGGCCGCGAGGTCATCGTGGGCCTGCGCTCGGAGGCGGTCCGGATCGCCGAGCCCACCTCCGCCCGCCCGGGGGAGGTGCACATCACGGGACTGGTCGAGCATGTGGAGTTCCAGGGCCACGAGGTCCTCGTCCACTTCAACACCGGCTCGCGCCCCGCCGTCGTACCCGACCTGGAGGCCCCGCGCCCGGTTCCCCCGGCCCGGCGCCGCCGCCGTGACACCGGCACCGTGCTGGAGCGGCTCCGCACCCGGGCGGGCGCCCTGCGTGCCGGGCCCGTGGTGACGCTGGAGCATCCGGCTGACGCCGCCCCGGACCCGGCGCCCCCCGAGGGCCGCCTTCCCGGCGACCTGATCGTCCGCACCACCCCCGACTTCGACCTCCGGAGCGGCATGCAGGTGCCGCTCCTCGTCGACATCGCCCACCTGTTCGTCTTCGACCACCACGGCGAGCGGATCTGCCCGGATCCGGCTCGGCTGCCCGATCTGGAGGAGTGAAATCCGCGCGGTATGGCTAGTTATGTGCCATGAACGTGCACTTCACCCGAACTCGGGCCGTCCTCACCTCCGTTGGCCTCCTGCTCGCGGTCGCCGCGCCGACCGCGTACGCCACCCTCGACGACGCGGACACACCAGCCCCCGCCGAGCCGCGGCGCGGACAGCCGTACGTCGAGACCCAGCTCTTCTTCGGCACCGCACGCCCCGACGGCGGTCCGGCCGTCACCGACCGGCAGTTCATGTCCTTCGTCGACAAGGAGGTCACGCCGGAGTTCCCGGACGGGCTCACGATCCAGTCCGGGCGCGGACAGTGGCGGGACGCGAGCGGGACGATCGAGAAGGAGCGGTCGTACGAACTGATCCTGCTCTACCCGCGGACGGAGGCGGACAGCAGCGACCGCAGGATCGAGGAGATCCGCCGGGCCTACGAGAAGGCCTTCGGCCAGGAGGCCGTGGCGAGGGTGGACGACGAGGCGCGCGTCGACTTCTGATGTCATAGGACGTCTGGCGCACAAAAACTATCGCCGCTAGTTTATGTGTCGGACGTCCAGAGGGCCCGCCCGGGAGGAAACGCGATGAAGGCACACGACGGCATGTACATCGACGGCGCCTGGCGCCCCGCCGCGGGCCGGGATGTGATCGAGGTGGTGAACCCGGCCGACGAGCAGGTCGTCGCCCGGGTCCCGGCCGGCACCGCGGCCGATGTCGACACCGCCGTACGGGCCGCCCGCGCCGCCCTCCCGGCCTGGGCCGCCACCCCGCCCGCCGAGCGCTCCGCCCGGCTCACCGCGCTGCGCGACCTCCTCGACGCCCGCAAGGACGAGATCGCCGAGACGGTCACCGCCGAGCTCGGCGCGCCCCTGAAGTTCTCCCAGGCGGTCCACGCGTCCGTGCCGATCGCGGTGGCGGGCTCGTACGCCGAGCTGGCGGCGACGTACGCCTTCGAGGAGAAGGTCGGCAACTCGACCGTGTACCACGAGCCCATCGGCGTGGTCGGCGCGATCACGCCCTGGAACTACCCGCTGCACCAGATCGTCGCCAAGGTCGCCCCGGCGCTCGCGGCCGGCTGCACGGTGGTGGTGAAGCCCGCCGAGGACACCCCGCTGGTCGCCCAGCTCTTCGCCGAGGCGGTCCACGAGGCCGGCGTCCCCGCGGGCGTCTTCAACCTGGTCACCGGCCGCGGCCCGGTCGCCGGCCAGGCGCTCGCCGAGCACCCCGGCGTCGACCTGGTCTCCTTCACCGGCTCCACGGCCGTCGGCCGGCAGATCGGCGCGGTGGCCGGCGCGGCGATCAAGAAGGTCGCCCTGGAGCTGGGCGGCAAGTCCGCCAACGTCATCCTGCCGAGCGCCGACCTCGCCACGGCGGTCAACGTCGGCGTCGCCAACGTCATGTCCAACTCCGGGCAGACATGCAGCGCCTGGACACGCATGCTGGTGCACCGGGACCAGTACGACGAGGCCGTCCGGCTGGCCACGGCCGCCGCCGCGAAGTACGGCGAGCGCATCGGCCCGGTCGTCAATGCCAAGCAGCAGGAACGGGTGCTCGGCTACATCGAGAAGGGCGTGGTCGAAGGGGCGCGCGTGGCCGCGGGCGGCCCCGAGGCCCCGCGCGAGCTGGGCTACTACGTCAGCCCGACCGTCCTCGCCGACGTGACGCCCGACATGACCGTCGCCCAGGAGGAGATCTTCGGTCCGGTCCTGTCGATCCTGCGCTACGAGGACGAGGACGACGCCCTGCGCATCGCCAACGGCACCGTCTACGGCCTCGCGGGCGCCGTCTGGGCGGGCGAGGAGGCGGAGGCGGTGGCCTTCGCGCGCCGGATGGACACCGGGCAGGTCGACATCAACGGCGGCCGCTTCAACCCGCTGGCCCCCTTCGGCGGCTACAAGCAGTCGGGTGTGGGCCGCGAACTCGGCGCACACGGCCTGGCCGAGTACCTCCAGACCAAGTCCCTCCAGTTCTGAGCCAGTCCAAGGGAGCTTCCCCCATGGCCGTCCGTGCCGCCGTCCTGCCCGCCATCGGTGCCCCGCTGGAGGTCACCGAGATCGACCTGCCCGACCCCGGACCCGGCCAGGTCCGAGTCCGCCTCGCCGCCGCCGGCGTCTGCCACTCCGACCTGTCCCTGTCCAACGGCACCATGCGCGTCCCCGTGCCCGCGGTCCTGGGCCACGAGGGCGCGGGCACGGTCGTAGCCGTGGGCGAGGGCGTCACCGACCTCGCGCCCGGCGACGGTGTCGTCCTCAACTGGGCACCGTCCTGCGGCAGTTGCCACGCCTGTGGGCTCGGCGAGGTCTGGCTGTGCGCCAACGCGCTGAACGGCGCCGCCGACGTCTACGCCCGCACCGCCGACGGCACCGACCTCCACCCCGGCCTGAACGTCGCCGCGTTCGCCGAGGAGACGGTCGTCTCCGCCGGCTGCCTCCTGCCGCTCCCGGACGGCATCCCGCTCACCGACGCCGCCCTGCTGGGCTGTGCCGTCCTGACCGGCTACGGCGCCGTGCACCACTCGGCGCGGGTCCAGCCGGGGGAGACGGTCGCGGTGTTCGGCGTCGGCGGGGTCGGCCTGGCCGCCCTCCAGTCGGCCCGGGTCGCCGGCGCTGCGAAGATCGTCGCGGTCGACGTGTCCCCGGAGAAGGAGGAGCTGGCCCGCGCGGCCGGCGCCACCGACTACGTGATCGCATCCGAGAACACGGCCCGCGAGATCCGTGGTCTCACCGGCAAGCAGGGCGTGGACGTGGCCGTCGAGTGCGTGGGCCGGGCGACCACGATCCGTACGGCCTGGGACTCCACCCGCCGCGGCGGCCGCACCACCGTCGTCGGCATCGGTGGCAAGGACCAGCAGGTCACCTTCAACGCCCTGGAGATCTTCCACTGGGGCCGCACCCTCTCCGGCTGTGTCTACGGCAACTCCGACCCGGCCCGCGACCTGCCCGTCCTCGCCGAGCACATCCGCGCCGGACGCCTGGACCTCGGCGCGCTGGTGACGGAACGGATCGCCCTGGAGGGCATCCCTGCGGCGTTCGAGAACATGCTCGCGGGGAAGGGCGGCAGGGCCCTGGTGGTGTTCTAGCCCGGCCCGCCGAGCGCGCCCCGGTCTCCGTGGGAGGCCGGGGCCCCAGGCGTGCCCTGACCCCGTTCTCCGTGCCATATGCAGGCAAAAACTGCTGCTGTGCGACCCGTTGACGTCCATACCGTCCGGTCAGTACGTTCCGGGAACCCGAGCCACCCCCCGTTCCGTCCCCCGCACCCCCGGAGTGTGCACGCATGGACACGGCACCTTCCGCTCAACCGCTCACCACCCCCGCTCCCGCCGACGGCAATCGCCGCCGGGTAGCCACCGCGGCCGCTCTCGCGTCCGCCGTGGAGTGGTACGACTACTTCGTCTTCGGTATCGCCGCCGCCCTGGTACTCGGCGACCTGTACTTCCCGGCCGGCAGCCCCACGGCCGGAGTGCTCGCCTCCTTCGCCACCTTCGCCGTCGGCTTCCTCGCCCGCCCCCTCGGCGGCATCGTCGCCGGCCAGCTCGGCGACAAGCGCGGCCGCAAGCCCATGCTGGTCCTCGCGCTCACCCTGATGGGCCTCGCCACCACCGGCATCGGCCTGCTCCCGACCTACGACACGATCGGCGTCGCCGCCCCGATCCTGCTGGTCCTCTTCCGGGTGCTCCAGGGCATCGCCGTGGGCGCCCAGTGGGGCGGCGCGATGCTGATGGCCACCGAGTACGCCCCCGAGGGCAAGCGCGGCATCTACGGCAGCTTCGTCCAGCTCGGCGTCCCCATCGGCGTGGTGACCGCCAACACGGTGTTCCTGCTCGCCGGGGCGTTCACGACCGACGCGGAGTTCGCGGCCTGGGCCTGGCGCGTGCCGTTCCTCGTCGGCCTGTTCGTCCTCGCGCTCGCCTGGTACATCCACACCCGCGTCGAGGAGACCCCCGAATTCCGGGAGGCGGAGAAGAAGCTCGCCGAGAAGGAGAAGGGCGAGCAGTCCTCACCGCTGCGCACGATCCTGCGCGGCCACCTCGGCACGGTCCTCCTCGCCGGTGGCTCCTTCGCCGTGAACACCGCGACCTTCTACATCATCATCACCGGCGTGCTCGACTACACGACCCGCGAACTCGGCATGAAGAAGAGCGCCGTCCTCACCGTCTCGCTCTGCATCAGCCTCACCCAGCTGGTGCTGATCCCGGCCGCCGCCGCGCTCTCGGACAAGATCGGCCGCATCCGTATCTACGCGATCGGCGCGGCCGGCATCGGCCTGTGGGCGGTACCGCTGTTCCTGCTGATCGACACCGGTTCGCTGCTGTGGCTGGCGGTCGGCACGTTCGTCGCCAGCTGCTTCCTCAGCATCATGTACGGCCCCCAGGCGGCCCTGTTCGCCGAGCTGTTCACGCCCGAGATGCGCTACACGGGAGCCTCCCTCGGCTACCAGATCGCGGCCGTGCTCGGCGGCGGTCTCGCGCCGTTCATGATGGTGCTGCTGCTGGAGGCCACCGGCACCTCAATGGCGGTCTCCGGCTACATCATCGGGCTCTCGGTGATCGCCCTGCTGTCCATCAAGGTCCTCGCGGACCGGGCGCGTGCCCGCTGACTCACGCCGATTCGCGGGTCTGCTCGGGTTGCGGCGCGGCCGCCACGACCCGGGCGGACCGCGTCCGGGACCGCGACACGGCGACCCCGGCCAGACACAGCGCCCCGCCCGCCAGAGTCAGCAGCCCCGGCACCTCGCCCAGCGCCAGCCAGGACATCAGCACGACCAGCGCGGGCACCGCGTACGTGGTCGCGCCCATGCTGCTGGCGGTCGTACGGGCGAGGGCGTACGCCCAGGTGGTGAAGGCCAGCGCCAGCGAGAAGACGCCCAGATAGACCAGGTTGAGGGTCGCGGAGAGGGAGGCGTCGGCCGCGTCGCCGATCAGCTGCCCGGCGAAGGGCAGACACAGGACCGCCCCGACCAGGCACCCGTACGTCGTCACCTGGAGCGCGCTCGCGTGACCGAGGGCCGGCTTCTGCGCCACGACACCGCCCGCGTATCCGATCGCGGCGAGCAGACACAGCACCACCCCGAGCACCGAGGACCCGCCCCCGCCCGACATCGACAGTCCCACGGTCACCGCACCGGCGAAGGACACCGCCATCCCCGCCAGCAGCCGCGGCGGCATCGGATCGCCGAGCACCCGGGCGGCCAGCAGCGCGATGAGGATGGGCCCGATGTTCACGACCAGTGCCGCCGTACCGGCGTCCACCTGTTGCTCGCCCCAGTTCAGCACCACGCTGTAGAACCCGAACCACAGCAGCCCCGATATCGCGATCCCGGGCCAGGCCGCCCGGGGCGGCGGCCCTTCCCGCCGGACGAGACAGATGACCCCGAGCACCAGGGCCCCGACGAGCAGCCGTCCCAGGGCGAGGGCGCCCGGCGAGTACTCGTCGCCCGCGCTGCGGATGGAGACGAAGGCGGAGGCCCAGAGGACGACGGTGACGGTGGCCGCGCCCGCCGCGAGGAGTTCGGTGCGGCGGGTGGGGTGGGCAGGGGGGACGTTCATCATGCTCCAGAGGCTAGGTACGGACGGGTTCGGAGGCTCGCGGATTTCGGACGGGGCGTTCGCCCCCGTCGGGGCGCTCAGCGCAACGTCGCTGACTCGATGCCCAAGAGTTCAGCCAGTGCCTGCTCACCCGCGGCCGTCACCTTCACCGCCCGCTCCGACCCGATCCGCACGCACCACCCCGTGTCGAGGGCATGCCGGCACAGCGCCGCGCCCGCGACACCCGCAAGGTGGGGGCGCCGCTCGGTCCAGTCCAGGCAGGCGCGGGCCAGCGGGCGTCGGCCCTTGCGGTTCAGGGCGATACCGGTCGCGTCGAACCACCGCAGTCCCGCGTCCGTCAGCGCGAACCCCGTGTCCTGCCGCAGCAGCCCGCGCGAGGTCAGCGCGTCCGTGACCGCGATGCCGAGCCGCCCGGCGAGATGGTCGTAGCAGGTGCGGCCGCGGGCCATCGCCGACCCGGCGCTGGACTCCCGCAGGTTGCGCGGCCGTGCGGCGGCGCTCGGCGACACCTGCGCGGCGAGGTCCTCCACCAGCTGGGCGACGCGCGCGTCGGCCAGCCGGACGTACCGGTGCCGTCCCTGCCGCTCCTCGGTGAGCAGCCCGCCCGCGACGAGCTTGCCCAGATGCTCGCTCAGCGTGGACGCGGCGACCCCGGCGTGCCGCGCCAGTTCACCGGCGGTCCAGGCCCGCCCGTCGAGCAGCGCCAGCAGACAGGCCGCCCGGGTCTCGTCGGCGATGAGCGCGGCGAGGCGGGCGAGATGCGGTGCCTGGGGGTCCTTGGTGGCCATGCGGTCCAGGATGGGGCACGGACACTTCGGTGTGTGCCGAAGGGTGCTACACGGTGCGCCTGACCTGCTCGTACTGCTGCGCGAGGCCGTCCAGCAGCGCCGTCAGCCCCGTCTCGAAGGCCCGCTCGTCGATTTTCTCCTGCTGCTCGGCGAGGAGGTGGGCCTGCCCGAGGTGGGGGTAGTCGGCCGGGTCGTAGGCGCTCGCGTCGTCCACGAAGCCTCCGGCGAACGAGCCCAGCGCCGAACCCATGATGAAGTACCGCATCAGCGCGCCGATGGAGGTGGCCTGAGCCGGTGGCCAGCCCGCCTCGACCATCGCGCCGTAGACGGCGTCGGCGAGCCGCAGTCCGGCCGGGCGGCGGCCGGGGCCGCGGGCCAGGACCGGGACGATGTTCGGGTGGTCGCGCAGGGCGGCCCGGTAGGAGACGGCCCAGTCGTGCAGCGCGGTCCGCCAGTCCCTGCCGTCCTCGAACATCGACAGGTCGACCTGCGCGCTGACCGAGTCGGCGACCGCCTCCAGGATCTCGTCCTTGGTGCGGAAGTGGTTGTAGAGGGACGGTCCGCTCACGCCCAGTTCGGCCGCGAGCAGACGCGTGGAGAGGGCCGCGAGCCCCTCCGCGTCCACCAGCGCGCGTGCCGTGTCGACGATCCGTTCGGTGCTGAGCAAGGGCTTGCGCGGTCGGGCCATGGCGCACATAGTAGGGCTGCAACCAGAAACTAGCAGTGCTAATTTAAATGTGTAGCTTTCAAGGTCCGCTATCTGTGGGGTGACTCGGCATGAACCTGGAGCTCAGCGAGGAGCAGACCGCGGCCCGGCAGCTCGCCCGGGACTTCGTGGACCGCGAGATCGCCCCGCACGTCGTCGCCTGGGACCGTGCCGAGGAGGTCGACCGCTCGATCGTCAAGAAGCTCGGCGAGGTCGGATTCCTGGGCCTGACGATCGACGAGGAGTACGGCGGCTCGGGCGGCGACCACCTCGCGTACTGCCTGGTCACGGAGGAACTGGGCCGCGGGGACTCGTCCGTGCGCGGCATCGTGTCGGTCTCCCTCGGCCTGGTCGCCAAGACCGTCGCCGCCTGGGGGAGCGAGGAGCAGAGGCGGCGCTGGCTGCCCGGCCTCACCGCGGGCGAACTGGTCGGCTGCTTCGGCCTCACCGAGCCGGGCACCGGCTCCGACGCGGGCAACCTCGCCACGCGAGCCGTGCGCGACGGCGACGACTACGTCATCAACGGCACCAAGATGTTCATCACGAACGGCACCTGGGCCGACGTGGTCCTGCTCTTCGCCCGCTCCACGGACGCGCCCGGCCACAAGGGTGTGACCGCCTTCCTCGTCCCCGCCGACACCCCCGGCCTGACCCGCCGCACCATCCACGGCAAGCTCGGCCTGCGCGGCCAGGCCACCGCCGAGCTGGTGCTCCAGGACGTACGCGTGCCCGCCTCGGCCCTGCTGGGGGAGGAAGGCAAGGGCTTCTCCGTCGCGATGTCGGCCCTGGCCAAGGGGCGGATGTCGGTCGCCGCCGGATGCGTCGGCATAGCCCAGGCCGCCCTGGACGCGGCCGTCCGGTACGCCGGTGAGCGTGAACAGTTCGGCAAGCCCATCGCCCAGCACCAGCTGGTCCAGGAGCTGATCAGCGACATCGCCGTCGACGTGGACGCCGCCCGGCTGCTGACCTGGCGGGTCGCCGACCTGATCGACCGCGGGCTGCCCTTCGCCGTCGAGTCCTCCAAGGCCAAGCTGTTCGCCTCGGAGGCCGCCGTCCGCGCCGCCAACAACGCCCTCCAGGTCTTCGGCGGTTACGGCTACATCGACGAGTACCCGGCGGGCAAACTGCTCCGCGACGCCCGCGTGATGACTCTCTACGAGGGCACGAGCCAGATCCAGAAACTGGTCATCGGCCGGGCGTTGACAGGGGTTTCGGCGTTCTGAGGGCGCTTCTGAGTACCGGATGAGTACTTCGGCGGATGTGTCCGGGGCCACAGCCGTCGACCCTGTTCCCCATGAGTGACACACCGGTCAAGCAGCAGAGCACGGCCGCCTTCTACGGCCAGTCCGTCGCGTCCTTCGCGGTCGCCATGGCCGCCACCGGCATCGGCATCTACCAGCTGAACGCCAACGCCTGGGTGCGCGGCTTCCTGGCCATCGCGGTTCTCTACCTGGTGACCTCGGCGTTCACGCTCGCCAAGGTCATCCGGGACCGCCAGGAGGCCGGGCAGATAGTCAGCCGGGTCGACCAGGCGCGGCTGGAGAAGCTGCTGGCCGAGCACGACCCCTACGAGAAGATCTGAGCCGTGAGGGCTCGCGGCCGGTGGCCGAGGCGGGCCCGTGCGTGCCCGTCCGCACGCCGCGCTCACTAAGCGCTCGCTCAGTATCGGCGGTATGGTGGGGGCTCTGTCAGCGAGAGGGGCGAGTGAGCGATGAGTACGGCGGAGGAGACGGCCGGCGGCGAGACGTCGGCGTGGGGTGAGGTCACGCCCGACGCGGCCCGGCGGCTGCTGATCGCCGCCGTGGAGGCCTTCGCCGAGCGCGGCTACCACGCCACCACGACCCGTGACATCGCCGGGCGCGCCGGCATGAGCCCGGCCGCGCTCTACATCCACTACAAGACCAAGGAAGAACTGCTCCACCGGATCAGCAGGATCGGCCACGAGAAGGCCCTGGAGATCCTGCGGTCGGCGGCCCGGCGCGAGGGCAGCCCCGCCGAGCGGCTCTCCGACGCCGTGAGCTCCTTCGTGCGCTGGCACGCCGGGGGTCGTACCACCGCGCGGGTCGTGCAGTACGAACTGGACTCCCTCGGCCCGGACGCCCGCGCCGAGATCCTCGCGTTGCGCCGGCAGTGCGACGCGGAGGTGCGCGGGATCATCGAGGACGGGGTGGCGGCCGGCGACTTCGACGTCCTGGACGTGAAGGGCACGACCCTCGCCGTGCTGTCGCTGTGCATCGACGTGGCCCGCTGGTTCAACGTCGACGGCCCCTGGACGCCCGACGAGGTCGGCGCGCTGTACGCCGACCTCGTGCTGCGGATGGTGGGGGCCGAGTAGACCCCGCCGGGGCGGCGGGGTCGGCCTACAGGTAGTACCGCGAGACGGACTCGGCGACGCACACGGGCTTGTCCCCGCCCTCGCGCTCCACGGTGAACGCGACGGCGACCTGGACGCCGCCCGTCACGTCCTCGACGCCGGTGATGGTCGCGGTGGCGCGCAGGCGGGACCCGACGGGCACGGGGGCGGGGAAACGCACCTTGTTCGTCCCGTAGTTGACGCCCATCTTCACGTTCTCGACCTTGATGAGCTGAGGCCCGAAGAGCGGAAGCAGCGACAGGGTGAGGTAGCCGTGGGCGATGGTGGTCCCGAAGGGGCCCGCCGCGGCCTTCTCGGGGTCCACGTGGATCCACTGGTGGTCGCCGGTGGCCTCCGCGAACAGGTCGATCCGCTTCTGGTCGACCTCCAGCCAGTCCGTGTACCCCAGTTGCTCGCCCACCGCCGCCTTCAGGTCGTCGGCGGAGGTGAAGATCCTCGGCTCTGCCATGTCCAGGCCTCTCGCGTCGCGTGTTCCAGAGTGCTATGCCTAAGCAACTGCTTAGCATGCTAGCGGCCGCGGTCCCTGTCAATGCGCCGGGGCGGTGACACGGTAGGTAGGTTTGAGGGCGTGCCCCAGATCCCCGAGAAGATCCACGAGCTCACGGTCGGCCAGCTCTCCGCCCGGAGCGGCGCCGCGGTCTCCGCCCTGCACTTCTACGAGTCCAAGGGCCTGATAAGCAGCCGTCGCACCTCCGGCAACCAGCGCCGATACACCCGTGACACCCTGCGCCGGGTCGCCTTCGTCCGGGCCGCCCAACGCGTCGGCATCCCCTTGGCGACGATCCGTGACGCCCTCGCCGAACTCCCCGAGGAGCGCACACCCACGCATGACGACTGGGCGCGGCTGTCGGAGGCATGGCGTTCGGAGCTGGACGAGCGCATCAAGCAGCTGAACCGTCTGCGCGACCACCTGACCGACTGCATCGGCTGCGGGTGCCTGTCGCTGGACACGTGCGTGCTGTCCAACCCGGACGATGTGTTCGGCGAGCGGCTTACGGGGTCGCGGCTGATGGTGGAGCAAGGGGGAGGGCGTGGGCGTAAGGGTGAGGGCTGTGGTTGAGGGTGGTGGGTGGCTGGTCGCGCAGTTCCCCGCGCCCCTGGGTGGATGGCAGCGCCGGCACACCGCGGGCACGGGTGAGCGACGCCGCACCCGTGCCGTGCCGGCGCTCACTCGTACTCGGTCCCACCCTTCCGCGTCAGATACGCAGGGCTGACCGCCTTCGCGATGGCCCGGCCGCCGGTCACCGGGCTGTACCGCTCGGAGGCCGGACGTATCACCACGCCCTCCCGCAGGTGCAGCTCCCGTCCCGAGACCGTCTCCCGGCCCGTGGCCACCTCCAGCACCCGTTCGATGTCGTACGGGCCCTCGAACAGCCGCGGCACCATGGGCAGTTCGCCGTCCAGAACCTCCGCCGCGTCCAGCCACCGCACCCGGCCGTCGATCTCCGCGGACACGTCGAACACGGCGTACCCCAAGGTCTCCCGTCGGCCGTCGGCCCCGTACGTCAGGTCCTGCACCCCCGCGCCGTACACCTCGCCGAAGACGCCCACCCGGCGCGCCCCCAGCCGCTCGGCCACCCGAGCCGCGGCCGCGGCGACACCGTGTCCGCGCACCGCCCGCCAGTACAGGTTCCGCGCCTCCTCCTTCAACGCCAGCGACTTCGCGTCGAAGCCCTTGGAGGAGACGTACACCCGGTCCTCGTCGGCGGCGTACGTCAGCAGGCACGCCGACCCGTGCAGCTTCTCGGTCAGCACCACGGGCTCGCCCGGCGTGAAGATGTCCGGGTACCGCTGGATGTTCTCGATGTCGACCCAGGGCAGCAGATCCGGCGCCGACTCCACCTCACCGGACATCGTGGGCGGGATCGGCGGCACCCACTTGGTGACGCCGAGCCGTTCGGCGAAGTCGGCGCCCTCCGCGGCCGCCCGCGCCAGATCGACGTCGGCCAGCGCCTTCGGCCGGCACACGATGCCCTGCGACAGCTCGCCGCGCAGCCGGACCGCCTTGACCCGGTCGGCCTTGCTGCCCGCCAGCCGCCCGGTCAGCCCCAGCTCCTCGATCAGCTCGGCCGGCAGCACGGCCTGCTCGGGGATGTACACGGCGGCCTCACCGGTGCGGTACGCGCCCTTGGCGACGACGGCCCGGTACAGGCCCACCTGGGCCAGCTCCAGCGCGTCGGCGTTGGGATGTTCGTGGACGGTCAGCACTTCGGCGGTGACGCGCAGCGTCGACATGAGGGCTCCTCGGTGTTCCTCAGGTGGGTTTCATCGCCCCCAACTGTCCGTATGGGAAAGGGCTGGATCGAACGGTTTAGCGGCTGCTATCGTCGCGATCTTCGGCCGACGGCCCGCCGTCGCGCACGGAGTCCTGACGGGACGAACTCCCATGTCCTCCGCCCCTCTTCCCTCGCTCGACGCCGCCCTCGCGGACATCGACACGGTCTTCAACGGCTTCGCCAGCCCCACGGAGATCGGCTGTGAGCGGTGCTTTCACCCCGAGGAGACGGCATATCTGCGCACGCCGTACACGCGCGTGCCGGCCGAACTGCTTCGCCGGTTCGTCTACAAGGTCCCCACCCACTTCGAGGACCATCCCGCCGTGATGCGGCGACTGCTGCCGCAGACGGCGCGGGCGATGGCGGACGGGAGCCTGGACGTGGCGTGGTGGGGGCATGGGCTGGCGCGCGTGGACTGGCGTTCCTGGCCGGCCCGCCAGGCCGATGCCGTCCAGGTCTTTCTGGCGGCCTGGTGGCGGGATGCCCTGGCGACCCCCGAGCCCCCGCATCCGATCACGGACATCTTCGCGTCCTGCTCCACGATCGCCGGGACCGTGACCCCCTTCCTCGCCGACTGGATCCGGCACCCTGTCGCCGACGCACACCTCGTGTCCTGCGCACGCTGGTGGCTCCCCGATCTCCTCGCCGATGACGCGCCGGTCAGCGACTGGTCCGACGAGAGCAAGGACGCGGCCACCGCGGAGCTGTCGTCCTGGTTCGCCCGCGAGGCCCCGGCCCGCCTCCGCGCCCAGGGCGAGCCCGGCCTCGCGACGGAGGCCGAACTCCTCGCCCTGCCCTACGACGACCGCTGGGCCCACCCGTACTGGTACCGGCCCTCGGCCACCAACTGAGCGTTGGACCCGGCCCGTTCCCCGTCCGGCAGGACCAGCGTGTCCTCCAGCCCGATCCGCGTCGCCAGCCCCAACCGCCCCGCCAGCCGCAGCACCGGCCACGCCCCGCCGTCCTCCCCGTGCAGCAGCACCGGGCGGCCGAACGCCGGGCCCAGGTCGGCGAGCAGTGCGCGGGCGGTCGCCTCGGCTGTCCCGGCCGACGGGTCGGTCACCTCGGCCAGTACGCGCAGCACCCTCGGCCCCAGCGGCGAGGCGGCGAACCGCGCCGCGCCGTCCGTGCCGGACCAGATGCCGGCCTCGACGGCCACGCCCCGCTCGATCAGGGCCGCGGCCACGTCCTCGGCGCCTTCCTCATGCCAGTTGACCGAGGCGTGGTCCGGCAGGACGGTCCAGCTTCGGATGCGGGTCACCCGGGCCGCCGGATCCGGTTCCGCCCAGGCGCCCGTGGTCACCCCTACCGGCACCGACACCACCCGGTCCCGTATCGCCTCCAGCGTCGGCGCGAGCACGCGCGGGGACAGGCTGTCCCGTCCGCAGGGAGTCTTGGCGTGGACATGGATGTCGGTGGCTCCGGCCGCGACCGCCTCGGCCGCGGAGTCGGCCAGCGCCTCGGGCGAGAGCGGCACCACGGCGCCGTCGCCGGGCCCCCGGGTCCCGTTCAGACATACCTGGATCATGCCTCGATGATGTCAGCGGGCACGGACAACGGGGACAGCGCGACGCCGACAGGAGGGGGTGCGGCATCCCCTGCGCACCCCCGTCTTACTAGGCGGACATGAGCAGTCGCCGTTCGCGCCGGGACGCCGACAGCGCTTCCGGCGTGAGAACCGGACGCGGTACGACGATCCCGCACTCCGTGCAGACCGGGCCCGACGACGGTTCATGGGCCAGGTCGTACTTGTAGATCAGCCGGTCCCCGCCGCACACCGGGCACTCGCAGCCCGGGTCCCGCTCCAGCGCGGAGATCAGCCGGCGCAGCACCTCGGCCAGCGGTTCGTTCGGGTGGACCCGGGGGTTGTCGCACCAGGCGACTCCGAAACCGCCCCAGGTCAGCCGGTGCCAGTCGTCCACACTGCCCGGCCTGCGCAGTCCGTCGTGCTTTTCCTTCTTGCGCCGCTCGGCGAACTCGACCTCATAGGCCAGCCAGACCGAACGCGCCTCCTCCAGCTCGTCCAACGCGGCCACGAGCCGCGCAGGATCGGGGGAGCGGTCCTCGGGACCGAACCCTGCCCGGGAGCACAAGTGGTCCCAGGTCGCCCTGTGCCCGTAAGGAGCGAACCGCTCAAGGCACTTACGCAGCGAGTAGCGCCGTAGCGCCAGATCGCACCGCGGATCGCGCACCTGTCTCGCCAGACTCCGGAAACCGGCCATCGCCCTGCACCTCCGTCACACCTGCACCTGTACTTCGGTCACTTCGGCGTCGCCGCACGGACTTCGCGCGACGTTGACGAATAGACGTATCGACATGCGATTCGGCTCCATCCGATTTCCGTTGACCTCCACAGCGAGCCCTGGCGACTCCCAAACGTGACGCATGTTCATCTTCAATCCCGGGGATACCGCCGGTAACATCCCGGCTCACCCTCGTCGGTAGGAGCGGCCATGCCACGGCGTACCCCACACATCGCCCTCGTCGGACTGAGAACTCCCGGCAGATTCCCCGGGTTCCTGAAGACCGCGTCCATATGCGTTCTGATTGCCGGTCTTTTGTCGCCGCTTTCCCCGGCGGTCGGCGCGCCCCCGGCCGCGGCGGCCGAGGCGACAGCCGTCACCGACCACTGCGGGAACCAGTGCTCCGACATCCTTCCGCCTGGTCAGAACGGCAATGCCACCCTTGCCCAGATCCTCCTCAACCAGGCCTTCGGCAGCATGCCCGAACACGCCTCGGACCAGCTCGGGCCCTACGCCAACCTGGCCAAGGGCTACTCCGGCCTCACCAACGCGACGATCAACAACTTCTTCAACGACGCCTCGTTCGGCGTTCCCCCCGATCAAGTCGCCTCCACCGTCAATCCGGCCGGGCGCGGCGACGTGACGATCGTCCGTGACAAGAAGACAGGTGTGCCGCACATCACCGGAACCACCAGATACGGCACCGAGTTCGGCGCCGGCTATGCGGCCGCCCAGGACCGGCTGTGGCTCATGGACGTCTTCCGGCACGTCGGACGCGGACAGCTCACCTCCTTCGCCGGCGGCGCGCCCTCCAACCAGGGCCTGGAGCAGCAGTTCTGGCGCCACGCGCCCTACACCGAAGCCGATCTCCAGGCCCAGATCGACAACGCCGTGGCCACCAACGGCGAACGCGGCCGGTTGGCCCTCGCCGACGCCAAGGCCTACCTCGACGGCATCAACGCCTACATCGACGCCTCCGACAGCGGCCGCTACTTCCCCGGCGAGTACGTCCTGACCGGCCACAAGGACTCCGTCACCAACGCCGGCACCATCGAGCACTTCAAGATCACAGACCTGGTCGCGCTGGGCTCCGTCATCGGCGCCCTGTTCGGCTCCGGAGGCGGCGGCGAGGTGAACAACGCGATCTCCCTGCTGGCCGCCCAGGAGAAGTACGGCGTCGCCGAGGGCACCAAGCTGTGGGAGTCGTTCCGTGAGCGCAACGACCCCGAGGCCGTCGTCACCGTCCACGACAAGAGCTTCCCGTACGCCACCAAGCCCGCCGACCCGCAGGGCGAGGCCCTGCCCGACGCCGGCTCGGTGACCGAGGAACAGCTCGTGTACGACCGTACGGGCAGCGCCGCCGGATCGGCCGCGAGCACCGCGTCGACCACGGCGGCCAAGACGGCCATGACCTCCGCCAAGCGCGGCATGTCCAACGCTCTCGTGGTGGGCGGCGAGCACACCGCCAGCGGTCACCCGGTCGCCGTCTTCGGCCCGCAGACCGGCTACTTCGCCCCCCAGCTCCTCCTGCTCCAGGAGATCCAGGGCCCGGGCATCAGCGCCCGCGGCGCCTCCTTCGCCGGCCTGAGCATGTACGTCGAGCTCGGCCGCGGCCAGGACTACTCGTGGAGCGCCACCACCTCCGGCCAGGACATCATCGACACCTACGCCGTCGAGTTGTGCCAGGACGACCACCACTACCTGTACCGCGGCACCTGCACCGCCATGGACAAGGTCGAGCAGAAGAACGCCTGGAAGCCGACGACCGCCGACAGCACTCCCGAGGGCTCGTACACGATGCGGGTCTGGCGTACGAAGTACGGCCCCGTCACACACCGCGCCACCGTCGGCGGCAAGAAGGTCGCCTACACCACCCTGCGCTCGTCCTATCTGCACGAGGCCGACTCGATCATCGGCTTCCAGATGCTGAACGACCCGGACTACGTCAAGGGCCCGGAGGACTTCCAGAAGGCGGTGCAGCACATCAACTACACCTTCAACTGGTTCTACGTGGACTCCGAGCACACCGCCTACTACAACAGCGGCGACAACCCGGTCCGGGCGACCGGCGTCGACGCGGAGTTCCCGGTCTGGGCGCAGTCGGCGTACGAATGGCGCGGCTGGGACCCGGTGACGAACACCGCCCAGTACACCCCGCCCTCGGCCCACCCCAACTCCATCGACCAGGACTACTACATCTCCTGGAACAACAAGCAGGCCAAGGACTACACCACCGCCCCCTGGGGCGACGGCTCCGTCCACCGCGGCAACCTGCTGGAGAACCGGGTGAGGAAACTGGTCGACGCGGGCGGCGTGACCCGCGCCGCGCTGGTGAAGGCGATGGCCGACGCGGGCCTGGCCGACCTGCGGGCCGAGGACGTCCTGCCGGATCTGCTCAAGGTCGTGGGCAGCTCCCCGGTGACCGACTCCACGGCCGCGGCCGCCGTGAGCAAGCTCCAGACGTGGCTGACGGCGGGCGGCAGGCGCACCGAGACGTCCGCCGGTTCGAAGAAGTACGCCGACGCCGACGCGATCCGCATCCTGGACGCGTGGTGGCCGCTGCTGGTGAAGGCCGAGTTCGAACCGGGTCTCGGGAGCGAGCTGTTCGGTGCGATGACGAACAACCTGCCCATCGACGAGTCCCCGTCGGCCGCACACGGCCCGACCGGCCCGCACGCCGGAAGCTCCTTCCAGTACGGCTGGTGGAGCTACGTCGACAAGGACATCAGGGCCGTACTCGGCGAGTCGGTCCAGGGCCCGCTGGACCGGAAGTACTGCGGCGGCGGCAGCCTCAGCGCCTGCCGGGACGTCCTGATCAGCACCCTGAAGGAGGCGGCCGGCAAGAGCGCGGCCCAGGTCTACCCGGGCGACGAACAGTGCTCGGCGGGCGACCAGTGGTGCGCCGACTCGATCGTCCAGCGCACGCTGGGCGGCATCAAGCACGGCAAGATCAGCTGGCAGAACCGCCCGACGTATCAGCAGGTCGTGGAGTTCACCTCGCACAGATGACGGACGTACGAGGCGACTTCTGAACGGCGGCGGGTCAGTGGATACGGCCCGCCGCCAGCACCACCCGCGCCAGCTCCCGGTGCACGATGTCGCTGTGCGCCCCGGCCGGCGGCCCGCCCCGCTTGACGACCGCCGACGCGTCGATGTTCACGCAGCCCGAGGTGGGCAGCTTCGCCCTCAGCGCGTCGGCCAGCTTCAACGACCGGGTCCCCGGCACCGCCTGCACCCCGTCGTGCCCCATCGCACCCCACTTGTCACCCAGCATCCGGCCGACGTCCAGGGCCGCGATCCCGCGCGCGTCCCCCGCCATCCGGGAAGCCAGCGGATACATGGTCGACAGGGCCGAGTCGTGCCGTGAGTAACAGCACACCAGCGGTCCGTCGACCCGGTTCTGCTGCCCCTCCAGCATTCCGCTCGCCCGCGTGTCGTGCGGCAGCCGGGACGCGAACGCGTAGTGCGAGAAGGCACCCTGGAGCAGGGTCACGGACTTCACCGTGCGCACGCCCTTCGGCAGCCCGCGCAGCGCGAACGACACCAGCCGGGCGCCGAAGCTGTGCCCGACGAGATGCACCCGCACCTCGCCCGTCCGCTCGGCCAACTGCCCGATCACCCGACCGAGACCCCGCTCACCGACCGTCCCCGCGCGCCGCTTCATGGCGTAGTACGTCGCCTGCCGCAGCAGCTCGTGCGCGCCCTCCCAGGGGTTCGGCAACGAGAACGACGCCGCGCCGTCCGGAGGCCCGTCCGGGGATGTCCCGTCCGGCGCTTCGAGTTGTGCCAGCGCCCGCGCGAACTCCTCGCACAGCGCGGCGGTCGAGCCGGAGAACATGTCCGGCGAGTCCTGCGGCACCCCCTCGCACAGCGTGTCCGCCGCGAACAGCGCCTGCGGCCCCGGCGGTACGACGTCCACCAGCATCCGCACCAGCCGCCCGAACTCCGCCAACTCCGCCTCCTCGCGCGGCTGCTGGTCGAGCAGCCGCGCGATCTGGTCGATCACGGTCGCCCGCCCGGGAAACGTGTCCAGCAGCGCGTGCCGCGTGTCCTTGTCGAGCACCGGCCGACGGGGCATCTCGGCCGCCACGGCCCGCGGGAAGTCCGGGATCGGCTCGTCGGAGAACCGCATCGACGGCCAGACCACTCCGACGTACCCGATCCTCGCCGCCGGAGCGAGCCGCGGGATCGGCGCGAAGAACCGGTCGTAGAGCCGCGTCGCCCCCGAGCGGTCGCTGTTCCAGCCGTGCGCGAAGACGATCAGATCACGGACGCCGTGCCGGGTCACCCCGGCCAGCAGCCGGTCCCGCCGTGCGGCGTCCGGGTCCCCGTCCGCGTCGAAGGTCAGCTCCCAGTAGGGAGTCACGCTCATTTCCGGTTCCGCCATGACAGGCCCCCTCGTCCCCCGAAAACGGTCCGATACGGGCGCATCGTCCTGCTGGCGGGCGGGATTGGCCATACGTCGTCACCCATCAGAGGCACTCGGTGAGGGCGCTCATTTGTACAGCAGGTACTCCTCGCGCATCCGCCGGAACGCCGCCAACTCCCGCTGCCAGCCCGCCACCACGTCGTCGGTGCCCGCGCCCGCGTCGATCATCGTGCGCACCCGGGTGGAGCCGGTGAGCTTGTCGATCCAGTTGTCGGGCCGCCAACCGAACCCGCTCCAGACCCTCTTGGCGGTCACGAGCAGGCCGATCCCGGTGCGGACGGGGTCGTACGCGGCACGATCGTGCACGTGGATCTGCACGCCGCCGATGGTCCTGCCCTGGAACTTCGAGAAGGTCGGCGCGAAGTACGCCTCCCTGAAGCGCACGCCGGGCAGGCCGAGTTCGTTCGCGGCCGCGGCCCAGCGGGCGTCGATGCCCTCGGCGCCCAGCAGCTCGAAGGGCCGGGTGGTGCCACGGCCCTCCGAGAGGTTCGTGCCCTCGAAGAGGCAGGTGCCCGAGTAGACGAGGGCGGTGTCCGGGGTCGGCATGTTGGGGCTCGGCGGCACCCACGGCAGGTCCGAGGCGTCGTAGAAGTCGGACCGGCGCCAGCCCGTCATCCGTACGGTCTCCAGCGGCACCGGCGCGGTGAGGAACTCCCCGTTGAACAGCCGCGCCAGCTCGGCGACCGTCATACCGTGCGCCTGCGAGATGGGCTCACGGCCGACGAAGGTGGCGAACTCCTTGTGCAGGACCGGGCCTCGGGCCGACCGTCCGGTCACCGGGTTCGGCCGGTCCAGCACGACGAAGCGCTTGCCGGCGAGTCGGGCGGCGTCCATGCAGTCGTAGAGGGTCCAGATGTAGGTGTAGAAGCGGGCGCCCACGTCCTGGATGTCGAAGACGATCGTGTCGACGCCGGAAGCGGTGAAGATGTCGGCGAGGGGCTGACCGCTCTTGAGATACGTGTCGTAGACCGGGAGGCCGGTCGCCGGGTCGTCGTAGCGTCCTTCCGAGCCGCCGGCCTGGGCGGTGCCCCGGAAGCCGTGTTCGGGGCCGAAGACGGCGATCAGGTCGACGCGGTCGTCGGCGTGCATGACGTCGACGATGTGGCGGACGTCTCTGGTGACGCCGGTGGGGTTGGTGACGATCCCGACGCGGTCCCCGCTCAGCTGGGTGTAGGCGTTCGCGGCGAGGTTCTCGAAGCCGGTGCACAGGTGCCTGCGGCGCTCAGTGGCGGCGGCGGAGGGGGCTGCGGAGAGGGTTGTTGCTGCCGTTGTCGCTGCGAGGAGAGCTCGTCTGGATAGGCGCATGAGGGGCACGGTATTGCTGCCGCAGGTTGTGGGGAAGGTGCCGGTACGTCGTGGCTTGTCGCGCCCCGCGGCGGGCCGCATATGTACACAGTCCCGCGCCTCTGGCGGCGATGCGGTCCCCCTTCCCAGTTACATACCGACCGGTTAGTCTGGCCATCTCCGCAGAGCCGTAGTCGAAGGAGCCGATGGTGGAAGCCGTTCAGGGTGCTGGAGTGGTCGTCACGGGGGCCGGGGGCGGTATCGGGGCGGCGCTTGCGCGTCGGTTCGCCGCCGAAGGGGCCCGGGTGGTCGTCAATGACCTGGACGGTGTGAAGGCGGCTGCCGTCGCCGACGAGATCGGTGGCATCGCCGTGCCCGGTGACGCCTCCTCGATCGTCTCCGAGGCCCGGGACGCGCTCGGCGGCACCGTCGACGTCTACTGTGCCAACGCCGGCGTCGCCTTCGGGTGCGCGGAGCCGGGGCAGGCGGTCGACGAGAAGTCCTGGTCGCTGTCCTGGGACGTCAACGTCATGGCACACGTGCGTGCGGCCAACGCGCTGCTCCCGGACTGGCTGGAGCGCGGCAGCGGGCGGTTCGTCTCCACCGTCTCGGCCGCCGGACTGCTCACCATGATCGGCGCCGCGCCCTACGCGGTCACCAAGCACGGCGCCTACGCCTTCGCCGAGTACCTGTCGCTGACGTACCGGCACCGTGGCGTGAAGGTCCACGCCATCTGTCCGCAGGGTGTGCGCACCGACATGCTGGACGCCACCGGCAGCGCGGGGGACCTGGTGCTGAAGCCCACCGCCATCGCGCCGGAGGACGTCGCGGACGCGCTGTTCAAGGGCATGGCGGAGGACCGTTTCCTGATCCTTCCGCACCCAGAGGTCGCCGGGTTCTACGAGGCGCGGGCCGCCACGCCCGACCGCTGGCTGGCCGGTATGAACCACATCCAGCGGAAGTGGGAGGAGGCCCGATGACCGACGCCTCCGCCTCCCGGTACGCGGCCAAGCCCTGGCTGGCCCTGCTGTCCGACGCCCAGCGCGCCCCGATAGACCCGGCCCACACCCTCGTGCACGCCCTGCGCCGGGTGGTCGCCGAGACCCCGGACCGCACCTTCCTCGCCTACTTCGACGGCCGCCTGACCTACCGCGAGGCCGACGAGCTCAGCGACTCCGTCGCCGGGCACCTCGCCGCCCGCGGCCTGGAGCGCGGCGACCGGGTGGCGATCCTGCTCCAGAACTCCCCGCACTTCGTGCTCGCCCTGCTGGGCGCCTGGAAGGCGGGGGCGGTCGTCGTGCCCGTCAACCCGATGTACAAGTCGGGGGAGGTGGGCCATGTCCTGCGGGACGGTGAGGTGGCCGCGCTGATCTGCTCCGACCGGGCCTGGGAGTCGTATCTGCGCGAGACGGCGGCGGACTCGCCGGTGCGGATCACGCTCACCGGATGCGAGTTGGATTTCCAGACGCGCAACGACGCGCGCGTACTGTCCTTCGAGCGGCTCGCGCAGGCCGACGACGCCGACGACCTGACGGCCGTCTCCCGCGCCGGCCACAAGGCGCCGCGGGGCCGTGACCTCGGGCCGTCCGACATCGCGCTGATCAGCTACACCTCGGGCACCAGCGGCACCCCCAAGGGCGCAACCAACACGCACGGCAACATCATGTACAACGCCGAGCGCCAGCGGACCGGTCTTGAACTGCCCGAGGCGCCCGTCTACTTCGCGCTCGCGCCCCTCTTCCACATCACCGGGATGGTCTGCCAGCTCGGCGCCTGCCTGGACAGCGCGGGCACGCTGGTACTGGCGTACCGCTTCGAGGCGGGTGTCGTGCTCGACGCCTTCGCCGAGCACGGCCCGCACTACACCGTCGGCCCGTCGACGGCCTTCATGGCGCTCGCCGCCCACCCGGCCGTCACCCGCGACCACTTCGCCTCCTTCCGGATGATCTCCTCCGGCGGCGCCCCGCTGCCGCCCGCCCTGGTGGAGAAGTTCCGGGCCGGCTTCGGTCCGTACATCCGCAACGGGTACGGGCTGACGGAGTGCACCGCCCCCTGCGCCTCCGTCCCGCCCGGCCTGGAGGCGCCCGTCGACCCGGTCTCCGGCACGCTGGCCGTCGGTCTGCCCGGTCCCGAGACGGTCGTCCGGATCGTCGACGACCAGGGCCATGAGGTCCCCTTCGGCGAACAGGGCGAGATCCTCGTCCGAGGCCCGCAGGTCGTCCCCGGTTACTGGCGGCGCCCCGACGCCACCGCCGAGACCTTCCCCGACGGCGAACTGCGCACCGGGGACATCGGCTTCATGGACGCCGAGGGCTGGCTGTACGTCGTCGACCGCAAGAAGGACATGATCAACGCCTCCGGCTTCAAGGTCTGGCCGCGCGAGGTCGAGGACGTGCTCTACACCCACCCGGCGGTGCGCGAGGCCGCCGTCGTCGGGGTGCCCGACGGGTACCGCGGGGAGACCGTCAAGGCGTACATCAGCCTCCGTCCGGGTGCGGAAACCGACCCCGGCGCACTCGCCGAGTACTGCAGGGAGAGACTGGCCGCCTACAAATATCCGCGTCAGGTGGAGATCCTGCCCGACCTGCCGAAGACGGCAAGTGGCAAGATCCTCCGACGGGAGCTCCGTTCCCGTGTGAACGAGGGTTAGACAGCAGCGGACATCTCGGAAGGGCAGGTGGCGGCACAGTGGCCAGGACGACGGACGGAGACGGTACGCCCGTCCCGCAGCGGCTGCTCGCCGCCGCCACCCGGCTCTTCGCCGAGCGTGGCTACGACCGCACCTCGGTGCAGGAGATCGTGGAGGCGGCCGGCGTCACCAAGGGGGCGCTGTACCACTACTTCGGTTCCAAGGACGACCTTCTGCATGAGGTGTACGCGCGCGTGCTGCGTGTTCAGCAGGAGCGGCTGGACGCCTTCGCGGACGCCGACGAGCCGATCGAGAAGCGGCTTCGGGGCGCGGCGGCGGATGTGGTCGTGACGACCATCGAGAACCTCGACGACGCGATGATCTTCTTCCGTTCGATGCATCACCTGAGCCCCGAGAAGAACAAACAAGTGCGGGCCGAGCGCCGGCGGTACCACGAACGCTTCCGCGCGCTGATCGAGGAGGGCCAGGAGGCGGGCGTCTTCTCCAAGGCGACCCCGGCCGACCTGGTGGTCGACTACCACTTCGGCTCCGTCCACCACCTGTCCACCTGGTACCGCCCGGACGGCCCCCTCACGCCCCAGCAGGTCGCCGACCACCTGGCCGACCTGCTGCTACGGGCTCTCCGCCCCTGAGCCGGGATCAGCGCCCCCGTCGCCCCTACCCGTCCCATACCTGGGGGCTGCCGCCCCCAGACCCCCGCTTCGGCCCTGCGGGCCTCGTCCTCAAACGCCGGACGGGCTGAATAATCCAGCCCCTCCGGCGTTTGAGGAGCGGGGTCTGGGGCGGAGC
>CBFGZZ010000098.1:0-25225 GCA_965653385.1 uncultured Streptomyces sp. | reverse complement strand
CACCTGGACCACATGCGCGAGGCCGCCGGCATCGACCACCTCGGCATCGGCGGCGACTACGACGGCACCGCCTTCACCCCCGACGGCCTGAACGACGTCTCCGGCTACCCCAACCTCATCGCCGAACTCCTGGACCGCGGCTGGTCCCGGGCCGACCTGGCCAAGCTGACCTGGCAGAACGCGGTACGGGTGCTGGGCGCGGCGGAGGACGTCGCCCGTGACCTCCAGGCCACGCGCGGGCCGTCCAACGCGACCATCGAGGAGCTGGACGGCTGAGCACGGACTTCCGGTCATACCGGAAGTCCGTGTGCGAGGGCGGGTGGGGCGAACGCTGGACCACGCGCGCGTGCCCCCACGCGCGTACCCCCGCGTGTACCGTTCCACGCGAGTTGTCGCCCCGTACCCCCGAACGCACCACCCACCGGGTGACCCCACCGGGTCCGTGCGACGGTGAACCGTACTGCTGATCAGGACGCCGATCACGTACGGAGACCGCCATGGCAGACCTCAAGTACGAACTGGATCCCGTCCCCGAGGTCGGCGAAGTCGATGACCTGCCCGGCTCGTCCGCGGGGAAGGCGTCCCCGCCCGGTGCCGACTCCGGTGAGGGTCCCGACGCCGGTCTGCTCGACCGTGCCCACGCGCTGCTCGCCGCCCGCCCCGTCGCCGACGGCTACAGCGGACTGCCGTGGGCGCTGCGTCATCTGCCCTGGTTCGACCTGGAGCTCGGCGAGAGCGCCGTCGACACCGATGTGCCCCGGATGCGCGAGGGCCATGTCGCCGCGCTGTTCTGGGCGCTGCACCTGCCCGAGGGGCTGGCCGGCGACCAGGCCGTCGGTGCCACGCTCGATCAGCTGGACCTGGTGAAGACCGTCGTACGGGCCCACCCCGAGGGCCTGCGCCTGGCCTGTACGCCCGGACCGGTCACCGATGTCCAGCACTGCGGCCGGATCGCGGTGCTGCCCGGACCGGCGGGGGCCGACGCGATAGGTGACTCGCTCGGCATCCTGCGGTCCCTGCACGGGCTCGGACTGCGCTCCCTGACGCTGTCCGGGGTGTCCTGGGCGAGTGAGGCGGGGCTGACCCGGTTCGGCGAGGAAGTGCTGCGCGAGATGAATCGGCTCGGAGTGCTGGCCGATCTCTCCGGCGCCTCCGCAGACACCGTGCGCCGGGCGTGCGCGGTCTCCAAGGCGCCGGTCCTGTGCGCCCGCTCCGCCGCCCGCGCCCTGCGCCCGCACCCGGCCAACCTCCCCGACGACCTGCTCGCCGAACTGGGCGCCGCGGGCGGCCTGTGCATGGTGCCGCTCACCGCCGAGCAGACCGGGCCGTCCGTCCGGGACGTCGCCGACCACCTCGACCACGTCCGTGAGGTCGCCGGCCCTGAGTCCGTCGGCCTGTCCGGCACCTACGACGCCGGGTCCGCCCACCCGCAGGACCTCGCGGACGCCTCCTGCTATCCGCACCTCGTCGCCGAGCTGCTGCGCAGAGGCTGGGCCGAGACCGACATCGCGCTGTTGACCTGGGACAACGTCCAACGGGTCCTGCGCGAGGCCGACTTCACGGCCCGTGAGGCACAGCGGCGCCGGGAGCCGTCGACGATGAAGATCTCCGAGCTGGACGGGTAGCCGGCCGCCGGGTGCCAGGGATCAACCGCGCCCGATCAGCGCAGGGCGCGATCAGCGAACGCGGTCGGGTCAGCAGGCGCACAGGCAGAACGGGTGCCCGGCCGGGTCCGCGTAGACCCGGAAGGTCCGCGAACGGTCCTCGGTGTCCAGCGGCTTCGCTCCCAGCGCCAGCACCTCCTTCTCGGCCGTGTCCAGGTCCTCGACCGTCACGTCCAGATGGAACTGCTGCGAGTGATCGGGCGCGGGCCACTGCGGCGGCACGTGACCGGGGGCGGCCTGGAACGCCAGCGCCGGCCCGCCGGGCACCTTCAGGTCCAGCCAGTCCCCCTCTCCCTCGACGCTGCCGCCGAGCACGCGCGCGTAGAAGTCGGCGAGGGCGCGCGGGTCGGGACAGTCCAGGACGACGGCACCCAGTGAAGCGATGGCCATGACTTCCTCCTCGAATCCTTGGTTACCCGTGATCTGCGTCAACAGGTAACGCGGTTACCCCATGCTCCCGTATCGGCGGTAACCTCGCAAGGGGATCCGGGCATGGAGGGATAGCGTTCGACCATGAGTGAGAGATCGCCCGCGCCCGGGGGTCTGGAGCTGGTCCAGGCACTGGTCAACACGCTGGACATCGAGTCGGGCGCCGACGCGCTGGACACGGCGGACGGCCGGGCGCGCCTCGGCCTGGTCGAGGAGGACGTCCCCGGCGCCCGCGAGCTGCGGGAGTCGCTGCGCGTGGCCCTGCTCGCCCACGCCGGCCATCCGCCGCACCGCAGGGTGACCCCGCTCGGCGAACTGCTGACGGCGAGCCCGCTGGTGGTGGCGGTCGACCTCGCCGACGGTTCGGCCACCCTCGCCCCGGCCCACGAGGGCCCGCTGCTCTCCCGCGTGGCGGCCGCGATCGCCCAGGCCCTCGTCGAGGGCACCTGGACCCGGCTGAAGGCGTGCGAGGCGGTCGACTGTCACTGGGCGTACTACGACCGCAGTCCGGCGGGGCGTGGCCGCTGGTGCTCGATGCAGGTGTGCGGGGCGCGCGCGAAGATGCGGCGCTATCGAGCGAAGTAGGCCCGCGGGCCGAGCGGGTCGGCCATTCCGAAAGGTTGTTGAAGATTCACCCGGCGCCGGGCGGCCGGTGTGGGGCAGAATGCGGCAAGACGCCGTTTCGGCCGACTGAGCCTCGGCCGAAACGGCGTCCCCGCGTCACTGTCAGTGGCTGCCCGTAGGTTGTCCGCATGTCGATCTCTGTTGGACTCAGCCTTGATGTCACCGGTCTCCAGTCGGAAGAGGAGACGGGGCGCGTCGCCGCGGCACTGACCGCGTTCCTCACCGACAACGACCTCGACCGAGACGTGGTCGTCACCGAGGAGGCCTCGGCCGGCCGGGTCTTCGCGGGCAGCGACTACCCGATCATCGTGACCCGCTTCGGCGCCTGGGCCGACCGAATGGAGCAGGGCTCGCAGGAGACGGTGCGTGCGGTCGCTCCCGCCGCGGTGGTCGACCTGCGGTGGAGCTTCGAGGACGAGGACGACTGACCGCCGGTCGGAACGCCGGTCGGTCACGTCCTTCCCGGCCTAGGCCGTCGGGCGCCCCATCGCCCGGTAGCTCCAGCCGGCCTTCCGCCACAGCGCCGGGTCGAGGGCGTTGCGGCCGTCCAGGATCACCCGGGCCGCCGCGACCTCGCCGAGCGTGGCCGGGTCCAGCTCGCGGAACTCCCGCCACTCCGTGAGGTGCAGGACGACGTCCGCGCCGCGCACCGCCTCGATCGCGCTGTCGGCGTAGCCGAGGGTCGGGAAGAGCCGGCGGGCGTTGTCCATGCCCTTGGGGTCGTACACCGTGACCTGGCCGCCCTGGAGGTGGATCTGCCCGGCGACGTTCAGCGCGGGCGAGTCCCGTACGTCGTCCGAGTCGGGCTTGAAGGTCGCGCCGAGGACCGCGACCCGCTTGCCCAGGAAGGGCCCGCCGCCCAGCGCCTGCCGGGCCAGCTCCACCATCTGGCCGCGCTGGCGCATGTTGATCGAGTCGATCTCGCGCAGGAAGGTCAGCGCCTGGTCGGCGCCCAGCTCACCGGCGCGGGCCATGAAGGCGCGGATGTCCTTGGGCAGACACCCGCCGCCGAAGCCGATCCCGGCCCGCAGGAACTTCCGTCCGATCCGGTCGTCGTAGCCGATGGCCTCCGCCAGCTTGGCGACGTCGCCGCCGGCGGCCTCGCACACCTCCGCCATCGCGTTGATGAAGGAGATCTTCGTGGCGAGGAAGGAGTTGGCGGACGTCTTGACCAGCTCGGCGGTGGGGAAGTCGGTGACGACGAAGGGGGAGCCGTCGGCGATCGGCGTCGCGTACACCTCGCGCAGCAGCTTCTCGGCCCGCTCGCCGCGCACGCCGACCACGATCCGGTCCGGGCGCAGCGTGTCCTGGACGGCGAAGCCCTCGCGCAGGAACTCCGGGTTCCAGGCCAGCTCGGCGTCCTCGCCGGCCGGCGCGTGCTCGGCCAGATAGGCGGCGAGGCGGTCGGCGGAGCCGACGGGGACGGTGGACTTGCCGACGACCAGGGCGGCGTTCTTCAGATACGGGGCGAGCTGGGCGAAGGCGTTGTCGACGTACGACATGTCGCAGGCGTACTCACCGTGCCGCTGCGGCGTGTTCACGCACACGAAGTGCACATCGCCGAACTCCCCGACCTCGGCCCAGTCCATGGTGAAGCGAAGCCGCCCGGTCGACCCCTCGATCCCGGCCACGTGCTTGCGCAGCAGCTCCTCAAGACCCGGTTCGTACATCGGGACCTCGCCGCGCCGGAGCATCTCGATCTTCTCGGGCACGACATCGAGCCCCAGCACCTCGAAGCCGAGCTCGGCCATGGCCGCGGCGTGCGTCGCGCCGAGATAGCCGGTGCCGATCACGGTGATCTTGAGGGCCATGGAGACTCCAGAAAGGGGTACGGGGGAGGTGCGCGCCCGAGCATAGTCGGAGGCTCTGAAGGGCAACTTCCCAGCTGTCGCCAAGCTCACGTACCCGTCCCGTGAGCCGACCTCTAAAATTTGAGTTACTTAACGGTAATTAGCGCCAGCATCGCACTTCCCAATCAGCGTCCTTGGAGCGTGAGAGACCTTGGCCGGATCGGCTGACTTCGACCTGTACCGCCCGTCCGAGGAGCACGACATGCTCCGCGACGCGATCCGCTCGCTGGCCGAGGCGAAGATCGCGCCGCACGCCGCCGCGGTGGACGAGGACGCCCGCTTCCCACAGGAGGCGCTGGACGCGCTGGTCGCGAACGACCTGCACGCGGTGCACGTGCCCGAGGAGTACGGCGGCGCGGGCGCGGACGCGCTCGCCACGGTGATCGTGATCGAGGAAGTGGCCCGCGTCTGCGCGTCCTCCTCCCTCATCCCGGCCGTGAACAAGCTCGGCTCGCTGCCCGTGATCCTCTCCGGCTCCGAGGAGCTGAAGAAGAAGTACATGACCCCGCTCGCCAAGGGCGAGGGCATGTTCTCGTACTGCCTCTCCGAGCCGGACGCCGGTTCGGACGCGGCCGGCATGAAGACCAAGGCCGTCCGCGACGGCGACCACTACGTGCTGAACGGCGTGAAGCGCTGGATCACCAACGCCGGCGTCTCCGACTACTACACGGTGATGGCGGTCACGGACCCGACGAAGCGCTCCAAGGGCATATCGGCGTTCGTCGTCGAGAAGTCCGACGAGGGCGTCTCGTTCGGCGCCCCGGAGAAGAAGCTCGGCATCAAGGGCTCCCCGACCCGCGAGGTCTACCTGGACAACGTTCGCATCCCGGCGGACCGCATGATCGGCGAGGAGGGCACCGGCTTCGCCACGGCGATGCAGACGCTGGACCACACCCGCATCACCATCGCCGCCCAGGCCCTCGGCATCGCCCAGGGCGCCCTCGACTACGCCAAGGGCTACGTCCAGGAGCGCAAGCAGTTCGGCAAGCCGATCGCCGACTTCCAGGGCATCCAGTTCATGCTCGCCGACATGGCCATGAAGATCTCCGCCGCCCGCGCCCTGACCTACCAGGCCGCCGCCGCCTCCGAGCGCGGCGACGCCGACCTCACCTACCTGGGCGCCGCCGCCAAGTGCTTCGCCTCGGACGTGGCGATGGAGGTCACCACGGACGCCGTCCAGCTCCTCGGCGGGTACGGCTACACCCGTGACTACCCGGTGGAGCGGATGATGCGCGACGCCAAGATCACGCAGATTTATGAAGGCACGAACCAAGTTCAGCGGATCGTGATGGCAAGGAACCTGCCCTAGCAGGGTTTTTGCAGGTCAGGAGCTATTTCGAAGGTCCGGAGGGACACCCTTGGCTTTCTGCCCGTTGCGGCCCGATCGGGGCCGTTCCTGGGCGTCATGCTGGGGGAATCCTGGGCGGATGCCCGGCTGAAAACAGCTACTGACCTGCACAAACAACACAGCCCCCGGCGCGCTGCCGGGGGCTGTTGTCGTACGCGGATCAGGCGACCTCTGATGCCTCCGTCGGGTCGTCAGCGCCGGGCGTCAACATCGTTGCGATGGCGGCCCGGCCGCGCCGCTCGGCCCCTTCGAAGATGTAGTGGTAGTGCTCCCTCAGCACATCCGTACTGCTGTGGCCCATCCAGTCGGTCACATCGTTCTCGGGGACTCCGGCGTAAAGCAGCCGCGACCCGTAGTAGTGCCTGAGTGAGTGCGCCTTGCAGTACTTCACCTGTCCCTTGCCCAGAGCCTCCATCCAGATCTTCGGGTAGAAGTACGACGCGTAGAGGTAGCCAGTGCGCGTCACGTTGGGGAAGAGAAGCCGTTCCGGCCCCCATACGCCGTGGTTCTTGATGTGCCGCCGAAGCTCGAAGGCGACGTTCGGAGGGAGGGGGACAGTGCGCCCTGGCTCGCCTTCGTCGCGAGCCTTGATGTGCCGACGCTGGATCGCGCTGTTCTTGCCCGACGCGGTGTCTCCGTCCTCGGCAATCTGGAAGTCGACCCGAAGCGTCTCGGCCTTGAAGTCGATCTGATCGCGGGACACCGCCATGGCCTCACCCAGCCGCAGGCCGCACCCGGCCATGAGCCACAACATCGCGCGGTATCGCGGAGGAGCGGCATCCAGCATCGCCAGAACTTCCCGCGTCGTGAGCCGCCTTGCGGTGCTCTTCTGCTCCCGGATCTCCTTGGCGCGGCTGCCCGCGCCCTTGACCCTCTTGCACGGGTTCCGGCCGACGATCTCGTTGACGACAGCCCAGTCCATCATCCCGGAGAAGAACGAGAATCGCTGACGCCGTGTGCGGGCGGACAGCTTCCGGTCCTGCTCCATCCACAAGAGCCACTGCTCAACATCAGCGACCTTCAGGAACACGATGGAACGGGGCCTTGAAGAACGGCTCAAGAGTCGTCTTCTGGATGGACCGGTACTGCTTCTTGGTGCTGTTCTCCAGCTTCCTTTGATTCGTCCACTGCTCCCACACGGCCGTCACGGGCTGCTTGCCCAACCGGTCGTCCAGGTAGGTCCCGGCGTCGAGTTCCTGTTCCTTGCGCTTGCGCTGGTCGTCAGCCCGCTTCTTGGTCTCGAACGTCTTCTGCCGTTGCTTGCCGTCCGGGTCATACCAAAACGTCGTCCACTTCTTCGGGGCGTCCTTCGAACGCGCAACCCAAGCTCTAGCCACGGAGGTGCTGGCCTTTCTGTCCAAGGGGAGTGCTCGACCGGTGTGCCGGGAGCACCTGACCTCAGATTGAGCTTGCCCACCCTGTGTTGTCAACCCTGGGTGGAGCCCTCAGGGTGGTGTATGGTGAGGGTATGCGAGCAGATGAGAGCGGCTTTGAGATCGAGCAGCAGCAAGGGGGGTGGACGGTTCGCATGTGGTGGCCGACAGGGCCTGTGACTGGCGGCCCGCAGCGCATCACCATCGAGCCGGCCGCCGATGCGCCCGCACGGGACGTAGCCCGTGGCATCTCCACGACTGTGCTGCGCAGGCTCGACCTTGCTGCGGCTCTGAACCTGGCCAAGATGGCACCGCAGGCTCAGAGCGTGTTGGAGGACGCGGCGAAGGCGCTCACCGAATCAGGGGAGACGGCCGGGCTTCTGCTGGCCAGCGAAGGTGTTTCGGAGCGCTACTTGGCTGTTCTCTCGTTCACCTACGCGTCCATGGCCGACATGGGAGCCGTGGCCCCCGTGAGGCGATTGGCGAAGCTGATCGGCCGTAAGCCGGAGACCATCAAGGATCACTTGAAGCGGGCTCGGCGTGAAGGCTACTTGGGCACGATCGCTGGAAAGGCCGGGGGAGAGCTGACCGATAAAACGTCGAAGATCATCGAATCTATGGCGGTTTCGAAGGGGTAGCGACCTCCCTCGTAATGCAGAACTTTATAACTCACGGCCCCCGAGGCGACTCGGGGGCCTTCTGTTTCCGGAGGAGCGCTTGACCAAGCTGATGACAGTGGATGACGTGGCCGGGTATCTGAACAAGCCCCGGTCATGGGTGTACGGGAACTGGCGTGACGAGAAGCTCCCGTTCCGAAAGGTGGGGCAGTCCCTCCGCTGCCGACCGGCTGCAAGCCTGCGCCGGCCGTCGACGGCGCGTAACGGAAACCGGAGGGTCCATGCCAGAAATGCGTAATCCGAATTCGCCGCACTCTCGATACAAGGGACTGGACGTGCTACCCGGTGGTGGAGTCTGCCCCCGAACCTGTTCGGTCCGTGATGATCGCTGGTGAGGGGCCGGGTTATGAGTGGGATGACGCGCGGGACGCGGTGCGCAACCTGGGATATGAGGTGGTCGGCCGTGCCGATGACAGCACGGTTCTGCTGATCCTGGAGGAGGGTGGCGAGCGGAACGCCACCAAGCTGCGAGACGCTTCCGAGCGTGCCATTCCTGTGATGGACGTGCGGGAACCTGGACGCTTCAAGACGGCTGTTCGCTCAGGTGAGTTGGTCGGTGGTGATCCGCTTCCGGAGCCTGCCAAGGTCGACCGTTCCGGGATGAGTGAACGGGAGCGGAACCGTGCCGTGCGGGCATGGGCGCGAGAGAACGGCTACGCAGTTCCCACCAAGGGACGCATCCCCATGCACGTGCGCCACGCCTATGAACTGACGCACCGGGACGCGTCGGAGGGAAAAGCGGCAGCGGCCTGAGCGCCGCCCCCGCCGTGCCGGGCGTCGAGTGCGCCCGGCCTCTCCGGCCAGAGGCCAACCAGCCAACCCTGTTCGAGATAGAGGCAGCATGAGCACCCCCGTTCTGTACGGTCCCATCGGTCGTGCGGTCCGCAGGATCGCTCCGTTCCTGGAAGCGGATGCATTGGGGGTGTACGTGGCCGCCCTGTCGATGTGGTCGGCCGCCATCGGTGGCACGGTCAAGGTCTCGTCCCGTGGTAGCGGTCGGCCCGTGCTGCTGTGGTCGGCCCTGGTGGCTGGAACGGGCAGAGGCAAGGGAACCGCGCTACGGGCCGCGCATCACGTCCTGGACAAGTCCCTGGGCCGCTTTGTGGCCACGCACACCACATCCGGGATCACGTCCGGGGCGAGCATGGTGAATCACCTCTGGGAGCAGCAGGAAGCGACCGCCGAGACCGAGCATGGTCGGGACGTCCGCAGTTTCGTGTGTGAGGAAGAGTGGTCAGAGGTACTGCGCAGAGTGAAGCGGGATGCGTCGTTCACGACCAAGCTGCGGAGCGCATGGGATGGTGCAACGCTGCGGAACACCACCAAGGATGTGGCGCAGGAAGTACGCGCCCCTGCCATGGTCCTGCACTGCCATGTCGCGCCCTCTGACTGGGCTAAGTACGTGGGCGAGTCGGAAGCGGCGGGTGGCTCGTACAACCGCATTCTTCCGTTCCTGCTGGGGTCGGTGCCCCTGTTGGATGACGACCGGGTGAGCCTGCCCGAGGTGGACGGGCGGGACCTGTCCGACGCCTACGGCTGGGCCACGGCCAGGCCGCGTGTGATCACGCTTGCTGAGGACGCCCGGCCGCTGTGGCGGATCGTGCGCCGATATGCCCGCATCCTGGGTGAGTCCCTGCCGGAGGGGCAAGCCGTGTTCATCGAGCGGACCGCAGAACAGACGCCCAGGGTCGCTGCCTGCCTGGCAGCGTCCGAGTGCTCGGAGACGGTTACGGAAGAGATGCTGTCGGCCGCCTTCACCCTGGTTCGCCGTTCCGTCCAGGACGCAGTCCGGATCACCAAGGGGGCTACCTCTCCGAAGGTGAAGCGTCAGCCGCTCAGCCTTGAGGACAAGGTGCGGGCCACGATCGAAATGCACGGCGGACGCGCTACGTCCTCTCAGGTACTCCCGTACGTCGGAGCGACGGCCGCAGAGGTCAAGGAACTGTCCGGAATCGTCGTCACCGTGGAACGGGCGGGGAAGACAGGCCGACCGGCTACCGTTTTCTCACTCCGCGGTGACGCTTCCGGTGACTCTGTGCCGCAGCCGGCCAGCACGGACAGCAACAAGAACCGGAACACTTCCCGTCACGTACAGGCGCAGCCGGCCAGCGCGGAGCGTGAGCGAAACCGCGCGCGGGTCGTTCGCCTCGACGCTTACCGCCCGGCACCCAAGCAGGCCCCCGAGTCTGTGCCGGAACCGAAGCGGTCAGAACCGCTCGCAGACTTCAACCCCTTCCGGGCACTGCTCTAACCAACCAAACGAGCCCCGGCCAAAAGGCCGGGGCTTCTTTGTTGCTTCGACTACGCGACTGGGCAGGCCAGTTCAGCGTTCGCGCGATTCGGGGAACAGGTCACCACTGCCAGGGACAGATACGAGGGACGTTCCAGGTAGAAGCCGTATGACACATCAGCACCCGAGCACAGTTGCTCGGCAGCAGCGTTCACCAGCCGGGCCAGGCGCGTGGTGTCGCGGTCTCTCTCCGATACGAACCGCGGCGCGTACACGGCCAGCTGTTCACCGAGCCAGTACGCCGCTTCCTTTGACTCGTCCCAGGTGCCACGAACGAGGGGGCGGGGCTTGATGAGCCAGTACGCCGTTTCGATTGGCGGGAGGTCGGCAGTGGGGAACTCTGCGACCACTTCCCGGTAGCGCTTGAGCAGCCGCTCTGCCTGTACGTCCTGATCGGAAACCGGTGCTGGCGGAGGGTCAGGGTGTGGCGGTCGTCGTAGAGCTTCATTATCGAAACGCTCCTTCGGGCCGGTCCACAGATAGCCGTGATGGTGCACCAGTCAGTCCCGTTCGGTGTCGGCGGTCGGGGGACCAGCCGGGCCCGGCCCTGGAGCGACGGGGGAGCCGAGCCCGGCTGGCGGGGAGGGAGGATCAGACGTTCAGGCCGAACCGCGCCGGGTCGATACCGGCCGCGTCCAGCTCCTCCGTGGTGAACCGCAGCGGCTGCGCGTCCGGCCGCTTGCTGTCACCGAGGGCCCAGGCGTCGTCGCCGATCTGGGCCAGCGTCACGCACCCCTCGGTGCAGGGGCCGCCACACGCCTGGACGAACGAGGCCCCGTTGATGTCGAGCGCGTACAGGTCGGTTCCGTTCTGCATCACTGCACCTTCCTGCTCAACTAATCGCGGCCATGGCTGACCGCCGCCGCCCATACCGGGCGGGAGTCTGTTTCACCTAGGTCAGTTGGGGACCGTGCGTGGAGAGGTCAGAGGGGAGTTGTCGCGCGTCCTCGGGGTGTCCATAGCGCTTGTGCAGCCGCATTGCTTCGACGGTTTCCAGCGCCTTGGCCGGACTCCCGGATCGATTGGCTGCACGAACCCGCTTGCGGAGCGTTGCGCATTGGACGCACGACGCCGGGTCCACCTGACCCGTTCGGGGTGCTAGCAGGTTCAGCAGATCCTGAACGAACACGGAGTTCTCCCGAGGGATCTGGGGTTTCAGGCGCGCGTTACTTGCTGCGGAGGGGCCAACCACTCTCTTCCGCCGCCTTCGGGCCACAGGAAGGCAACGGAGCGCTTCTGCCGTTCGCCCGGCAGCTCCCCAGGGTCCTCGTAGTCCCCCATCACGTCGCGGAGGATGCCGATCCTTCCGGAGGCGTCCTGGACCCGCTTACCGATGTCCTCGGCCGTGACGCTCACGGCTGGTTCCCCGCGTGCTCGTCTCTCTGGTGCTGACGCATCCTCACGTTGGCGTCAGATACGGCGCTGTAGTCACTGCCCGAGCGGGCGTTCTCGCGGGCGACCGACTGAGAAAGGCACGCGGGGCAGCCGGGCACGGGTGACGGCTCGCGCGGCAGCTCCGACAGGCACGTCCCCGCCGTGGGTTCGGTCGCAGGACCGGACGTTCTCTCTTCGCTCTCCATGCCGCCATCTTCGGCGGGTCATGGATGCATCTCTAGCCTGTTTCCTGTTCCCGCAAAAAGTCGTTCCGGATGCCCTCGATCAGATTCCGCATATCCGCGCCGGCCAGCGCCACCTGCTCGAATCTTTCGAACTTATCAACGTACAGACTTACATCCCGGGGGTCTGTGACGACCACCTCTGCGTGAACCGTTTCTATGGTGACCATTCGGTCGTCACGGATGACGAACGCGTGATTAGCGATGTCCTGCTGCTGAATCGCCAGCGGAACTACACGGATGTCCACATGCGGTAGTCGAGATATGGAAGCGATGCGGTCCAGCTGTGCAGCCATCATCTGTACCGGGACGATTCGCCAGCGTAGAACTGGCTCCGTGATAACGAACCGAAGTGACTTGGCGTTGTCGTAGAGAATCGCTTGTCGTTCAAGTCGTCCGTTGATTGTCCGCGTGAGGGCGTCCTCACTCAGATCGTGGCGTTTCAGAATGGCTCGGATGTATTCGGGCGTCTGGAGTAGTCCAGGGACGAGTGCGGGTTGGAACAGCCGCAGCGTCGACATCTGGGCTTCCAGGGCCTTGGCGGCCTGCTGGCCCTTGTGGACCCCGATCCGCTTCAGAAGTCGCCACGCTGTCGCCTCGGTCGCCGAGGCTCGGGCCGCGTCCGTGTACTCGGCCTTGACCTCGTCCGACACGCCGATGGCTGTCAGGATGCGCTCAACGTCTGTTGCGCTGGGTGCCAGCTTGGCATTCTCGATCTTGGACAGCTTGGACGGAGACATGAGGGCGCTGCGAGCCACTGCTTTGGCCTCCTTCCCGGAAGCCATTCGCAGAGCCCGCAGCGCGGCCCCAAGCTGTGCTCTGTTCACACCCTGTACTTTGCCCACCATTTGTTGAACGGTTCTGCCTGTGCGAGTGCCGCGTCACGGTACTGCGTGAATTCCGCCGCGCGTTCCGGCGGTAGTACTTCCGATCCGAGGTACTTCCCGTTTTCGTCGTAGTTCATGACGGCCACGGAGGTAGAGTCGAAGAACCAGAAGTCCGGGACATTCTCCAGCGGGTTGGGCTTTTCGGTGGTGTCGAGGATGAAGAACTCTTCGCCTCCGGTCATGTTCTTCCGGTAGCCCCACCCGAGTTCGAAGCGAAGATAGTCCGTGAGCGGGCGCGACAGAATGTGCACCCGGTAAACCCGCTTCCCCTTCTCGGTGTGTGAGCGGAGTTCTTCGATCCAGCCCGCGTTGTAGCCCTCCGGCTGAGGCTCCCCGGCCTGGAATGCCTGGAAAGCTTCCACGTTCCCGGACTGGCTATAGTCGTCCAGGGTTTCCAGGCGGAACGCCTCGCGCTCGAAAGAGTCGAAGAGGTCGCCGAGAGTCTTAGAGGAGGTTGTCACGGATGGCCTTCTGAATCAGTTCCATGGGGATCTCGACCAGGGTTTCGTGAGCGGGAATCTCCAGCCCGTGATCGGTGGGCGTCTCGCCTTGAACCAGGAAGGTGCCTCGGTCCGTCGCGTAGACGGTCGGACAGTCCTTGATGTCGCACGTGCTGACCAGCTTGGTGACCTTCATGGTCTGGGTTCCCCTCTCCCATGCCGCTGCCAGTGCCCCGCATCTGGGTTGATGCTCCCGAGGGTGAGGCGCACCGGTCAAGCGATCACGGTTGACGGAACAGGAAACCGCGTAACCTGCCCGAAGCCTGCCACTCCTCGGACCGTCCGGAGGGGATGTCATCAGTGCCAGCCCTACCTGGGCAGACCCTTGACGATCATGGGGAAATGCTGGGGCAGGCCCCTCTGGGAGGGTGTTCGTGCAGGTCAGAGCCGTATGACCTGTAAAGCACGTAGATCTACGAGAGCACCAACCAGGTCCAGCGCATCGTGATGGCGCGGAACCTGCCGTGACACCCGTCCTGCTGCGACGAGGGTGACCGGAGGAAGCCCCGGCCGGCCGTGCGGGCCCGGCCGGGGCTTCCTCGTCAGTCGCGCGCGTTCTCGTGCGGAGTCACCCCTGGTCCTCCGACGAGGGGTAGATCCGCCACAGCTGGGAGAGGTTCGGCCCGCCCCACATGCGGGTCAGGCCCACCAGCCGGTCGTTGCCCTGGAGGTGGTCGGCGATGGCCAGGGCATAGCGCGGGTGCACGACGGAGACCAGGTAGAAGTCATTGCCCCGCTCCGCGTGGGAGACCAGCCGCCAGTGCTGGCTGAGGCTGTCCGTGTGCTCTCGGAGGGTCACGGTGTCGGGCGGGTTGGCCCCTGCCGTGAGGCAGCGGTGGTTCGCGTACGACTCGATCCGCACGGTGGCGCCGTCCGCGTTCGCCCGCAGGAACCACCGATGCGAGGTGTTGTCCTTGGCGAACGGGTCCTGGGCCCAGGTCTGGGTGTGGTTGCCGACACCGTCGTGCCAGTCGTTGCACATGAAGTAGGTACCGGTGACGTGATGGGTCATCGTCACCGATCCGCCCGCGAGCAGTACGAGGTCCGTCAAGTCAGTGCTCCTCAGCCTTGAGAGTCCGTCACGGGAGAGGGGCGCCCCTGAACTCAGCGTAGGCGGCGGGCTGTTGCTCCACAGCACGGCGAACCGGACGTTTCACGAGGCCAGAGCCTGTCCGGGAGGTCTCGAACGGTTGGACGGCGCTGCCCGACCCCGCTGACAGTGCGTCACCCACATGCCGCTCACCCGGCGCAGCGGTGGGACAGGGCACCGCCGGATTCGAACGGGCCGTACGGAAGCCACGAAGGGGCCGGGACGGCAAGACCGGGAAAGTGACAGCCGCCCCGACGGGACGGCTGGCTCATGCCTCACCCCTCGCCGCCCCCGGGAGGTTCAGTCCTCGAACCCCTCCGCCAGCCGCTTCTCCCGCAGCTCCTTGATGGCCCGCCGCCGCGCCAGCCGGTGAGTCCGGCGGATCTGGGCCTCCTGGCAGCGGCGCTTGTCGCGCTCGGTCTCCGGTATCACCGGCGGTACCCGGCGCGGCTTGCCGTCGGCGTCCACCGCTGCGAAGACCAGGTAGGCCGAGCCGACCTGGGTGGGCGGGGCCGACTCGTTCCAGCGCTCGGCGAGGACCCGTACACCGACCTCCATCGAGGTCCGGCCGGTCCAGTTGACCTGGGCCTTCACATGGACGAGGTCACCGACGCGCACCGGCTCCAGGAACGCCATCTCGTCCATGGACGCCGTGACGGCGGGGCCACCGCTGTGCCTGCCGGCCACCGCACCCGCCGCGTCGTCGACGAGCTTCATGATCACACCACCGTGCACCGTCCCCAGAAGGTTGGTGTCGTTGTGGGTCATGATGTGACTGAGGGTGGTACGGGACGCGGAGGTCGGCTTGCCCGGGATCTCCTGAGTGCCCGACTCCGCTGTGGTGACCTGGTCTGTCATGGCCTCCACCTTATGCCGAGCCGACATTCGCGGACTTTGTGTTGGCTTCGCAACAGCCGTGCCTCTATTTTCCCCCGAACCTTGTAAGGGACCCGGGCGTGCCCTGCACACTGGGGCGCATGAATGACTGGCCCGGTGGATGGTCCGACGACAACCGCGGTAACCGCTACGGACGCGGCACCTCGAGCGCACAGCCCGAGGGTGCACGCGTGATGCGGCAGGTCCGCCGCGGTCCGGCGGCGCCGCCCGGCCAGGGATACGGCGGGGTGCCGCAGCAGCCGTCGTACGTGAACGGCCAGGGCCACGGCGGATACGACGCCGACGACGGCTACGACAGCGGTTACAACACCGGGCAGGTCTACGGCGGCGGCCCGGGCGGTCCCGGCGGCGGCGGCACGCACGAGCCGCGCCCCGCGCCGAACTGGCGGCGCCGGATAAAGATCACCGCGATCACACTGGTGACGGTGCTGGTCGTGACGACCGTGGCCACCTACTTCTGGGCCGACGGCAAGCTCAACCGCGAGGTCGACCTGGCCCAGGTCATCGACCGGCCGGAGGCGGGCGAGGGCACGAACTACCTGATCGTCGGCTCCGACAGCCGTGCGGGCATGTCGGCCGAGGAGAAGAAGAAGCTGCACACCGGGTCCGCCGAGGGCAAGCGCACGGACTCGATGATGATCCTGCACACCGGCAGCAACGGCCCGACGCTGATCTCACTGCCCCGTGACTCGAACGTCACGATCCCGTCGTTCAAGGGCTCGGACTCCGGGAAGCTCTACCAGGGCACCGGCCGCCAGGTGAAGCTGAACGCGGCGTACGCGGAGGACGGCCCCGAACTGCTGGTCCGCACCGTCGAGGCCAACACCGGCCTGCACATCGACCACTACGTCGAGATCGGCTTCGCCGGCTTCGCCAACATCGTGGACTCGGTCGGCGGCGTCGAGATCGACATCCCGCAGGACATCAAGGACTCCAAGTCCGGCGCCGACTTCAAGAAGGGCAAGCAGACCCTGAACGGCGAGGAGGCGCTCGCCTTCGTCCGCACCCGGTACGCGCTGGCCGGCTCCGACCTGGACCGGACGAAGAACCAGCAGAAGTTCCTGTCCGCCCTGGCCAACCAGGTCGCCACCCCGGGCACCGTCCTCAACCCCTTCAAGCTGTACCCGACCATGGGCGCCGGCCTGGACTCGCTGATCGTCGACAAGGACATGGGCCTGTGGGACCTGGCGTCCATGTTCTGGGCGATGAAGGGCGTGAGCAGCGGCGAGGGCAAGTCGATGAACATGCCGATCTCGGGCAACGCCTCGAACGGCAACCTCCAGTGGGACACCGCGAAGGTGAAGCAGCTGGTGGAGCAGTTGAAGAACGACGAGACGGTGACCGTCTCGGGCAACTGAGCGCGCCTGTGTGTCGAGGGCACCCCTTTGCGGGGGGGTGCCCTCGACCGCTGTCACGCGGCCGTCACATCGTGGCGCCCGCCAACGCGCGACAGGTGGCGGCACAGCAACGACACGCCTCGGCACAGCGCATCATCTGCGCGTCGTCGGGCATGGACATACACGCCTCGGCGCACATCTCGCACGCCTTGGCGCACATCGCGCACATCTCGGCCGACATCGGCGAGCGGCGCATCATCATGTCCGCGCACATACGGGTCGTCTCGGCGCAGTCCATGAGCGCCCGCATGATCTGCATCTGAGCCTGGCCGCCCATCTGCATGCAGGAGCTCATGGTCTCCTCGCAGATGCTGTGGCAGGTCATGCACGCGTCGACGCAGTCCTGCATCTCCTTGCTCATGGCAGGCATGGTTCCGGGCTGGGTCATGGCTCCTCCTGGGGGACGCGGGAGCCCGGGGCGGGCCCCGTGCCCTTCCGTCCTACGCCCGCCCACCGCGCCGCGCCATCGGGCGGACGCGAACAATTCACACCAGATGCCGCACGAGCCAACGCGTCAGGCATTCCGCCGTATGCCGTCGCGCACGTCCATTGAGGTTAGGGACGGTGCTACGAGCACCCCGCCTCGTCGCCCCGCACCACGATCGACTGGCCCTGCGTCGGGTCCTCGGCCCGTACCTTGCGCACCTTCTCGAAGTCGGCCCCGACCATCACCTTCAGCGTCGGCCCCAGCCCCTTCACCGCACGCAGCTCGCTCCCCGGCAGCGCGGCCGCCAGCGACTTCGCCGAGCGGTCCCAGCCGGGGTCGTGGACGACGACCGTCCGCTTCAGCGCCCGGTCCGCCGCGGCCACCGGACGCCCCGTCGTACGGAACCCGGTCGCCGCCAGCGCCGCGTCGACGCGCTTGCCGAGGCCGTTCTCCTTCGTGCCGTTCTCCACCTGGACATGGATCTGGCGCGGCGCGACCTCCACGGGCACGGCCCGGCGCTTCGGCCGGTGCGAGGACAGCGGCTTGTCCTCGCGCAGGGCCCGGAAGAGGCGCTCGGCCTGAGCGGTGTCCCACTTCACCGTGGAGCCGATGCCCTTCACCTCGTACTCCAGCTGCCCGATCGGCACGGTGGTGAACTCCGACGACGACGGCGAGAAGTTCCGCATCGCCCGCCCCAGGTCGAGCAACTCGCCCGTCCCGAAGCCCTTGTCGGCCCGTACCGAGCCCAGCACGGCCCGCGTCACGTCCCGGAACCTCATCGGGTTCAGCAGGATCCCGGACGACGTCGCCCGCTCGACCAGTGCCGCCATGAACCGCTGCTGGCGGTGCACCCGGCCCAGGTCGGAGTCGCTGTCGACATGCCGCGCGCGGACGTACTGCAGGGCCTCGCCGCCCATCAGCCGGTGCCGCCCGGCCGGCAGGTCCAGCCCGGTGTACGAGTCCTTCAGCGGCTCGGCGGTGCAGATCTGCACGCCGCCGACCACGTCCACCGTCTTCATGAAGCTGGTGAAGTCGACCTCCAGATAATGGTCGATCTTGACGTGCGTCATGTGCTCGACGGTGCGCACGGTCAGGTTCGGACCGCCCTCCGCGTACGCCGCGTTGATCTTGATGGGATGAGCCTTGCGCCCGTCGACCGCGGGCACCTCGGCGTACGAATCGCGCGGCAGGCTCACCACGCTCGCCCGCTCCCGGTCCTCCGAGATGTGCACGATCATGATCGTGTCGGTGCAGTGGCAGGGGGCGCCGCCGAGCCGGTACTTGCGCCGCTCCTCCTCGCTGATGCGGTCGCGGCCGTCCGTGCCGACGAGCAGCACGTTCATCCCGTGCCCGGCCTGCGGCCGGTTCTTCATGTCCTTGAACGGGTCCACGCGCGCGATCTTCGCGTCCAGGCTGGTGACCACGGCGTGCCCGATCCCGGCCGAGGCCAGGATCACCACCGACAGCGTGGTCACCGTCCGCATGGCCCAGCGCGGCCGCCTGCGCCGTACGGGCGCGACCGGCCGCGCCCCGCCACGGGACGGCTGCGGACTGCGCTGCGGCGAGGCGGGGGAGCGGCGGGGCGGCGTGGGCATGGGGGGATACCTCCGCTGGGGTTGCCCTGGGGGCCGTACGTGGGATCCGTGAGCACCGTAGGCCCATACGATCTGCTGACCGGGGCAGCGACCCCGGCGGCGCGCAATGCTGTCCCCCGTTCGCGGTAACGTGAGGCCCCTATGAACGCCAATCCCGACGTGCAGCTCCCCGCCGTGTCCGTCATCATGCCCGTCCTCAACGAGGAGCGGCATCTGCGCGGAGCCGTCCAAGCGATCCTCGCGCAGGAGTACGCCGGCGAGATGGAGGTCGTGATCGCCCTCGGTCCGTCCACGGACCGCACGGACGAGATCGCCGCCGAGCTCGTGGCCGAAGACCCCCGCGTGCACACCGTCCCGAACCCCACCGGCCGCACGCCCGCCGCGCTCAACGCCGCGATCAAGGCCTCCCGCCATCCGATCGTCGTCCGCGTCGACGGCCACGGCATGCTCTCGCCGAACTACATCGCCACCGCGGTACGGCTCCTGGAGGAGACCGGCGCGCAGAACGTCGGCGGCATCATGCACGCCGAGGGCGAGAACGACTGGGAGCACGCCGTCGCGGCCGCGATGACCTCGAAGATCGGCGTCGGCAACGCGGCCTTCCACACCGGTGGCGAGGCACAGGCCGCCGAGACCGTGTACCTCGGTGTCTTCCGGCGCGAGGCGCTGGAGCAACAGGGCGGCTACAACGAGGAGTTCATCCGCGCCCAGGACTGGGAGCTGAACTTCCGGATCCGCGAGGCGGGCGGCCTCATCTGGTTCTCGCCCGAGCTGAAGGTGTCGTACCGCCCGAGGCCGAGCGTGAAGGCCCTCGCCAAGCAGTACAAGGACTACGGCCGTTGGCGGCACGTCGTCGCCCGCTACCACGCCGGCTCCATCAACCTGCGCTACCTCGCCCCGCCGACCGCGGTGTGCGCGATCGCCGCGGGCCTCGTGGTCGGCGCCGCCCTGACTCCCTGGGGCTTTTTGATCCCCGGCGGCTATCTCGCGGCCATCGCCGCCGGGTCCGTCCCGGCCGGCAAGGGCCTGCCGCTGAAGGCACGCCTCCAGATCCCGGTCGCCCTCGCCACCATGCACATGTCCTGGGGCTACGGCTTTCTGACCAGCCCGCGCTCCCTGGCGAAGAAGGTCATCGCCTCGCGCCGCCCGGCGGTTCTCAGCGCCAACTGAGCCCCGCCGGGCGGGCGGTGCCCGTCACCAGGTGAAGTCCGGGTCCACCTTCATGCACGCCTTGGTGTCGGAGGCGTTCAGCGCCTCCGCCGTGTCCGGCGTCTTGTCGTCCTCCTTCGGCGCCTTGTAAGCCGTACCCTCGCGCCAGTCGGCGCCCACGACGAGCGTCACGCCGGAGACGTTCGTGGACTTCTCCACGGCGCTGGTGGGGATGCCGAGGGCCTTGGCGAGCCGCTGGGCGTCGCCCTCCAGGTCGGCGCTCGGGTAGCGGACGATTGTCGTGTCCTCGACCGGTGCGGTCGAGGCGTCCGCCACGGCCCGGGTGAAGCCCTTGTCGACGAGCAGCCCGGCGACGGTGGTCGCGCGACCGGAGGCCGGGGCGAGGGTGTCGGTGCGAGTGCCGTTCTGCACCTGGACGGCGATCTCGTCGTCCGCCGCGGCCGGGTCGGTGGAGCCCTTGTCCTCGGTGGACTTCTTCTTCTTGTCCTTGCCGTCGAGGGCGATGTCCTCACGCACCAGCCGGAACAGCTTGGTCGCGTCCTCGGTGGGCACCACCCGGCCGGTCTGGATCGTGTCGTACTCGTTCGGCATCGTCGTCATGGTGATGCGCGACGTCGGCACCTTCTTGAGCTCGCCCGCCAGGTCGTACAGCTTCGCCACCGTGCCCAGACCCGGGTCGACGGTGAGGGCGTTGGTGGCCGCCTCGGCGAGCGCGCGCAGCTTGCCCGGGTTGCTGAGCTTGGCGCTCTTGCGCAGCTCACGGACCATCGAGTTCATGTACTGGTGCTGCGCCTTGGCGCGGGCGAGGTCGCTGCCGTCCTCGAAGCCGTACCGGGTGCGCAGCCACTGCAGGGCCTGCTCGCCCTTGACGTACGTCGTGCCCTTCTCCAGCTTCAGCCCGGAGCCGTGGCCCTTGCTGTCCTTGGACTCGATGTTGGCGTTCACGCAGACCGGGACGCCGCCGATCGCGTCCGCCATCGACACCACACCGGAGAAGTCGATCATCATGAAGTGGTCGATGTGGATGTCGGTCAGCTTCTCCCACGTCGCCACCGTGCACCCCGGTCCGCCGCGGCCGAGCGACCGGTTCGTCATCATGCGCTCGCGGGCCTCGTACACGTCCCCGCTGTCCGGGTCCGTGCACTTGGGCATGTCCACCAGGGTGTCGCGCGGCATGCTCACCACCGACATGTTGGTGCGGTCGGCGGACACGTGCAGCAGCATCTGCACATCGGCGAGCGGGACACCGCCGAACGTCTCCTTGGCGCCGCCGAGTTTCTGGTTCTCCTTGCTGTCCCGGGCGTCCGAGCCGATCAGCAGGATGTTCAGCGGCGTCTGACCGGCCGCGTTCGCCTCGGTCTTGGCGGCGCGGTCCTTCGCGTCGCCGATGTTGAGGTCGTCCTTCTTCAGGTTGCCGTTGAGGTGCTGGTAGTAGAGATACCCGGCACCCGCGGTGCCCAGTATCACCACCGCCAGAACCGTCGCCGACCAGCGCAGCGCACGCCGTCTGCGCCGCCTGCCGTCGGCCCCCCGGCCGCCTCTGCGACGCCCGCCACCGTGCCGGCCGCCCCGGTCGGCCGGCGTGTCCTGGTCGGCCTGCGGGGTGAGGGACATGGTGTCCTCCACCGCGGGGGCCTTCCCTCGCACACTGCTCTGCGCCAACTCTCTGCCCTTCCCCGCCCTTTGCCCGACACGGCTCAGCTCCGCCCCGGACCTCCCTGTCCGGTGCGGAGCGCACCATGGCAGACCACCCTGTCCGACACCGGTTCGCTACCTGTCAGACCTCTGGGGGGCCGGACCGGGTTGGCCACGCGTCGGCAAAATCCACGCCGGGTACGGCAGCGCGCCGAGCCGGCCGACGCCGGTCGACACACCGGCGTCGTGTGTCAGACCAACGAGCGTCCGGCACAGTTGCGTTCCCGACACCAATTTCGTGCCGGGAGCGAGCGGCATACCGGGGCTACTTCGCGCACTCGACCTTGTCGGCCGTGGACTTCTCCACGTCGGGAGCCTTCGTCGGAGCCGTGAGCGAGACGCCCGCGCCCTTGAAGTCCTTGCCCAGGGTCAGGGTCATCGTGGGCAGGCCCTGGGAGTTGGTCACGCTCTTGCCGGGCTTCATCGCGGACCCCGACAGCCCCATGATGGCGGCGAGCGCGCGAGCCTGGTCCGCCTGGTCCGGCGCGTACTCCAGCGTCGTCTTCGCCAGCGTCGCCGGGGCGTTGCCCGCGTTCTCGGACTTCTCCACGCCCTCCTCGGTCTGCAGCCAGGTGAGGGTCTCCTGGGCGCTGCCGGCGGGCGCTCCGCCGTTCATGACCTGCACCCGTACCTCGGAGGGGTCGGCCTTGGTGCCCTTGAGCCGGGCGGCCACGGCGGCGGCCTCCTTCTTCTTCTGCTGCTTGACCTCGGTGAAGGAGACGTCGTTCTGGATCGCCTGGAAGACCTGGGGAGCCGTCGTCTCGTTGAGTACGACCGTCGCCTTGACCTTCTCGGCCGGGTTGTCGATCACCGGAACCGTGGTGAAGGTCAGGTTCTTGGTGTTGAGCTTGCCCAGCTCCAGACCGAGGTCCTTCAGCTTGTCGATGCTGTCGAGCTGGGAGTCGACGGTCAGCGCCTTGGTGCCCGCCTCCGCCAGCTTGATCATCTTGGTCGGGCTGGTGAGCGTGTCGTTGGACTTCAGCTTGCGCATCAGCGCGCTGAGGAACTGCTGCTGGAGTCCGATCCGGCTCAGGTCGCCGCCGAAGCCGACGGCGTGCCGCGTGCGGACGAAGGCCAGCGCCTGCTCGCCCTCGATCACATGCTCGCCCTTGGGGAGGTTGAGGTGGGAGTCGGGGTCGTTGATGTCCTTGCCCAGACACACCTCGACGCCGCCGACCGCCGTCGTCAGCGTCTTGACCGCGTTGAAGTCGGCCACCATGAAGTTGTCCGGCTTGATCCCGGTCAGCTCGGTGACCGTGCGCGCGGTGCAGCTGGGCGTACGGCCCTCCTGGCCGAGGCTGGTGTTGAAGCGGACGCCGGTCTCGCCCGCGATGACCTTCGAGGAGCCGTCCTCCTGCGTCGTCGGGCAGTCCGGGATGTCGACGATCAGGTCGCGCGGGATGCTGAGCGCGGTCGCGTTCGAGCGGTCCTTGGAGACGTGCAGCAGGATCGTGGTGTCGGCGTGCCCGGCGCTGCCCGCGTCGCCGTACTTGTCGTTGCCCGCTCCCGTGCGCTTGTCCGTGCCGATGAGCAGGATGTTGATGGCCTTGTCCTTGGAGAAGCCACCGGTGCTCGCGCCGTCGTCGGAGATGGACTGGATGTTGCCGTTGAGGTGCTCGATGTAGAGGTACCCGCCGACCGCGACGGCGACCACCACGAACGCCGTCACACCGCTGGTCCACAGCAGGGCCTTCTTCGCCTTGCTCTTCTTCTTCACCGGCCGACGACCGCGCCGGCCCGCCGACGGCTCCTCGGGCGCGCCTCGGCGCCTGCGCTGCGAGGGGACCTCGCGGCCGGGCGCGGCGCGGTCCGGGCGCGGCTCGCGGGCCGGTGCGCCGGTCCGGTTGCGTACGGCGCCTCCGGCGTCACCGGCTCCGGCGGCGCCGTTCGCCGCGCGCCCCGCGCTCGCTCCGCCGGCTCGTGCGGCGGTGCCGGCCCGGGAGGCGGATCTGCGCGGTCCCGGAACCGACGACTGCGGAGCGGAAGGAGTCAGTCGCAGTTCGTATTCACCGGTGTTCGGGTTGAGCACCCACTGGTCTGCGGGATCGATGTCGTCCGCCCGCCCACGGCCTTGCGCGTCCACGGTTGTCTGAATCCTCCGTCGGGGCCACGCGGCGCCTTCCCCCTCCAAGGCGCTCGGGTCTCTCGGTCAAACAGTGCGCAAGCCTAACTACGGCAGGGAGCACCGGATCGCTCACACTATCCGCCCAGTTCAGCGTCAAGCGACGACGGTGACAAATTCCACGTCCCTACAACTGGGCAATCCGGCGCATTTCTTTGAACTGGGGTTCGTCGACTTGGTGAGCGTTTTACTCACAGGGGTTCTCGGCGGCTGTGTTGCCCCGGAAGGTGGGTGCCGGGGGAGTGGGGTCGGCGGGGCGGCTCGCCTGGCCCCTGCGGGACTTCCCGTCGCCGTCATGCGAACTCCTGTGCGAAGAGCCGCGTGACGAGTCCTGGGACTTTTCGGGCGAATTCACGACTTCCACTGGGGCATCGACGCGGAGTCGCTGGAAGAGCCGTCGCGCTTCGGGCTCCACGAGTTGGTCGCGATTGGCGTTGTGTATGTACGACTCCCGAGGGACCGTGAGAAATTGCACGCGTTCGGTGGGGATGTTGCGTACTCCGCGGGCGAGTTCGTACAAACCACGCAAACTGGCCAGGTCGGGGTCGGTGGTGAGGGATGAGGTCGCCGCGTCCAGGACCGGGTAGAGCTTGACCGGATTCAGCAGGACGTCGTTGCTCTGGACCTTGTGCACGAGGGCGGCGAGGAAGCGCTGCTGGCGCTCCATGCGCTCGGTGTCGCTGCCGTCGCCGAGGGACTTGCGGGCGCGCACGTAGCCGAGGGCCTGCTCGCCGTCGAGGGTCACCTTGCCGGCCGGGAGCCGTAGCTTGGCCGCCTTGTCGTTGATGGGCTTCGCCAGGCAGATCTGCACGCCGTCGACGGCGTCGACCATCTCCTTGAAGCCGTGGAAGTCGACGACCACGTGGTGGTCGACGCGGATGTCGGTGAGTCGCTCCACGGTGCGGATCGTGCAGGCCGAACCGCCCTTCTGGAAGGCGTAGTTGAACATCGCGAACATGGGCTGGGTGCGGGTGCCGTCGCGGCGGCGGCAGCTGGGGACGTCCACCATCAGATCGCGGGGTATCGACACGGCGGTGGCGCTGCGGCGCTCGGCGGAGAGATGCAGCAGGATCGTGGTGTCGGAACGCTCGGTCCCGGAGTCGCGTCCGTAGCGCCGGTTGGCCCGGCCCGCCCTTGAGTCCGACCCGATGAGCAGGATGTTCTGCGCGCCACGCACCAACGAGGTGGGGCGCTCCTTCTCATACCGGGCGAGTTCGGCCGCGGCGGCCTCGTCGGGCGTGATGTTCGCGTCGAGCTTCGCGTACACGGCCCACCCGACCCCGCCCGCGACAACGAGCACACCCCCCACCCCGAGCGCCCCACGCCGCACCCACCGCCGCATGGGCCCCCTCCTGCTGCGCGCGCGTGCGGTCTCGGTCACGGCTGGGTCCACCCCTCAGTGCGTGCTGCGTGCGGTGTGGGCTGCTCTTACGACCATGGCGTGGATGGGGGGTGGGGGGTGGGTCGTGGAGGGCTGAACGGGTGACGGTTGCTTGCGACGGCCTGCGGGTGTCGGGGGGAGGAGGGGTGAGGTGCGCGTCACAGCCGCCGACGTCACCCTTCGACGCCGGGCC